>JAKQYF010000086.1 GCA_023356535.1 Trichodesmium sp. MAG_R03 | reverse complement strand
TAGACCACAGTAGGGACGTAACGCTTAGCGACATGTTTGCGCAGCATTCCGTCAGGAAAACGCATTTTTGTTATGCAACGTCCCTACAAGGTTTTGGTTATGGCGATGTAGTTCATCAATTTGAAAAGCGCTGTAATGAGAATTACACAATAATGCTTATTGCAGAACAACAGGTTGACTATGGAGTAGGGACATTGGTGAATCAAGCTATGAAACCTAAATTTGGCCAAATATCAAATGTTTTTCAGTTAATATTTAGGCGATCGCCATTAAAGTACAATCACAGGCCAAAATCACCAACGCCGGGAAGATGCTTTTGGGTAGCCAATACTCACCGTAGTCTCATAAATAATGTGAAAAGCGCTAGAATTATAGCAGATTTCATCAAGGGCGAAGTATAACTATCCCAACCCAGATGCCAGCGCTATAAAGGTTTTAGCATTAATAATTGCTTTAATTATATCCAGATCATCAGTGATTAAAAAAACTTTCGACCGTAAGTGCCAATTCTATCCTTCTGCCTTCCGCCAGAGAGCATACAGCCATTTTCAGATTGATAAACCACATCACCATAACCAAAACCCTGTAGGGGCGAACGGCCCTTCGCCCTTACCGTGGTCTACTGAAATGAAAACCGCTGTAAGTGCCAAAATCCTCCAAAGTGTAAGTATTCAACCGGAAATGATATTATTATATACTTCTCAAAGCCACAATAGGATCTAATTTAGCTGCTTGTTTTGCCGGAAAAACTCCAAAAAACAAACCAATAGCACCAGAAACACCACAAGCAATAGCGATCGCTGCTACTGAAATTCCGGTTTCAAAAGAAGTTAAAGCACCCAAAATTAATACCCCACTAACACCTATTCCAGTACCAATTAATCCACCTGCAACGGACAAAATTACCGACTCAATAATAAACTGAACTAAAATATCTTTCTGGGAAGCACCAATAGCCTTTCTTAATCCAATTTCTTTAGTTCTTTCTGTTACTGAAACTAACATAATATTCATAATACCAATACCACCTACTACTAAAGAAATCCCTGCTGTGGATGCCAAGAATAAAGTCAAAGCTACCGTAATACCTCCTAAAATTTGCAATATTTCTTTCTGGTTTCTGACAGTAAAATCATCTTGATCAGTAATTTTATGTCGTAGTCGCAACAGATTTTCTATTTGAAACTGTGCAGCTTCCATACTATCTTCATCCTTGACCGACACAGAAATAAAAGTTACCTTAATACCATAAGGAGAAGACCTGCCAATAATTCTATTTGCCATAGTAGTAATCGGAATAAAAGCGCTCATATCCTGATTATTACCAAAATTAGCACCTTTAGCTGTCATGACTCCAACAACTTGTAGGCTAGTATTTTTGATGCGCACTCGTTTTCCAATTGAATTTTGATTACCAAATAATTGTTCTGCCAATTCTGAACCCAAAACAACTATATTTTCTTGTCTTTGTAAATCTAAATCTGTTAAAAATCTACCTTTGGCGACATCAAAATTTCTGACAGTTAAATATTCTGGAGTCGTGCCAATTATACTTGGTGATGCGTTTTTATTGCGGTAGCTAACTAATTCGTTAGCATTAAGAGAAGGAGCAACCTCTTTAACTGCTGGGACTTGAGAAGCGATCGCCTCTGCATCTGCTAATACTAATGTTTGGGGAGGCAGAACAGGTTGTGTTTGAGCTTCAGCACTTCCTGGCAAAACAAATAAAACATTTGGTCCCAGAGAATTAACCTGATCGTTAACAAATTTTTGTGCTCCTTCACCAATACCGATCATGCCAATAACAGAAGCATTGCCGATGATAATTCCTAACATAGTTAAGCCACTACGAACTTTATTAGCTAGGAGGGCTGTAGTTGCCATTTTGAGACTTTCTAAAATGTTCATAATTATTGATAATGGAATAACTAGGACTTACACAAAGCAACCTAGTTTCTGGGTTCATCTGTCTAAGTCCTGGTAATATAAATTTTTTGATGAGCCAAATGTCTGTTACAAACAGGGAGGCTAGAAATGGAAATAGGGAATTTTCTTTTTTTTATCCCCTGAAAATAGGAGGCTATTAACTAGATTTCAATCTACCTTTTATACAGGACTTACCCATGAACACCATTGGTAGGGTGTGTTTTGCTGACGCCAAGCGGAGCGAACGCTTCGCGACTTGAATTGCGCACTTTGAACGCACCAATGCTCTATATATAGTACCTTTGCATAAGTCCTGTTATAGTATCACAAATGGAATTTGACAAGGGACAGAAAAGAGGGGCGAAAGTTTTACTTTTTTTTCAGAACAGACTACATTGGCATATTTCCCCCTGCTTGCCATTCCTTCTTTTATGGAGATGTATATTATCCATTGCCAAAAATATCATCTAGTTTTTTACCTTCGGGTAGTTCAATGAAAACTCGGTCTCCAGCTTTTATTCCTTGGAGAACTTGAATTTTATTACCAACATTAAAACCTACAGTAATAGACCGAAACTGCGGCTGATTTTTCGCATCAGGAATTAACACCCCAGTCTCTCCTTTCTTAGTAACGATCGCCACCGTCGGTACTACTAAAGCATTCTCTAAGCGCTCGCCTAAAAACTGTAAATCAATATTCATCCCTGACTGTAATTTTTCTTTACCACTCTCTAAAGCAACTCGCACCTCAAATAATGTTACATCTCTTTCTAATATTGCTTCTGGAGCAATTAATTTCACCTTACCTTTAAAGACTTGATCAGGATAAGCATCAGCAACAATTTCCACAGTTTGACCAGATTTAATTTGACCTATATCTGCTTCTGGAACTTTAGCCAAAACTTCCAAACCTCTAGCTAAAGCAACAATAGAAGTTGAAGAGGCAGAAGTAGCATTAGAGGCAGAAGTAGCAGGTGTCACAAATGCCCCTTGACTAGCATATCTCTGAGTAATAACCCCGGAAAAAGGAGCACGAATTTTAGTCTCTTCCAATAAAATTTCCTGATAGCGAACTTGTGCTTGAGCTTCGGCAACTTCAGCTTCAGCTCTAGCAATTTCCTCCAGGCGAGTACCATTAACCAACTGCTCCAACTGACTGTTAGCTTCGGCAACTTCAGCTTCAGCTCTAGTAATTTCCTCCGGGCGAGTACCATTAACCAACTGCTCCAACTGACTGTTAGCTTCAGCAACTTCAGCTTCAGCTCTAGCAATTTCTTCCGGGCGAGTACCATTAACCAACTGTGCCAATTGACTGCGAGCTTCAGCAACTTCAGCTTCAGCTTTAGCAATTTCCTCCAGGCGAGCACCCTTTTCTAACAATTGAAAAGCCTGTTTTTCCTGTTCTACAGCAGCAGTTAAGCGCTCTATTTCAGCCCGTCTAGCTTGAGTAAGTTGTTCTGAACGTTTTTCAACTTCCTGTAAATTAGCCTTCACTCGGCGATCATCTCTAACATATTCTTCATAAGCATCGCGAGCTATTGCTCCTTCATCCACCAAGTTTTGATATCGTTCTAGCCGTTTTTTCGTTAAGTCTAACTCTGCTTTTGTCGCTTCTATTCTAGCTTTAGCTTGTGCAATCTCCTCTTTCAGACTTCCAGTTTGAGCATCTTCCCAACGAGCGCTCGCCTGTTCTAAACGAGCTTTCCCCTGGGCAATTTCTTCACTACGGTTCCCTGCTCGTAGTTGAGATAAATTGGCTTGAGTTCGATCTAAACGTGCCCTCGCCACAGCAATTTCTTCCTGACGACTGCCAGCTTGTAGTTGGGATAGACGAGCTTCCACTTGATCTAAACGTGCCCTCGCCACAGCAATTTCTTCCTGACGACTGCCAGCTTGCAGTTGAGATAGACGAGCTTCCACTTGATTTAAACGCGCTCTGGCAGCAGCAATTTCTTCTGGACGACTACCAGTTTCCTGCTTTGCCAAATTTGCTTTGCTACTTTGAAGTCTGGCCTGAGCTTGGCGGAGTTTGGCCTCTAGATCACGACTTTCCATACGGGCGATAATTTGGTCTGCTTGAACACGATCGCCCTGTTCGACATATAATTGTGCTAAACGGCCTTGATTTTTGGGAGAGAGGTTAACTCGTTGTATTGGTTGAACTTCTCCACTAGCTGTGATTCTGACAACTATATTTTGAGCTTGAACAGGTATCGTCAGAGTTTCAAGGACTTCTACTTTACCCTGAAACTGGTTACGAACTAGGTAAATGCCTATGGATAGGACTAAGAGTCCTGTTGTTACTAGAGCTATCCCCCAGAATTTGCGCCTATTTGGGCTATCTAGGGGGAATTTTTCTTTAAGCTCCCTTTGTTCTTGAGATGTAGTTGAGCCATCAGTTATTTTTTTTTGAAGGTTAGTTTTCATCAGATTTTTTCTTCTCAAGTGTTTAAAATTACTATTTCTATACTATGTTTATTATTAGATAGGACTTACCCAATACCGCCCAAAATGCTAACATATGTGAGGTTGTGGACTGAAACACCTGTAGAGTTGTTTTTTCATCATATTTTCACAATTGTAGTACTGTAGCAATTAATGTCAAATACTTACTATTTACAGGACTTACGCAAAGGTACTATATCAGGACTTACCCCAAGGCACTATATATAGAGCCTTGGTGCGTTACGAAGCGCGCAATTCAAGTCGCGAAGCGTTTGCTCCGCTTGGCGTCAGCAAAACACACCCTACCAATAGCCTTCATGGGTAAGTCCTATATTTATTTATTTTACCCCTTTTTTTACCATTTTTTCCCTAAAGTCCCAGTAAAAAAATGAAGGAAAAAAGTAGGAGAAAGCAGAGTGGATTTTTTTACTATTCAACTATGTTCTATTAATAAAAAATTTTTTCTATCTAATTTCACACTAAATACACCCTTTACCTTTCCGAATTTTTTTCTATCTAATTTCACACTAAATATACCCTTTACCTTTCCGAATTTTCAGCTTACCTATAAATTACTACTGCTCAACTTAGCTAAATCAGGACTTAAGGAAAGGCACTAATTGTAGAGTAAATATCTGAAAATTTTACCATAAATACACCATATATAGCATTACTGCGGAAGTCCTGTAAATATAATATTTACCTATATTATGGGTTATACTTGAAATGTACTTGTACAATTCAGTGCAATCCTAAAGTCAGAAAAAAAAGGTCAAAAGTTAAGGGAGGTATATATAAGCTGTTGAGCATTAAAACGACGTATTGTAAATTTTACCAAAATAACTAAATCCTTGCTGTAAAAACTTTTTTTGCTTTAATTAGTTGTTACTAGAATAGGCGATCTAAATAATTAACAGCTTAACTGAAATGACCTATCAATCAGTAAAAGATACCTTAGAAAACTTCTGAAAGAACATCATGCTCGACAACAAATCCACTTTTTTGATTATTACATGGTTGACTTTCTTTTGCTTTTCTCCAACTGTGAGTAGAGCGGTAATCGACAACTCTAGCACAGGGAAATTTAGTAATCGTACCTTGAGAAAAATAGAAAACCTAGAACAATCTCATCAAATTAATTCTTTAGTTCCTCTATATATTGCTCAAGATAGTGATTCAAAAGTCAAGGAATCTCAAAAAAGCAAGAAAAAAAAATCAAATTCCTCTGATTCAAAAGTGCCTAAACTAATTCGTTCCATACTCAAGATTCTAGGGGAGCGAAAAACACTATTTATTTTGAGCATAATATCTGTTCTAGTCACTGGCATAGTAGTCTTCATTTTACTCAAGCTGTTTGACGATCATAAACCTAACAATTTAGATCCAGAGGAAATATCAGAAGGAACTTTACCTGATTTAGAAACTAACTATCCCGAACTAAATAGCCGAAACTTATCAGTATCTTCTGAAAACTATTCCGTGGACAATACTGAAAATTCTTTAGATTCTTTTGTTCCTCCACTACAAGAAGACTTAGGGGAAAATGCTGATGTAACAATTTCCCAGAATAGCTCCAAATTGCATCATCAAGATCACGAAATTGAAGCAGAAACATTTTCTATAGTTGATAGTAGTGATTCTATCGTTCATCAAGAAAATAATAATTATGATCAAAAAGAAACTCAACTAAATTTCTCAAAAGCAACTGACAAAAATTATATCGTTCAAGACTTCAACTCTAACAATACTACTCAGCAAAATAATTATCCTTTGCCTCAAGTTAATATTATTGAGCAGTTGATTAATGAATTGCAAAATTTTGACCCGAACAAACGACATCAAGCCATTTGGGAGCTTGGGCAAAAAGGAGATTCTAGAGCTATTCAACCATTAGTTAATTTACTTATAGATTCTGATTCTAAACAGCAAAGTTTAATTTTAGCAACTCTCTCAGAAATTGGTACTAGAATATTAAAACCAATAACTAGAGCTCTAGCAATATCACTACAGAATGATCATGGGGAAGTAAGAAAGAATGCTATCCGAGATTTAACACGAATTTATGAATTAATCACTCAAGCCACTAACTTATTGCAACGAGCAGAGTATGACCCAGATCCAGAAGTAGAGAAAACCGCAAAATGGGCTTTAAAGCAATTAAATAGAATTCACACCAAGTGAAGAGAATAGGAAGTAGGAAGTAAAATATTGACTTAATCAAATAATAAGGGTTTACAGTAGATTCTAAGTAGGGCTTGCTGATTAAATATTAAAGCATTGACACATAAAGGTTTCAGCATTTTTAGGACCGAAAAAAGTGTCTAGTTTTCGGTCCTGAGAGCTCAAAAAGTTAGTATTTTGGACTGACCACTGCAGAAAAATCAAGGGACAATTCTGCAAATTACCCCTTTACGGTCGGGGTTAGGGGTGGGTAAATTCCCTTTTCCTCTTCTTGAAAAAAACTTTTTTAGCCAGCCCTATTTAACTACCAAAGTTCGCAGACGATTTATTGCTGCCACCAACTCAAAGCGTCGGAAGAGAGCTAAATCTCCTTGTGGAAAAGGAACTAAAACATCCAAAGTGTTGGATTCAATATCTGCCATGACAGCATCAATAATTTCTAATAATGTCCGATTACCATCCATATATTGTTTTTTAGCATAAGCCATAGCGGCAACAATTGCCCTTAGTTGGTCTTTACTCACCAATTGTTCCACTGCAGAAAGGTCAACATCTTCACTCCCAAACACGACTTCATCAGCATCTCGCACTTTTAAACGCACATCTCGTCGCCCCCGGCTAGGATCTAAACTTTCTGGTAGTGGTATTCGTGCTCGAATTTGACCAAAATTTTCACCACCTTCAGTAGTACGACCAGTTGCATATTTTTCAGCGATCTCCTTAGCTTTTTCTGTAACTTCTTGCACTTGGAAGTTTTCCATCGCAATTACTTTATCTGCTATCTCAAAATAGTCACCGCTACCACCCATTACTAAAATAGTTGAGACTTGATAATCTGTATACAACTGTCGTACCTTATCAATAAAAGGAGTAATTGGTTCCCGCTCTTTAGCAATAAGTTCTTGCATTCGGCGATCACGAATCATAAAATTAGTAGCTGCTGTATCCTCATCTACTAAAAATACAGGGGTAATAGAAGTAGTTGCCGTTTCTTCAGAGTTACTATTTCCCAGACCCGCCTCCAAAGCTTCCATAATATTTGCCGCTTGAGATGTACTACCACTAGCATTTTCAGTAGTAAACTGAGTAGTTGAACGACCTTGAGGCAAATGATTAATAAAAGGAGAAATATCTACACTAGCAACATTACGGCCTTCCTCGGCTCTAATTGTAATTGCTGCCGAATCTGTCACTACAAATTCACGTCCATCACCAGGAACATGATTATACACCCCTCGTTCAATTGCTTTAAGGAGAGTAGACTTACCATGATAACCTCCACCAACAATCAATGTCACCCCTTTAGGAATTCCCATACCAGAAATTTTACCTTGATTTGGACATTCAAATTCTACTTCCAGAGAAGGGGGGGATTTAAATGGTACTACTTCCTCAGATGATAAAGGGCGATCATCAACCCCACTTCGACGAGGTAAAATTGCACCATTAGCCACAAAAGCTACTAAATTTTTTTCTGGCAACTGTTTCCGTAACCAATCCGTATCTTCTACAGTTTCTACATGACGGCGACAAACATCAGCATCTAATTGTTCATATTTGAGAATCCGGTGAACAATATATGGGATATCATCACAAAGCATTTCTGCTGCTTGCCTACCTAAAATCCGACGACCACCAGCAGGTAATCCGACTATTAATCGAACTTCTACACCCTTTTGACTACTTAATTTTATAGGTTTTACCCTTTCTAAAGCTGGGTTTGAACCAGGAGTAGGTTTAGGAGCTGGGGGGGCTAACTTAATCAGGTAGGCTGATGTTCGTTCTAGAACTTCCTGCCCCATTTTCGTAATTGCCATCATCCCACTCTTGCCAGTGCCACGACGTCCACTGACTTCGTAGGCCAGTCTGTCAAATTTACGAGTTAGGAAATCTCGTAAGGCCATTTCCCGAATGGGATTTTTATAAAGTTCTGGAAGAAAGCCAGTAACTGTATATGGCACCTGTACCCGAAGCTTACTAGGGGTGGCAAAGGGATCTCCCTGAACATGGTCAATAATTAGGGTAAAGTCAGGAAATTCGTAACTACCTTGAATCTCTCTGTAGGCTTTGTAGTTACTATTGTCTAAGTCTAAGAGTTTCCGCCTGAGAGTTTGTTGATTAGTCATTTTTCAGGTGCCAGATGTCATTTCAGTGATCAATTATTATAGGACTTACGCATGAACGCTATTAGTAGGGTGTGTTTTGCTGACGCCAAGGGGAGCGAACGCTTCGCGACTTGAATTGCGCGTTTCGTAACGCACCAAGGCTCTATATATAGTACCTGAGCGTAAGTTCTGTATTAGTTATAAGTTATCAGTACCAACTACTGAAGTCAGAGGCTTAAAATACTGAAGTTTAGTTTCTTCATCACCCTTCAAGGAGGGGCTTGAGAGTTTATTTTTTGGTCATTTATCATAGATTTGAGATTTGACGATTGATTTTTTAGTCAGTGCTCGTAAGAATATATCTCTACCAGTAACCAAAAAGCTTACACCAAAATTAATAATTATGGTCTAATGAGGGTTATTGTTTTCAACATCATATAAGTCAATGTCAGCCTTTAAACTTACCTTATAAGTACAGGACTTACGCAACGGCACTGGTTCTAGTGGCAATATCTTGAAAATAAAAAATTTTTGCACCATATATAGCGGTACTGCGTAAGTCCTGAAGTAGTTAGACAAAATTGGCCTCCATTCCTACAGGTAAAGCTACATTGGGGCTATCATGGCCAAAGGGAAGTTCAGAGACAATAGGAATATTTAAATTAGCCAAGCGATCGCGCAATACTTCCTCCACAGTAAACTCGGTATGATTCATTGCTCCAGGGGAACACTGACTAAACCGCCCCAGAGCAAAACCTTTAACCTGCTCCAACAAACCTGCCATACGGCACTAAGTCAAGATTCGGTCAATGGGGTAAAGAGCTTCATTCACATCTTCTCAAGCTAAAATTGTCCCACTCAAATCTGGTTGATACTTAGTATCTAAATAAATGACCAGCTACAGTCAAATTTACTGGGATTAAATACCCCAATGCTAGGCCACCACCCCAACCATTTCCTGTTAGAGGTTCTAGGGGACGACCCTCTACCACATCAAATAGTTGTTGAATTGACCACTCTGGTTCGGGAGATAAAGTAGCCAATAATGGACCATAAATGCAGAGAAAGTCCATCTTGCTAAAAGTCCAGAGTAGAGCTGTAACATCAGAAAAACCAATCAACCATTTAGGAGTGGACGATGAATAATTATTTAGGCCTTGCCAGTTTTCTAGTATAACGAGTAGCGCCATAACCACCCCTAGAGCAGAGAATACCACGACAATTTTCATTATTAGTAGCTGCCACTAATTGATTACAGCGACTCATTTTTTAGAATAACTTTGTACTCTCCAGTTACAAAAACCAGAGAGATTAAAGAATGTGCAATTGTGCACAATATTGTCCAATTATTTGATTTGACTAGTAAGCCTTACTCCTTACTTCCTCTTAATTTCTAGAATACCTTCATCTCCATCAAGATTGGCCTCTATTCCTACAGGTAAAGCTGCATTGGGGCTATCATGGCCAAAGGGAAATTCAGAGACAATAGGAATATTTAGATCAGCCAAACGATCGCGCAATACTTCCTCCACAGTAAACTCGGTATGATTCATTGCTCCAGGGGAACACTGACTAAACCGCCCCAGAGCAATACCTTTAACCTGGTCCAACAGACCTGCCATACGCCACTGAGTCAACATTCTGTCAATGCGGTAAGGAGCTTCATTCACATCTTCTAAAGCCAAAATTGTCCCACCCAAATCTGGTTGATACTTAGTACCTAATAAATGACCAGCTACAGTCAAATTTACTGGCATTAAATACCCCTTTGCTTGGCCACCACCCCAACCATTTCCTGTTAGAGGTTCTAGGGGACGACCCTCTACCAAATCAAATAGTCGTTGAATTGACCACTCTGGTTCAGCAGATAAGGTATTTAATAATGGACCATGAACACAGAGAAAGCCCATCTTCTTAAAAGTCCAGAGTAGAGCTGTAAGATCAGAAAAACCAATCAACCATTTAGGAGTGGACAATGAAAAATTATTTAAGGTTTGCCATTTTTCCAGTATGCGAGTAGCACCATAACCACCCCTAGAGCAGAGAATGCCACGACAATTTTCATTATTAATAGCTGCCACTAATTGACTACAGCGACTTTCATCTGTACCTGCTAAATAACCCCACTGCTTGTCATAGTCAGGAGTGAGTTCCACTTCATAGCCATGCGATCGCCAAATTTCCACTCCTTTGTGAAAAGCATCTAACTCTCGCAGACATCCACTAGGTGAAATAACTTGTACTAAGTCACCTGGTTTTAAAAAGTTTCGATTTAGCATATTCCGTATAATTATCCCTATTATGTTATAGTTCTATTCACAACGAAAATATTACGATTCCCATTCTATATCTTTTCGTAAATAAACTTATCAACACTTTGATAAGCTAAGTGAATTCCTAAACCACCAATGGGACCTTCTTCTAAGCCTTTTTGTAAATGTTCTTCGGATCAAACAAAGATTAATCTTGGCGGTAGCATTTTCCAGGGTTCCCATCAATTTTTTTAGTCAAGCTTTTACATCTTTCCATCCAAGAGTTTGTTCTTTCTATAACCCATCTGGCTTTAACTGGAGCAAATCCGGTTTTTCCTTGTTTTTCTTTCTCAACTTTTGATGGTTTGGGAGAGACTTTAAACCTAATCTTAGTCATAATTGCTGGATAAATTTTTTCTAACTCCCGTGTGATTTTTTCGGGGTGGTTCAATAATAACCCATTCTTGGTCTGTTAAACTACTTGAATATGGCATTTGCCCAACTCTTGTTTATGATAATTGGCGATCGCTACCTAGTATAACACTAGAAGGAAAAGATACCAAATGGGTTCTATAATAAGCTAGAATAGACTGTTCTTGCTACCACCAAACTTTGCGGTCATGCCAAACAAAGCGGTGAATTTCTTCACCTTCTCCTAATGCTCTTTCCACCACATCAAACCAACCACCTCGTTGTTTGTCGCTACCCATTGCCGGCATTACATCAGCAATCTTCTTTGCCAGATTAACATAACTATCCTTGGGTTTCAGGCTATTCATCCGCATCAAATTCCAAGCAATTTTCATGTTGTGACCAACTACTGCCCGGTTTTGTTGCCATCCCCAAGTTTGATCGGGACTCCAGTCTTCAAAGAATTTTTCATTGACGAAAGGGCAATTTTCATAGTCGGGAAAACGCTTTTCAATAGTATCGAAAGTGTATTCGAGCATATCTGCATATTCTGGTTTTTCTGTTGCCAACCAGAGATTAATCAGATATGTTGGTGCATGGTCACCAACTGAGTTCCAGTTTTTGGTACCTTGGTTCCGAGCTAATGATTCATTCAGAGGATCCAAAGTAATAGGATCTAGGTGGGAGTAGTAACCACCGCGATCACTTTTGTCTAGGAAAAAGTCATTGAATAACTTCAGGACTTACGCAAGACCGCTATATATGGGGCAAAAAAATGTCGTTTTCAAGATCTTGCCACTACCATTAGTGCCGGTGCGTAAGTCCTGAACTTAATAGTTTTCTCAGTATCATCTATTATCCGAGGATCGCCATTGACACGATAAGTTTGTAATGGACCAGTAAGGACGTAAATTTGTTCGTAGGCGGGAATAGCATTGTAGTCATCGCCAAATTCTGACGTAAAAATTTTCTGTTCCCGTTCCCCTTGTACATCGATACCGTGATACCAATAAATGACATCTTCGTCTAAGTCTACAAACCTCATATGGTCTCGCAGATATTCAGTCCCTTTTTCTGCTGCTTCTAGGAAAATTTCCTCTCCAGTCATCATGTATGCTGTAGCCATCCCATAAACCATCCGAGAGATAGTATCAGTTTCTTGACGGAAGTTTACCAGTGATTTTGCCCCAGAAAGACCTAGAGTTGTGCGATAGTTGCGATCATCTATTTCTTCGTCACCAAATTGGGCTTGGAGATAAAAAATTAGCTAGGGAAAGAATTTGGTCTACCCACCAGTTTGATTTTTCAAATATGTAGTTGTCTACTTGACGACTAACAAATACTATTTGTTTTGCTTCAAATATGGTCTTATCTGGGTAAAATACTCCATAAGTGAATAGATACCGAGCAGGTACTAACATTGAGCGCATAGAACTTGTAGCATCTGGGTATGGTTCGCCTAAGTTTTGTACAAGCTTAGCATAACTAGTAGCAGTTAACTTGGCTTGAAATTCTCTGTCATCTGTTGTTTTGATGCCAAAGATATCTGTAGCTGAGTCAAAACTGGTAACATAACCTGCTATCAAGTCGGAAAAGGTAAACTCTACTTGGATACTCATGTTTTGATCATCTTTAAACTGTGTTTACAATTTTTCTAATGTTTTTGTATGAGCTAAAATTACACTATCATTAGTGTCGTTGGGTAAGTCCTGATTATATTGACTCTAGGTTTTTTAGTTTAGGACAGCCTATGATTATATAGGAAAATGATACTTATTTAAAGTAAATCAGGCAGATCATGTTTGGTCAAGGGGCAACAATGCCTTTCCTCTATTTTTTACAAAAGGACTCAGTTGTTTAAACCATTAAATTTATTAAATAAAACCTGTTTATGGGTAAGTTCTATAGGAGTATTTAATGTTGTGAAGCAAAACTGCCGTTCACCTCCTACAGATAGTGTACAATCTGATATTTTGCGTAAGTCCTGATTATATTAAATCTGGTTATATCCGTATAAAAAAGTATATTCTTCTAGGGAAAGCATTAAATTCTCCATCATACTAACATCTATCTCCGATAAATCTGGTTTCTTATTATAACACTCCACTTGCAAGTAAATTTGATATTACAAACAAAATTTGGAAATGCGGAAATACATTATTTTATCAATTGTTTTATTCCTATTGTTCTTTGCTGTTAAGCAACCTGCAGCAGCATCTTTTTGCCGTAACATCAATGGTAAGAAAATTTGTATTCTTAGCATTAAACGCAGTGCTAAAAACTATTGGGAATATCGAGCAGAAGTTAGTATTAATGGTTCAAGAAAGCCATTAGAAATTTATAATTGTCACACTCAAGAAAAAATTCAAAAAAATGGTAATATTTTGAAGTTTACATCCAATGGTGCAGGTCAATTGATTTGCAGTATTCTTGATAAATAATTAGGTTATAAATAATTAGGGAAGTTTTTTATTATAAATATGGTAGTAATCTACAAGTAGTGATTTTTGCAGTTAGGCTTCTGACAGTAAAAGGGGTTTAATTGTAAATCTCACTATAGCAATTCGCCCATAGGTTGTGACAATTCAAAAACCAGAAATAAATTCCGAAACTGTTGCCTGTCAAATATCACACCCAAACCTATTCTCAAAAAGCGGCAGGATTTTTGAGATAAATAAAATAGGATTGCTATACATCTACAGGACTACCATAAATATTTAACCGAATATCGAATATTATCTAATACATTGATGTGTCATACTAGATGCGCTGATCAATGCATATTCTGTTTCAAAATTCTCCCTCACTATCTCCTTATTTGATTATTTGTACAATAAGGATACCAGGACTTATCCAAGGGCACTAATTGTAGTAACAATTTAGCAATCCTATCTGATTCGTAAGAAAAATGGGCTTTTTTAAAGCAGGAGGCCGAAGGAATTGGAACTGGAGCTATTTTCTCAGAAGCCTAGTGATTTTACACAATAATTTAGGAATATTAGCTCATTTTTATCAGTAAGATATCAATTTCTAAAACTGAAATTCTTGACAATTTGCTTGTACAATTTTTCTGACTTCTCCAGGCTCTAATTTCATTAATTTCTGAGTTGCTTGAATCTGAGTGGGCTGATTTTCTAACTGTTGACGCTCAATTAATTCCCATTCTTCTGCTGTTTTTGTGTAGCGCCTAGATGTAGCTCTATCCATATTTAAAGATGTGGCAACCTCATTGAGAGAATCCCATCCTGGTTGATTACGCATTCTGTGTAAATAGCGAGTCATTATATCAATATCAATTTTCATAATCTATATTTCCTGGTTATTTTCTACGGTTAAAATTATAGCGCTATCCACAAGTTAAAAGTTAAGAGTAATTTTTGAATGAGTTTTTGATACCTAAATACTCTGCAAAGGGGATTTACTAATACCAATTCTCAAAAAATTTGCTATACTTAGATTTTCTATTTCTAAATACTATTTATTCTGGCAATTTTATAATTAACTAATCTCTATGATTTATCCAGTTATTTTTACCACCTTCCAAGGATAGTATTTCTGAGGATTATTTTCATTATTAATTAGTATTTTTAGCCAATTTTTACTAAGCTGTTATGCATTTAAACGACTTATTGCTGTATGCCTCGTTCATAGAAAAACCTTTCTAAATTATAAATGTTCAAAGAAAAAAATCTTCTAGATTCTAAATTCTAAATTCTAAATTCTAACTTCCTCAGGACTTACCCATGAACGCTATTGGTAGTGGACTGACAGACCTAAAAATGTAGGTTGGGTAGAACGAAGTGAAACCCAACAAAGGTTTATTATGGTTAGGTTTCGTCCCTCAACCCAGCCTACCCTTATTCCATCATTTTAGCTATGTCGGTCTAGCAGGGTGTGTTAGCCCACTTCGTAACAGACGAAGGCTCTATATATAATACCTTGGCCTAAGTCCTGTGAGTATTAGCTTACTCTTTACCCACCCCTCTTTCTCTGGGAGTGAGTTGGATTATTTTTGAGTCTTTCATCATTCCTCTCGGAGCTTCTTTTCTGCTTCATGAAACCTATACAAACCTAGCTAAAGCCTTTATATTTCAATGCTTTTATATTTAATCAGCAAACCCTAAGTAGGTACGCACAAAAAAGCCCAACTATATTAAGCTTTATAATTTGGGCAGACATAAAATAGGACTGCTATATCTTTATAGATTTAATGTTATCAGGACTTACCCACGGGCACTACACGAGAGTGAGGGCGAATGCCATTCGCCCCTACATATGGCCTTTTCAAGGTGAATTTGCGTAAGTCCTGTTTATGTAATTAATTTTGTTTAACTACTTATAAATATTAACCCTACGGGCAATTCACAAATCATACATTCAAAAGTTAAAAGTAATCTCTGACTGAGTTTGAATATTTATAAATGTTTGTGCCCTATTTGCTTAGTGCCATACTTACTAATTTACCAATTTTTATACTATTTTTGATGTTATAATTTGTAAGCTATACAAAACTTAATATTAAGATTATCTGTATAGCAATACTAATCTTTTACGGCGGTTTTTTGATGGTTAGGCCACAGGAGGGATTTTCCAGGAAACATCCCTACAAGGTTTTGATTGTAACGTGAGGTTCATCTATCTGAAAAGTGCTGTAATCAAATTAAAACTCATCTTTGAGAAATAACAACTACTACAAAACTTTAACCCATTAATTTTTATGAGTAATTTATCTTCATCAACTCAAAACTCTGAACAAACAGAGGTAGAAAAAAACACTTCCACAACCGAACCAAAACCTAGTTATGTCAAACTAGCCATGAGAAATATGGTGAGAAAAGGTGGCACCTCCCTCAAACATTTTGCCCTGACAACCATTACACTTATAAGCATTTTGGTTGGTCTTGCCTACCTAACACGATAATTAAAATTCTATTTTATAGCGGAAAGGAGCATTCTACGGTTGTATCTAAAAGTAAATATTCAAGATTATTTTTGGTCATCTTCTCCTTCAGAGGTAGAAAAATTAAAACTCGAAGAGGATAGGGACAAAAGTTGTCCCATATCTTTCCATACTTGGGAATATTGGTTTCAGAAATGGCTAGAAATACTACAACCAAATATTCCAGTTGCTCAAAACTATGAACTTAGTTTACGTCTAACTGATGATTGTGAAATCCAAACCCTGAACAGTCAATATCGTTACCAGAATCAACCAACGGATGTTTTAGCTTTTGCCTCCCTGGAAGTAGATTTTCCTCAACCAGAAGTAGTAGATTCTGATTTACAACTTTATCTGGGTGATATTGTAATTTCTATTGAGACAGCATTTCGACAGGCAAAAAAACAAGGGCATCCATTAACAACAGAATTAACTTGGCTAGCTGTCCATGGTTTTCTACATCTGCTCGGATGGGATCACCCTGATGAAGAAAGTTGGTACAAGATGGTCAAACAACAGCTATTTTTGCTTCATGCTGTTGGAATTACTATTGGGGAACAGATAAGCTAATACTCATTTAAAATGCGTATTAGTAAGTTAAAATTTAGAATTTAGAATTTAGAAGGGTTTTTTCTCTAAACGAGGCATACAAAAAGCGGGCGCGGAGGCAAGCATAACTAACCCCCATCCCCTCCCAGGAGGGGAGCAAGAATGGTGGGTGCGGCAGCCTGTGAAACGTAAACTCGCCGAGGAGCTGCGGGTTGCTAGGAATGCCTGTGCCTTGAGGCTGGGGAGGATGTCAATTTTTAGATAAACTAAACAATGAATAGAGCAAATCTGATATTATTTGGCCATTGCACATACAAAATCAAACTGAGGTGGATACCTTATGAAACTCAATGAGTCATCAATATTCTACTATAAAGCCCCTTTTATAGGTCAACCAAAAAATTCTGTTACTGCACAATTAAATACTTCTAAAAAGACACTGAAACTTAATAGAAAATTATCTTGGCAAGTGGCAAATAGTCTTTTTACTAGCTTCAAATATGCCTGGGGAGGATTATCTTATGCTTTCCAAACTCAACGCAATTTTCGGATTCATACTTTTATTGGTATTGTCGCTATTGGTTTGAGTATTTTATTGAAATTACAACCAATAGAAACTGTTGTTATTCTATTAACAATTGGATTAGTACTGGCTATGGAATTGTTGAATACTGCCATTGAATCTGCCGTTGATTTAATGGTTAAACAGCATTACCATGAATTAGCTAAAATTGCTAAAGATTGTGCTGCTGGTGCAGTTTTAGTTTCAGCAATAGTGGCATTACTTGTCGCCAGTTATTTGATTTTACCTCCTTTATTAGATATACTTATTTCTGCTCTTGCTAGCTAGGAATTAAGTTGTTTGCCATTCTTTAGTTGAATATATCTTATTTTTACCCGAAACATTACTTTTACTACCAGAACTGTAGATAGATAGAAATATATATCAAACTTAAGTAGATATCTCTAGAAAAGGTTCTCAAACCCTTGCCGTGCCATTCTCAAATCGGCATTTTTGGAGAGGTCTAGTATTTAGCTGTCAGCTATCAGCTAGTCTTCTGAAACGGAACTGGGTTTTTTATGTCGCGTTAAGAACAGTTATTGTTTTTGCTACTCTTTCAATGCTGTATTAATTTATCTCAGCTCAAAAAATTATTAAAGTGTATATTTGTTTAAACGTTGTCCTTCAAAGTATGGTCTTATTGCTAAGAGCTGACGACTATAGCAGTTTTTTAATCTATGGGGTACATTCCTCCTTAAAAAGTTGGGGAGCCTTGAAATTTGCAGCGGATCCATGGTAAGGTACACCTATCGCGGGGAAGATGCCTGTACTGGGAACATTTAATTTGTAAGATCTGTACTTGGTATACCTGGAATTTGCTGTATCTTTTTTAAGGGTAACTTAGGGGGGATCATAAATGTACCTCATAATTATGAGAATTGCTATATTAACTTAATACTTATACTGTTTCACCGAGGTCAAAAGTAAAATTATATCAGTTCAAAACTTTGACTATCAAGTAATTTAAGGAAATTATTTGATATTTAAGGTTGGAAATTATTGATGACGTCTTTAATGTAAATTGATATTAGTATCAAACATTTTAGTTTGTAATGGAAATAAATCATCGCTAATTTTTCAAATGAAGGAGTAAAATACTTTGATTATAGTTATAGATAACTACGATAGTTTTACCTATAATTTGGTACAATATTTGGGTGAGTTGGGTGCGGAATTAAAGGTTGCTGCTAATATTAAAGTTTACCGCAATGATAAAATTTCTGTGGCGGAAATTAGGGAGTTAAAACCTGATGGAGTTGTTATTTCTCCTGGTCCTGGTCGTCCAGAAAATGCAGGAATTTCCCAGGCATTAATTCAAGAATTAGGTGCTAGTTTGCCTATCTTAGGAGTTTGTCTTGGTCATCAAAGTATTGGTCAAGTTTTTGGGGGGAATATTGTCGCGGCTCCAGAATTAATGCATGGTAAAACTTCAAAGGTTTATCATGATCAAGTAGGGATTTTTGAGGGATTAGATAATCCTATAATTGCAACTAGATATCATAGTTTAGTTCTTGATCGAGAAAGTTGCCCTGAAGTTTTGGAAATTACTGGATGGGTTGAGGATGGAACTATTATGGGTGTTAGACATAGAAATTATTCTCATATTCAGGGGGTACAATTTCATCCTGAAAGTATTTTAACTAATTCTGGAAAGTTGTTATTGAGAAATTTTTTGGCTGGGTTTTGATGAAGTCAGAAGTCAGAATTTATTCTGAAGGTTGAGTAGCTTATAACTGTTGGCTATTATCTGGTATTGTCTATGATAATCTGTAATTACAGCGCTTTCTTTTGTTATGAGGTACATTTACGCGGGCAAGATGCCGGTAATACATGATTTTTACCATTTACCCTGTACATCATTTGCCCGAAATCTGCTGTATCTTTATTTATGCTACTAAATAACCAGTACCAGCAAAAAACATTGCTGGTCAAACACTCTGGTGTAGCCTGTCATGCCAATAAATTTGGGTTTGCTGTTCTCAGAGCGTTTTTTCAATTGCGAACACTTCAATTTTAGCTGTGATCGAGACTTGAATGCAGGGCTAAATTTAGCTGGGCGTGCTAAATTATCTCAGGAAACTTACCCCTAACATCTCTCAGGGTGAGAAGTAGGGAAGTTGCATGCAAGGTCTCTACAGAGGAGCGGGGAATTGGTAGAGGAGGTGGTCGGAGCTACTAATATGTCATTATTGAGCTGGATAAAACTTTGTCGAAAGCTCCATCGATATCTTTGACAAAAACTATTAAGTCAAGTATAATCTTATGCAGTCAGTAACTTGTTTGACAAGGGAACACTCCTGCCCGGCGGAGAACTAAAATTTATCTTTGGATAAATAGTCGTAAGTTAAGCGAGGTTAAATAATGAAGTGTGAGATGCCACAGTGCGGGTTAGAGTAGTCTATAAGTCTCTAAACTGTTAAAACTATGGGTCCTGTTGTTTAACAACAAGACTTTGCAGCTCATCTGCTATCATTTTAACTGGTGATGCTTACAGGTTCAGGGTACATGGCTTTGAATAGGTTAAATGTTGCACTTGATATTACCAATAATAATTATATATGGCTACCAGATTAATTGAACTAGAAGATGGTATTTTGGTTGAGGCGGAAGTCCCTGAGGGTGAAGCCGAGCCTATTTCTACTAATGCTATTAAAGGAGTTAAATCTACTTTTGCTAAGGTTAAACCTATATTAATTAGTATTAGTCGCCCTATTGCTGAAGCTTGGCAAGAAATTAATAAAGATATGGAAATTGAACAAGCTGAGGTAGAGGTAGGTTTTAATTTTGAGGGGGGTGGTAATGTTTATATTGCTAAGGCAAAGACTGGTACGAATTTAAAGGTTAAGTTAGTTCTGAAACCTAAAAAGTTGGAGAATGAGTAATTTAGAA
>JAKQYF010000085.1 GCA_023356535.1 Trichodesmium sp. MAG_R03 | reverse complement strand
CAGTATTCCAATCATAATCATGAACAAGAAAAACAGCAAATTAACTCTCTTAAAAATGCACTTAAAAATCCTCAAAAACTTCTAGAAAAATTTTATAATATCTACCTAATGATTGTAGAGAAAAAAAAAAGATACAACCAAAAACACAAGCAAGAGCTGAAGGAAACAGTATACTTGCTAAACCAAAAAATTCAAAGCCAAGAAATACTAATAAATGAGCTTAAGAGGCAAAATGAAAAACTCCGTGAATCGAAAAGTTCTCTTTTAAGTAAGTTAAGCGATCGCGATCGCGACACAAGTAACACAATTACTTCTGATGAATCACGCCCCCAAAGAGATGTTTTAACTGAGAATTTTATCCAACTTAAGACCCAAGAAATTACAAGTGTTGGCCATGAAATATTCAATCATTTATCTCAAATAAATTCAGATTTAAAAGTTAATCGTAAGCGAGAGATTGCCAAAATTAAATATGTATTTTCTCAACAGATATTTGACAAAGGAAGTCAATGTTTTACTGGCGATAATTCAATAGGAGAAGATAAATTTCCTCAAGTTGTCGAGGACTTTACAACTTCAATATTAACTGATTTACAAATTACAGAAGCAGCTAAATTTCCAGAACCTATTCCCACAAATTTAAAGAACTTGGTAGAAAAAGGATTAAAATTAGTAAAAGAGATTGTTAATGACGACCCTCCTGGTCATTTCTTAATTGCTAGCCAAGGAGAGACCTTTAATCCTGAAAACCATGAACCTGTCCCCGGTTGTGAACCCAGTGGCCAGATTGTTTATACTACCTATCCAGGATACTGCGTAAACAACCGTATTATTGGTGAATCACTTAAAGCTTCTGTATTTACCGAGCCTGATAAACAACCTGAAGACCAAGAAGAACAACCTTCTGAAAATAATCAAAATCATCAACAGCCAAATTCTATAGAAAATGAACAGCAGTCTCCCTCTAATCAGCAATTAAAACCCACTTCCAATCATCAGAACCCAGTTCCACAACCTTCTGAAAATAATCAAACTCACCAACCGCCAAATTCTACAGAAAATAAACAGTAGTCCCTTATGACACACTGAAACTAAGAGCATCCCAGACAGACCCTACCTTTTAGAGCTATACTTGATGAATATCATTTCTTAACAAAAGACTTGACACAGTATACGA
This sequence comes from Trichodesmium sp. MAG_R03, assembly GCA_023356535.1. Taxonomy (GTDB): domain Bacteria; phylum Cyanobacteriota; class Cyanobacteriia; order Cyanobacteriales; family Microcoleaceae; genus Trichodesmium. The sequence continues at coordinate 19,357 of JAKQYF010000085.1, read as the reverse complement.
TTTATGTTAAGTAAATTTTCAAATAATCAAGAGTGAATTGAAAACACATTTTTTTTATAGCTTCAGTAGTTTTGTCCAGCGACTACAATCTTTATAGCATTTTGAAAAAAAGAATGTTACAAATAGTGAGGCGAATAAAAAGACTTTACAGGAGATGTCCCTTCGACAAAAAAGATAATTTCCGACCTAAAAAATGGTATTGAAACCATTCATTCTGATTCGGTCCTCGTGACTCCTGACTTCTTACAAATCCCCTATTCATTTGTAGCAAACATTTATTGAATTTACACTACTCCCTTAACCCCTTCTCCTCTCCTGGGAGGGGTTAGTGGCTTACAAGGGTATGTTTTTTATAATTATGCCCAAGGGTTGTGGGGAATGGGGAGCATGGAGAAAAGTACGATAGATTTTTTTTGCACAACTTTCTGTATAAAATATCACACTTTAGATTAAAATAGTTACTAACCCCCCGTGTTAAAAACATACCCCTGTGAGGGAGTTGTGGGCGGGTCTTCTTCTCCCCAAAAGCTTTTCAGAAGTTCCCTATCTCTTATGTATAGATAGCTTTTAGAGTAGGACAACTCCAGGGAGGAAGCTCAATAGTTAATTATTGTACCAATTTAGCTATCTACTTCACTGTAGCCAGAGTAGGTTCTAGTTCTTGAAACAATGGAGTACTTAAATAACGCTCCCCAAAACTAGGCTGAATCATCACTATTAATTTCCCATCATTTTCTGGACGCTTACCCACTTCGATGGCCGCATAAAGAGCAGCTCCCGTAGAAATACCAGATAAAATACCTTCTTCCTTCGCTATACGACGACCATAAATAATTGCATCATTATCAGGAACCTGAATTATCTCATCAATAATCTTCGTATCCAAAACATCCGGCACAAAACCAGCTCCTATTCCCTGAATTTTATGTGGTCCTGGTTTTCCCCCAGATAGAACTGGACTATTAGAAGGTTCAACAGCGATCGCTTGAAATTCAGGCTTTCTTGCTTTAATAGTCTCTGCCACCCCTGTCACTGTCCCACCGGTACCAACACCAGCGACCAAAATATCCACCTTTCCATCAGTATCTTCCCATATTTCTAGAGCTGTAGTTTTGCTATGAATTTCTGGATTAGCTGGATTCTGAAATTGCTGTAACATATAATATTCATTACTAGCTGAATCCACAATCTCTTGTGCTCTAGTAATCGCACCTCTCATACCTTCACTACCTGGAGTTAACACTAACTCTGCCCCATAAGCTCGTAACATAGCACGGCGCTCCATACTCATTGTTTCTGGCATAGTCAAAATCAGCCTGTAACCCCTAGCCGCAGCAACCATGGCCAAAGCAATACCTGTATTTCCAGAAGTTGGTTCAACTAATGTCGTTTTCCCTGGTGCAATCGAACCTTCGCGCTCCGCTACATTAATCATATTTACACCAATACGATCCTTCACTGAGGCAGCAGGATTCATTCCTTCTAGCTTTACTACTATTTTAGCTAAACAACCTTCTGTTTTAGGAATATGATTTAACTGTACTAGAGGAGTACTACCTACTAATTCTGTAATATTATGAGCAATACGCATGATGTGTTTATCACTAATGTTGACATACTCCAGAGGTTGCGCTTACCGGACAACGTGGGATTCTTCAACCCACGGAATCCCTGACCCCAGTTTTGACAGAGGTGATGTCTTCCCCCTGTTTTGATAGCAACCATCCCCACCTCCCATCCCCTCCGTAGGAGGGTAGCTAGAGGGGTGCTTGACATCCTCCCCGGCCTAAAGGCAAGGGGATACCTACCGAGCCGTAGCCCCTCGGCGGGTTGACATTTCACAGGCTGCCGCTACTTTGGCAGTAGTCTTATGCTGGCCTCAATGTCCGTTTTTTGTCTCGGATTGCCCACCCGCGACTAATATATTTCTTGTGAACTAAAAGGCATTATAACATAGCCTGTGAAAAAAATCAACTAAAAAGTCCCCCGCTTATGGGCGAGGCTTTAAACCCAATTTTTCAGTAAGTAAGAATAAAATTTCTGTATTTTTATTAACTATGCCATAGAAGTTTGACATCCTCCCCGGCCTAAAGGGACGGGGGTTAATACCGAGCCTTAGCTCCTCAGCAGGTTGACGTTTCAAAGGCTGCCGCTACTTTGGCAGTAGTCTTTCTATATTTTCGATGAAACTTTATTAGACATCCTATTCCATTAATTTATAGGGTGGATCATACCACCCTAACTTTTTTAACTAACCACTAGAATTGAAATGTAGTTCTAATAGTACCAATAATTAAATCATCATTATCATTACTTCGGTTAGCATTTGTAATGAAAGTTACACCAGGAGTAATGGATATGTTATCTGTAACTTGATATTTGTAGAATGCTTCAAAGTGCCATGAATCGTCATTTTTGAGTCCAGGATTTAAGCCACTAGGAACATCTAATTCATCTATGTAAGGTTCCCGACCTACAACAATACCACCTAGACTGCCTTCCTTAAATAAATCAGGGAAAGCAATAGTAGCTCCATAAGTCCAAATTTCAAAATCACCTAAGCCAATGAGTTTTCCATCAACATATGTGCCAAACCCATTAATAGTTACCCAATTAGCTGCTCGCCAAGACATTTCTACACCATAAGCATTAGTCGAAATTCCCCCACTGCGGAGGTTGAGGTTATTTAATGCAGCATTGACATCATCTATACTGTTGCTAACCCAAGTCGACCAAAGATATTGATCATCAAGATCATCAAAATTTCCGACTGACATATAAGAATGGTTGTAGGTAAGTCCAATTTGGAAATTTTTGACGGGAGTAAACGTTAATTGTGCTAGAGCAGCATAGTCTCCGTTAAACAGGCCTTTTCCTTTCTGAGGGTCTTCACCTTCTGGTGTTAAGTAGCCAAAAGATATAGAAAATGGACTATAGGCACAATTATTTTTGTATGTGTCTTTACAACCAAAATCATACTCAATTCCAAGTCCTTTGCCTCCCCCCATGCGATAAATTGTGTTCCTTTGACCAAAAGCACTGAGAGAACCACTTCCTCCATCAAAGTCTTCCATATAAGGATTAAGTGTAGGAACAAAGTCGTACCAATTTACCTTATTAGCAGCAACAGTTACTCTAATGTTATCCCTGACAGGGAACTTGTAGAAAAGTTTATCTAGCTCAACCACATCATCTTTGCGGCCAAGAATATTAAAGGTTTGCTGTCCCGTCGATTGATTAAATGCTTGAGCATTACCTGCTTGTAACCTGGTAAATAATAAATCCTCACCAGAAAAGCTAGTATTGAAATTCAGACGTACCCTATGTTGAAATATTGTTTGATCTTCACCCTCAGCATTATCTTTAAAGTTGTCAACAATAGCAAAAATTACCTCACCTCTAAGTTTGGTAGTTGTAGAAAATTGATTAGCCTCCAATTCAGCAGCACGAGCTTCTAAAGCATCGACACGACCCCGAAGAATCACTAATTCTGCAGAAAACTCTTCTTGTAACCTTTGTAGAATAGCTAGGTCTTCTCTAGTTACTCCATCTTGTATAGCTGCTTGTAAAAGCTCTGTAATTCTATCTAGGCAAGCGTTAACACCAGCAGCAAATTCAAAACGGGTCAAAGCACGGTTACCTCTGTAAGTACCATCTGGATATCCAGCGATACATCCATAACGTTCAACCAAAGACTGTAGTGCTTGAAATGCCCAATCCGTAGGTTGAACATCAGAAAGTTGAGATACAGAGGTAACTTGACCTTTTGTCCTTTTAGGGTGAATTATGTTAGAATTATAAAGACTTGGCTGACGAAGATTTTTACCTTCTCTACCGTAGCGGTTAATTTGTCGTATGGTAGTTGCTGGTGCATTTACAACGGCATTAGCAGAATTTGTTCCAGGAAGTTGAGCTAAGAGTTCAGTTTCCTGTATATATGTTGTGTTGGTTGATAAATTTTCAGTTTTTGCAGCTTCAGGCTGAATAACTTTATTAGTCGGTTGACTTTCAATCGCCACAGCACTCGAGGATGCAACAAGGATTGCTCCTAAGACAGCCGGACTAAATAGTAAACAATTCCAGAATATTTTTGACATTTTTCTCTAATCCTCACACCAATAGATTGCTCTTCTATAAATAAATCCGGTTACTATTATAAACCTTTAGTTTAAAAAATATACATCTATTGACATCCTCCCCGACCTAAAGGCACTGGGTTTCATACCGAGTCGTAGCTCCGATGCGGGTTGACATTTCCCAGGCTGCTACACCCATCCCTCTTGCTACCCTCCCGGAAAAGGATGGGGGTGGGTTAGGCTGGCCTCAACGTCCATTTAAAGTCTCAGAATGGCCTCCCGCGACTTACCAAAAATTCTTGTTGGTCTTTATGTGTGCCTTCAGAGCGGGAACTGCTCATTGACCTGAAAGCTTCCCAAGTTCTACTCTTAGCTGAAGGAGTTTCGACAAACCTCTTCTTTTTTACAGTATTTATGAGACTTGAAGGTTATTCAAACCAATCTTAATTATAGAACGGAAAGTCGCCCGCTTATAGGCTAGGCTTGTCACCCCATTTTTCGGTAAGTCCAATTTTGTCTTGGAGTCCAGATATATCTTTCCAGAACCAGGTTGTCCTCCAGCAATATTAAAATAATTTCAGCCCTAAAACAAATTTTGATGTTGCTGTTTGTTTTTTTTATACCACAAAGATACTCTTCTATAACCTTTACTAAAAAATTTAGATTTTTCACCAACAGAATTTAGGTATAACCAAGCTGGGAAATAAATAGGTGATGATTGAAAGAGTATCACAATTTTTTTGTATCAACAACCTTATTCGTATTATTTATTGTGTCCTAGTACGAAAAATACTTGTTTCTGTTCAAATAGTTCCAATAAATGGCTATTAATTTTATTCTGGGCTGCTTCAGAACCCATAATTCTCAGAGCTACTTCTACAGGTAAGCCTTGTTTATATGGGCGATCGCCAGCAGTTAAAGCATCATATATATCTGCGATAACTATTATCTGAGTTTGAATAGAAATTTCATTTTCCTTTAGTCCCCTAGGATAACCACTACCATCCAACTTTTCATGGTGCCCATAAGCAATTTCTGGTATCTTGTGTAGATTTTTTGTCCAGGGAATCTGCTTTAAAAATTGGTAAGAATCTGTTACATGAGCTTCAATAGCTTGTCGTTCTTGAGGAGTCAAGTTGCCCCTAGGAACTGCAAGTTGAGCCATTTCCTCTGGTGTAATCAGAGGTTTAATTTGACCATCTATATCTTTGTAGGTATATAGTGAGATGTGCTGTAGTTCTTTGAGTGGTTCTTCTGCTATAACAGTCGGTTCATTAGCTGTTAGTATTGTTTGCCAATAGTTATTCAGCTGGGCAATTGCTACTTCTAGTTCTAAATCTAAATTTTTGATTTTTTGACACAAAAGACAACTATCTAGAGTATGTGATTGCTCTATCTCAGACAAATGTCCAAGCAAGTATTTGTATTTGGTTTGAGCAGATTCCATTTCTAAGGTACGTTGGACCATGGAAAATCTTTGCTGGATTAGCTCTAATTGTTCTTGATATAGTTTTTTGCGTTTTGTTAAAATAGCTTCTGGCACACATATTTTACCAAAATCATGTAACAGAGCTGCATAACGGATTTCTTGAATTTGCTTCTTGCTAAAATGTATAGGCGATAATACTCCACTAGTAATCATGTTCAATTCTTGACACAGTCTTACAGTTAACTTGGCTACTCGCTCTGAATGACCTGATGTGCAAGAGTCTCTAGCTTCTATTGCCTGTACTGATGCTTTGACAAAACCCTCAAATAAATTTTCTATATTTTCTTGTAGATTATTTCTTTCTATAGATATAGCTGCTTGAGAAGCTAGAGAAGTTAATATTCTCTCTTCCCATTCTGAATATGGCTGAGTTAATTCTTTGGCATTTTCTTTTGTAAGTAAAACATTAGATTCAACCTTACGGTTAATTAACTGAAGCACTCCAATAATTTCCTTATGTTGGTTTTGTATTGGTAAAAGTAAGACTGAACAAGTACGATAACCTGTTCTCTCATCAAAACTCTTATCAAACTTATAGGGAGTATTTCTAGAAAGATTGTAAGCATTCGGTAAATTTAAAGTCTTGCCAGTTAAAGCAACATACCCGCTTAAGCTTTCAGATGTCATAGCTAATGCTACTTCCTTAAAGGTTAGTTCTGGCAAAGAATCATTTTGGGCAACCTTGAAAATTAACTTTTCTTCTTTAAGATTTACATCATCTACTAAGTAAACACTACCTGCATCACTACAAGTTATTTCTCGACTTTTGGATAATATCAAATTTAATAGTTCACCCAAATTATGAGTGTCAGATAAAGCTATTCCAATGTCTAGTAACTGCTCTAAGCTTTCCGGAATATAATTTTGAGGTAATCTTTCCATTTGACAAAGGTTTCAGCAAACATTTAAAATTATGACTTCTGAGCCCTAACTACCACCAAAATATTACAACTGAAATAGAATTGCCATGTCATGTATAGCATAATCAGTACTTTCCGCTGAAAGCATCAGCAAGAAATACTAAAGTTGATTTTTTTCCTCCCCTATCCCAAGCAGGAGATTAAACTAAGCAAACCCATTTGTGGTTATCCCTTTATAGGGTTTCCTCCTCTTGAGAGCCTGATGTGAGACTTTTACCTCATAAGGCTCCTCTCCTAAATGTCCCAAGTCAAGGATACATCCTTAAAATTCCACCTCAGACTCAATGATTCTTAATGGTTAACTGCTTTCAAATGTTTCCCAGCCTTAACATTGTGACAATGTCGGTGTAACATTTGTTTGTTTTTATAGGTGTTGTTACCACCTTTATATCTTGGAACGATTTGGGCAACTTCAATTCAATCTGTCGGTCTACAGTGTAATCCACAAAATGCGCATTTACCTTATTTGCTGTTTTAATAGGGTTGTGATTTCCTTGGTTATTTTCAGCATACTTTATCCTAAAGTCCCCCTAGAAAGATGGGGCTTTATAGCTAGAATTTTAGGTAAATTAATCAGACTTGATGTCCCATTAATTTAGGATCGATTCATCTCATACCATAATTTTCAATTTTGTCAGAAATGAATCAAAGATTTAGTTAACTTAAGCTAGATATTGTTTGAGCCATGCTAAAGTCTTTTTCTGTTAAGCCACCAGCATCATGGGTGGTTAATATAATTGTCACTTTATTGTAAGATACTTTTAAGTCTGGATGATGTTGTGATGCTTCAGCTGGAGCTACTAATTTATTCACAAAACTAATCGCTTCAACAAAATCTTTAAATATTTTTATACACTTCAGCTTGTTTCCTTCTAATTTCCAGTCTAATAGTTCAGTAGCACGTTGATTAATTTCTTCTACACTCAGTAATTGAGTCATTGAAATCTTCCTAAAATTTATCAAAAAAAACTATCCGCTCTTATATTTGGATAGTACTTTAGCAAATACCTAAGCACTAAATTTAAATAAGAGCGGTCTAGGGGGTCATACTAATTGAAACCTGACTGTCGAGAAAAACTCTAGCTCAACCTAGTTAAGGTTGATATTATTATATCCTAGGGAGGAAAAAAGACTAACGACTAGAGACAAAACCCGTCACAAAGCAGGCATTTTCCAATCAGGTGACCCATGGGTTTACTACTATCCGACATAGGCACCACCTCCTTTTCTACCTGAGCGGTTTTTTTACTTTAAATTACACTTATTACTATAACACAAAAATTTCAGAAGACAATTATCTGGTTAATTTTTTTTTAGCTATAGCAGTATTTAGCTAACGTTATTGTGAATGGGGAATTGACATTCTCCCGACGCTGCTATACTCGAGACAGCGAGGGATTCCCGCTTCATTGCTGTTAGGGGCTTTCTGCTTCAATGCACCCGCCTTCCAAGATTTGCTCTCTTCGGGCCTATAGACCGCGACCCAGACTGACACTGCTCCTCCCGCAGCCAAAAAAAATGTTGAAAATGGGCGTTTATGTCCCTGTCATGGTGTTCATACCAAGCTTGAGTTCTGGCAGCTAAGGCCAAGTTGTAGACTAAACCCACACAGCCCAAATTTCTCCTTAGCAGGATTTCCTGTTGAGGAGTTGGGTAAAATCTAAATTTGTATGCTTTTTAAACCATCTACTGTCTACTTTTCAATATCTACATTCTAACAGATTATTTGTAAAACCTCAAGATTGATTGGCATTGATCCCGACCCTCCCCCACAGGAGAGCGCGGGTATTCTGCCAACATTTAGATAAATATTAAAAATAGGTTGGTAGAGTATTTTCTCCTTAGAGATTGATGGAGTCCAAGGGGAAACCGGGGCTAGGAAACAAGAAAACCACGCCAACTTTAAAGTATGGCGTGGTAATATATCAAGGTATATTATAGAGCATTACCACGAGGTAATACTTCTTCTGGGAAGATAAAGTTCTTATGTGGCTGATCTGCAGGAGACATCCAAGCTCGGATCCCCTCGTTCAACAAAATGTTTTTGGTATAAAATGTTTCAAATTCTGGGTCTTCTGCTGCCCGTAACTCTTGGGAGACAAAGTCATAAGCTCGTAGGTTGAATGCTAAACCTACTATACCTATGGAACTCATCCACAATCCTGTTACTGGTACAAACAACATGAAGAAGTGCAACCAACGTTTGTTAGAAAATGCTATACCGAAGATTTGAGACCAGAAACGATTAGCTGTTACCATTGAATATGTTTCTTCTGATTGAGTAGGCTCAAATGCACGGAAGGTATTTGCTCCTTCTCCATCTTGGAAAAGTGTGTTTTCTACTGTAGCACCGTGAATAGCACACAACAGTGCACCACCCAAAATTCCTGCTACACCCATCATATGGAATGGGTTGAGTGTCCAGTTATGGAATCCTTGTAAGAATAGGATGAATCGGAAGATACCAGCTACACCAAAGCTAGGTCCAAAGAACCAGCTTGATTGACCCAATGGGTACATTAAAAATACACTTACAAATACCGCAATTGGTCCTGTAAAGGCAATAGCATTATAAGGACGTATTCCAACCAAACGGGAAATTTCAATCTGACGTAGGCAGAAACCAATCAGAGAAAATGTACCGTGTAGGGCCATGAATGACCAGAGGCCACCAATTTGACACCAACGGGCAAAGTCCCATTGAGCTTCTGGACCCCAGAGGAATAGTAGGGAATGTCCCATACTATCAGCTGGGCTGCTAACTGCAACAGTTAGAAAATTACAGCCTTCTAGGTAAGAACTGGCTAACCCATGGGTGTACCAGGAAGAGACGAAGGTAGTACCAGTTAACCATCCTCCAATGGCCAGAAAAGCACATGGAAAAAGAAGTATACCAGACCAACCAATGAATACAAAGCGATCACGTTTGAGCCAGTCATCAAGGACATCGAATGCTCCTCTTTGAGACTGTGGGCGCCCGACTGCTACAGTCATTACGAAATTCTCCAAATAATTATGATAACTACGGCTAATGTTTTTTCTCCACAATCATTAATAATGATGTTCTACTTGAGTAGAATATGAGAAGTTTTGTAAACATTCTTGAATTTTGTTACCGTGATTTTTATTATAAGGGTAATTTTTGATCAGGGCAACCCGAAAAATGAGTTTTTTAGGACATTATTCTGTTAGATTTTAGATTTTTCTAGTAGAAATCTCAATTCCCAATATAACCTGCTTCATAAATTGTAAAATTCACATATAGTTTAAGGTTGATAATTTGTCTTCCATTGCTACTTAATCATGCTATGATTTGACTCGATGAGTAGTTAGGGCCACTGAGACTAGACTATGCTGGACAATGCTTGTGGCAGAATTCCTCATAAGTTCCCCCTAGCTAGATCAAGCAATTTAAGTGCTTAAATAGCTGCTGTGACCGCCTACAACCAAGGCAACACAAGTAACAAAAAGGCTTATAAGATTTTCTTGTAGATATTGGGAGATACCTTCTTAGTAGATAACTTAAATGGTTGTAAAAGTATATTTTGAGATGTAAACATCTTTTGAAGCAAGAAACTCGATTCGACAAGGTTGAAAATTTCTCGTTATAATGCTTCAGGCTAAAACTCGAGAAAATTACCGCAAAATTGGGTTTAAAGCTACGGCCATAAGCGGACGACTTTCCGTGCTATAACTTAAGGCTGATTTGAATACCTGCCAAGTCTAATAAATACTGTAGAAAAGAAGAATTTTGTCGAAATTCCTTCAGTTGAGAGTAGAATAAAGGAACATTTCAACTCAATGAGCAGCTTCTTTTCTGAAGGCACAAATAAAGACCCAGAAAATTTTTTGTCAGTTGCGGGAGGGCGTTCCGAGACTTTAAATGGACTTGGAGGTCAGCCTAAGACTACCGCCAAGGTAGCAGCAGCCTGTGAGACGTCAACCCGCCGAGGAGCTAAGGCTCGGTAATAATCTCCGTGCCTTGAGGCCGGGGAGGATGTCAATTTTTAAACTCACTAATTAAACAATGTTCACTATTGACATTATTGTAAAGTACACACCTGTAACACTTTCAGTACAACGTAAATCCGATGAGGATGCTCAGGCTATTTATCAACAAGTCGTTGAGTCTATTCGCTCTGGAAATCCTCAAGTTTTAGAACTTACTTGTGAAAAAATGCCCGAGAAAAAGATTGCTGTAGTTATCAGTGAAGTTTCTGGTGTTCAGATTTCTCAAAAATCTGGTGCTGCTGCTACTGGAAGACCACCTGGTTTCGTAGCTCTAGCCGAATGAAGCCAAAGGATAAAACTAATAAAGTTACTCCTCCAGCAATTTTAGTAGAGAATATTTGTTTTAATTGGCCTAACGGCAGTCAAGTATTACGATCTTGTTCTCTGAAAGTCCCCAAGGGAGAGTTTTGGATGCTCTTGGGTACTAATGGCAGTGGTAAATCAACTTTATTAAGATTATTGGCAAAACTTTTGTCTCCTCAGTCAGGAACAATTCATTTTGAAGGGCAGATAGGTTTTGTTTTCCAAAATCCTGATCATCAACTTGTGATGCCTACAGTAGGAGCAGATGTGGCTTTTGGGTTAGTTCCAGAGAGACTGTCTCAAGTCCAAATTCGTAATCGGGTAGAAGATGCCTTAAGTGCTGTAAATTTATTAGAACTACAACGCAGACCTATATATGCTTTGAGCGGGGGACAAAAACAAAGAATTGCTATTGCTGGTGCTATTGCTCGTAACTGTGATATCTTACTTTTGGATGAACCTACAGCTTTACTAGATCCAGATAGTCAATTAGATTTGGTGAGTCAAGTGCAAAGTTTGGTGAAAAACCGAGGTATTACTGCTCTGTGGGTTACTCATCGTTTAAGTGAGTTGGATTATTCTGATGGAGCATTTTTACTGGATAAAGGCCAAGTAGTAGAGCAAAATAGCCCTGAACTTTTGAAGCAACGTTTAATTAAAGATTCGCCTTAAGTCATTGCCCCTGGACTTAAATCACTAAGAAATGAGAATTTTATTATCTACACAGGTGAAATTGCTTGCCGAAAAATTGGGTTTAAGCCCAATTTTTCGGTAAATGGTAAGTAATATATAATTATAAAATTTGGATGAATGTTATAATAATAACTATTTATTTATATTCTCTGAATAATTATTATCTTGAGTTATGTCACGCCCTTTAAGACAAACTATTCTACTTGTAGATGGCTATAATGTTATTAATTTATGGCCCCGTATCCGAGAAATTTGCAATTTTCATGGCTTAGAAACAGCCAGAAGAGATTTGATTGAGGCTTTGGTAAATTACAGTGCTAGTCAGGACTTAAATACTCAGATAGTATTTGATTCTCAATATCAATATACTCCTACTACAAAAGAAATTATTACTGAGCAGTTATCGGTTCATTATACAGAATTTGGTCAGACAGCAGACACATATATAGAGAAAGCTTGTGCTAATCTTCGTCAGGAGGTGCATTTGTCTAGAAGTAGGTTAATTGTAGCTACTTCAGATAGAGTTCAAAAGCTTACTGTGATTGGTTATGGTGCCGAATGTATGTCTTCTCAACAGCTTGCCCATGATGTTGAAAGTGTAGCGAGTCATGTCCGAAGTAGATGTCAAGGAAGCAAAAGAGTATCCAGTCGTTTTCTGGCTAATTACTTGGATCCAGAATCTCAAAAGCGTCTAGCTGAATTGAGAATGGGAAAAAATCATTAAATACTATATAATTTTATAAAAGTCAATTTAAATTGGTAAAATTATCTAATAATAAATATAATAATAAAATATCAAAAAGGGGTTGTCAAATCTCTTGAACTAAGATTATAATTAATTACTATTGATTAGGAATTAAGTAAATATTCGTTCCTCGGTAGCTCAGCGGTAGAGCGGTCGGCTGTTAACCGATTGGTCGCAGGTTCGAATCCTGCCCGGGGAGTTTAAAATTGTTAGGCTCTTGACTTATGGATAGTTAGTAGTTTTATTTTTATGCTAGAATCTTAGGTTCAGAATTCTATATACTTTATTAAGTCAAAAGCTGCTGTAGTTTCAGAGATTTCTTGTTAAAGAATATAATAAAGAATATCCTCCAAAAAATACAACAGGAACTGCTATCATCACAATTATTAAACCTAAAGGAACTCCAGAAGATATAACATAGACTAATATAGCTATATAAGGAATTAAAATACCAATTCCTGCAAAAGTTAATTTTCTAGGAGTCCACTTAATATCTTTTGTCTGAACTTTTGTCAGCTTCTTTAGGTCTTTCCCTTTTAAAATTCTACCTCTTGGCATAAGCTATTCCTTTGACTAAGAATTATCAGCTAGTTTGATTTAACTTACTTTATTGTAACTATTCCAAAAAACTGAAGCAAGTTAACTTCTATTCCCAGTTAAACTTGAGCCCTAAATATTCCTCTAGTCTTTGATTATGAGGTTGAAAATATTCACTTAATTTATGGCGCATCTCATCACTTATTGGTGAATAATGCCCAGGATTTAACTTTCTATATTCGGGGAGTTGATGTTCTGGTAATCCTAAAAATTCAAATACTTGTTTCATAGTCTTTACAGGTTTTTGATAGAGGTCTTCTGCTTTTAATATCAGTATTTGTTTCCTGGGAAATACTGCTAACCATTTATTGATAAATTCTACATAAATACCACGGCCTATATAATTGCCTGGTTGCTGCCAATAATTCTTGTCTCCTTGGGGTTTTTCGAGATTTTTGCTGAGTATTTTTAACTCTGAATTGATCACTGTTTCAAAGGAGCGATCATCCCAACTTAATCTAATCCAATGATTGTATTGAGAGAAGGCTCTATCTACAGGATTTCTCAATATTACTAACAGTTTCACTTCTGGAAAGACATTATATATTCGCTCGGCAGTCTGATAATTTTCTAGGTAGTTAGGAGTTGCTTCTCCAGTAATAAATTTTTCTGATTTAGGAATAGGAGGAAAATGTGCGAGATACCAATTAATTCCTTTCTCGAAGTCTCGATACCAAAAATGAGTTTCTTTTTTAATTGCTGGTATTACCGAGGGATGTTGAGCAATATAATTTTCTAGTGAAGTTGTACCGCTTTTTTGAGCCCCAATAATAATAAAGTTAGGACCATTAGTATTTTTTAAATCCCAATTTTTTTCAACAAAAGTAGGATGAGATTGGCGAGTTTTGTTGTAGGAAGCAGTTTGATAATTTTTGATGGCTGCATCTAAATTTCCTATCTCTGTGAGAATTTCTCCGAGGTTAACATAACACCAAATGTTTTCTGGGTTTTCTTGAGTGAATTGTTGAAAAAACGCCAATAGTTGCTGTATTTTTCCTTGTTTCATCAGAAAATTTAATAAATTTGAATAGAAGAAAAACCAGGGATATTCAGGTTTGATTTGAATTGCTTTTATATAAGCTTCGGCAGCTTGATTTAATCTCTGAAGTTTAAGTAATATATTCCCTAGTTTATAGTGGTTTATGAATTTTTTGGGGTTTTTGTTAATAGTATTTTGGCAATCAGTGAGTTCCTGGTCTAATTTATTTTTTTTGTTTTCTAGTTGGGTAAGTTGCCTGGTAATTTCTGGATAATTTTCCTGCACCTGCAAACCTATATTATAAATGATTATTGCTGGATTAAATAGATTTTTTTGTCCTAGTAAATTTCCGAGTTTTAAGTAAAATTCTGGAGCTTCTGGCTGAATTGATAATTCTTTGATGGGAGTAGGTTTCTGTTGTTGAAGATTTTGAATAATCTGAGAATAATAGTTAATAGTTTCTTTTAAATTTGATTGAGATTGTTTTTCCAGAGCGTATCCCAGTTGTTCATAGATACTGGGTAAATCTTGATTAATTTTAAAGGCATAAAGATAAGCGATTACTGCTTCATTCCATCTTTTAAGTTTGATTAATGTTTTTCCTAAGCTGTAGTAAGACCAGAGAAAATCAGGATTGAGTTTAATAGCTTCATGGTAGGTAAGAATGGCGGCATCTAACTCTCCTTTTTCTTGGAAAATATTAGCTAACTTGTGATGAACTACCCAAGTTTCTGCTTGTAGTTCTATAGATTTTTGATAGGCACTGATAGCTGCATCTAATTCTTTTTGTTTGGCGAAAGCATCTCCCAGACAATGATAAGTCACAGGATCTTGAGGATTTATTTTAAGTGCTTCTTTATAAGAAGAAATTGCTTTTTCCCACTGCTTAATATTAGCACAAGCTTTACCTAAACTATGATGAGACCAGGAAAGTTTGGGGTTAAGTTTAATGGCTTTTTTATAGCTTGATATAGCTGCTTGCCATTTTTCTTCTTGACTATAAATTTCTCCTAAATTATGATGTGCTTGAGAGAGGTTTGGATTTAATTTAAGTGACTGTTCGTAACAGGCGATCGCTTCTTTTTTTCTGTTGTACGTTAATAGAGTTTTTCCTAACTTCAAATATTCCAAATCTGTTGCCCATTCTGGTTTTAAAATAAATGCTTTATACTGACAAGAAGCTGCTAATTCTGGCTGACCTATTTGATGGTATATTTCTGCTAAAGCACGGTAAGCAGTGGCAAAATTTGGTTCTAGTTTGGTAGCTTTTTGGTAGGAAGCAACAGCTTTATTCCACTGCTGTTGTTTGACATAAACACTCCCTAGATTAGCATGAGCTTCAGCTAAGTTTGGTTGTTTTTCTATAGCTTTTTTATACCAAGTAATAGCCGAATCTAAGGCATCTATTTTTTCCATTATTTGCCCTATAGTATTGCTGACTGGGGCAAAATCTGGAACAAATTCTAAAGCTTGTAAAGAGGTAGCATAAGCTTTATCAAAATCTCCTTGAGTTAGATAAGATTCGGCTTCTTGATTTAATTTTAATGCTGCTGTTTCTCGATTTTCCATTAACTTTACTGTTACTCCTACTCAGCTTACTGATAATTATATTGTTACTTTTATTCCTCTTTTTCTCTTCTAGCTTTGAAGAAAGTATATCGGATTATTTTTGATTATTTTATTAAGTTTATCAGCTAAATTTTGTTGTTTTTCTAAAGTTTTTTATGCCAACTAATAGCAAAATATAGAACATTTATTTATTCCATAATTTGCACTTTAGATGAGCGTGCCCTACCTTGGATAGGAGGATAAAAAAATTAACCTCAGTATTTCAAGCTTCTGGTTTCAGCGGGAGGTACTAATACTAATAAATGAAATGACTCATTCATGTTGTCAATATTATATACTTTACAAGTAGTAGTTATTTCCAGTTAAATTTAATACCTAGATACCCTTCTAATTTTTGGTTGTAAGGTTGAAATAATTCACTAAGTTGGCAACGTAGATCAGCATTAATTGGAGGATAAGAACCAGAGAAATAGTGTTTATACTCTAATAGTTGATAATTTGGTAGACCTAAAAAATCAAAAACTTTTTTTGTTGTCGCTGCAGGATTTTCATACATATCTTCACTTTTCAGAATTAAAAACTGTTCTCTAGGAAAAAAATTCATCCATTCTTGAAGAAAATATAAGTATAAACCAAAACTTAAATATCTGGGTTTTATACCTCGTAAAAAATCAGCACTAAATTGAGATGAATTTTTCATTTTTTGTAATTTCTTCATTTCCACAGCAATTACTTTTTCGAGACTTCTTATTTCTGTTCCTTGTTGTTGAACCATATAGTAATGAGAAACTGCTCGTTCTATAGGATTTCTCAATATAGCGATTAACTTAATTTTAGGAAAATAATTAAACAGTTTACTTACTGCTTCTCCAGAATAAATATAGTTGGGTGTTGCTTCTCCTGTGAAAAAAGTATGCTGTTCTGGGATTCTCGGAAACTGGGATAAATACCAATCAATTCCCTTGTGAAAATTAACATTAAAAAAGTGTAACTCTTTGTTGACAGCAGGTAAAACTGAGGGATGTTTAATTAGATAAGAATAAAGAGATGATGTGCCACCTTTAACTGTGCCAATGATAATAAAATTTGGCTGGCCTGAACCTATCAAATCTCCATATTTTTTGGCAAACTCTGGATGAGTTTTTCTGAGTTTTATGGATAAAACTTTTTGATAATAACTGCCAGCTTCCTGAATGTTCCCTTGTTGAGTCAGGATATTAGCTAAGTTTAGATAATGCTCCGTAAATTCTGGCTTAATCTTAATAGCTTCTTGGTAACAATTAATCAACTGGTCTAATTGATTTTGATTTAATTCAACACTTCTGTACCTATAGATAGCTCTAAGTTTATTATAAACACTAAATAAATCAGGCTGTAATTGAATGGCTTTAATATAACAAGCGATCGCTTCATCTAAATTTCTCTTTTCTAGAAGAGCATCCCCCAAATCTTTATTCACCCAAGCTAAATCTGATTTTAAATCTTTAGTTTTTTGGTAATAAGCGATCGCTTCATCTATTAATCCTTGTTTGTGTAATACATAACCTAGCTGATAATAATACCAATAAGCACTGGGATTTCTTTCTAAAGTCTGTTTATAAGTAACTGTAGTTTCATGCCACTCTTTTGCCTTAAATAATACTTCCCATAAATTACAGTAGTACGAATAATTATCAGGGTTGATATCTATAGCTTTTTGATAGGCTATAGATGCTTCATTCCACCTTTTTAGTTTAGTTAAAGCTTGCCCTAAATCGTTGTAGTAATTTGACATATTAGGGTTAATATCAATAGCAAGATAATAAACATTGACAGCCTCATTCCACTGTTTTAGTTGCATCAATGCTGTTCCTAATTTTTGGTAATACCAGTGAAGATTTGGGTTAAATTTGATGACTTTTTGATAATTAACAGTTGCTAAATCCCACTGTTTTTGTTGGAAATATAGATTAGCTAAGTTGAAATAAGCTTGACTGAAATTAGGATTAATTACGATTGCTTTTTGATAATATTCCTCAGCTAATTTTCTATTACCCATTGCTTCAACTACTTTACCTTTGGTGTTATAAATTAAGGCTATATCTTCTAGTTTTACCAAGGCTTCGTTGCAGGTTGTATCTGCTTCGTTTAATTTTCCCTGAGCTAAATAAGATTCTGCTTTTTGGTTTAAACCTAGTATTGATATTTTCTGTTCCAATGTTTTTGACTCCATAAAACTTCCCAAAAATGTGATAGTGTGACAATTTTATTATGTTACTTTGTGAATTTACCTGTCAATTTGATATAATATCCATCTTACCCATAAGAGTTGTTGGGAAATAAGTTAAAATAAATTAAGTTAAGAAGAAATTGACGAAGAATGCTAAATATTAAACGGGCCTTAAAACAGGATAGGTTGCTCAGAGCATTAACAGGATGTGCGATTCGTTTGACCTAAAGCAAGCCGAAAAAGTAAGCGGGACGGTCATTATAACCCCTAGAGCTATAAGAACTGATTACATTTGAGGTTCAAATCCTCCCTCCGAGTACTTGAAGAGAAAGTATGACCCCCATCAATAAAATTAGCAACTCTATTAAGGAACTATAGCAATCTTATTTTATTTGTGTCCAAAATCTTACCGCTTTTTGGTATGGGGGTTTAGGGCAATGGACAATAGACAAGAGTTTTGGAATTTATTTCTAGTTTTTGAATTGTCACAAGCTATTTAGGATTGTTATAGCAATTTTTGAGCTTTTATATTAGGACAAAATTGGCTTTCTATGTTCTTCCTTTTTTTCTTTCTTCCTTGCTGATACTAGTAGAAGCTGTTTTCTCTATTTTTAAGTTACTAAGACGTAATAAATAAATCCTGGTTACTATATCAAACATCCAATTAAAATAATTACCTTTCTCCCATTTTATTGATAAAAAAGCAACTGTTCCTTCTATATTATAGATATTGGGTAATTCTGATGAACATCTAATTAATTCAGTATCTCCTGTCGAAACTTCTGCTACTAACTTATTCTCTGGAGTCATCACTGCAATGACTCCGAAATTAACAAAACCTTTTCCTTCTGGTATAACTGTTACAAATGCCGTTTGTGAATATACTTTTCTACTTTGAAAAAATCTGTCAGTTTGGCGATTAATTGTTTGAGAAGTTAGTAAGTTTATTTCACTAGCTGAAAATATTTATTTCTTATTTATTTGACGATCGTATTTAGTTTCTAAACTAAGTGCTTTATCCCTACATTCTGTTGCTAACTTATGCTCACCTAGAGGTTGCAATATGTTAGCCAAATTTCGATAAAAACCTGCAAAATCGGGTTTAATACTAATAGCTTTTTCATAATATTTTATGGCTTGTTTCCATTCCTTTTCCCTAGCACTTATACTACCTAGATTTGCATAAACCTCTGCTAAATTTGGATTATATTCAATTGCCTGTTTGTAAGATTTTTTAGCTGATTCTAACTTTCCCATCCTTTGCCAGATATTCCCCAATATTTTGTAAATTTCCCCAGAGTTAGGTAAAATTTCTAAAGCTTTAGAACAATTGTCATAAGCTTTATTTAACTTTCCTTGAGATAAATATATTTCAGCTTTTTGCTTCAAATCAAATGTTGCTATTTCTTGATTCTCTATACCCGACATATTTTTCATAACTGCCATTATAAATTGATTGAATCTAAGGAAAAATAAAAGAATGAAACAATAATTTCGTTTAACTGATAATACTTTTTTCCTCTTCCTTCTTTCTTCCTCCTTCCTCGTGCTTACTTCTTTGAAATTACCAATTAAACTTCATACCCAAATACTCTTCTAATCTATAATTATGAGGTTGAAAATATTCAGATAATCTTTGACGGAGTAAATCAGAAATTGGTGTATAAGAACCAGAATTTAACTTTTTATATTTTGCCAGTTTATGTTCTGGCAAACCTAAAAAATCAAATACTTGCTTCATGGTATTATCGGGCGTTTGATAAAGG
>JAKQYF010000084.1 GCA_023356535.1 Trichodesmium sp. MAG_R03 | reverse complement strand
CCAACAATAGCTGCTGCTGCATCAGATAAATAATCTCCATTCAAATTCATAGTTGCCAGAATAGAATACTCCCCTGGTCGAGTTTGAATTTGTTGGAAAATACTATCAGCAATTCGGTCATTTACCATGATTTTCTCTTTCCATTTTCCATTCCCATGACTCTCCCAAATAGCTGCCAATACATCCTCAACTTCTTGGCAAATTTCTGATTGTTTTTCTGGTGTTAAAGCATCATAACCAGGGTCAATTTTTCGAGAATTTTCCTCACTACTAATATTAAGATTTTCCTCCTTATTAGAAAGAATTGAAGATTCTCTTTCAGTGACACATTCTTGACGAAATTCTGTAGTTGCTAACTCATAACCCCAGTCACGAAATGCACCTTCGGTGTACTTCATAATATTACCTTTATGTACCAAAGTAACCATTTGTTTGGACTTAGGTAAACGCAAAGCATTTTGAATAGCACGTTTTACCAAACGTTGGGAACCTGTTTTACTCACAGGTTTAATACCGATACCAGAGTCGAAGCGAATTTGCTTTTTGCCATGTTCGGGAGTAGCAGGAATTAAGTCTTTGTTTAAAATGTCAATCAATTTGCTAGCAATATCAGTTCCCTCCTGCCATTCTATTCCCAGATAAATGTCTTCTGTATTTTCCCGATAAATGATGACAGCTAATTTTTCCGGTGTTTTGTGAGGAGAAGGCGTACCTGTGTAATATCTACAAGGACGAACACAAGCATATAAATCATTAATTTGACGCAATGCCACATTTAGGGAACGAATACCTCCACCTATGGGAGTTGTTAAGGGACCCTTGATGGCAATACCATATTCTTGAATGGCACTTAAGGTATCTTCCGGCAAATATTGGAAAGTGCCATATTTGTCACACGCTTCGTCACCAGCGTAGACTTTAAACCAATTAATTTTGCGTTTGTCTCCGTAGGCAGTAGCGATCGCTGCATCAAAGACGTTTTGAGATGCTGGCCACAAATCTACTCCAGTACCATCGCCACGAATAAATGGAATAATAGGGTTGTCGGGAACGATAGGTTGGCCGTTACTGAAAGTTACTTTAGATCCTTTGGTTGGGGGAGTTATTTTTTCGTACATATTCTTGATAGTTTGGGCTATAATACATACCTTTGTGTCCAGATTATCTGGATATCAGGACTTACGCAAAGGCACTCAATATAGTGTAAAAGGAAGGAAGAAGGAATTGAAGTATTTTTGTAGGTTTTTGCAGTAAAATGTTCAGGACTTACGCAAATTCACCTTGAAAACGCTATATGTAGGGGCGAATGGCATTCGCACTCACCCTCGTGTAGAGCGGTACTGCATAAGTCATGATTTATCAAATGTTGACATTATGATGTGTAGCCATACTTAAAGAAATTGGTATAAGTAGTCTCTAACTCAAGATCCAATTTACTAAGGTTCGAACACCATAACCAGTTGCACCCGGATTATTATAACCATTTTCTGCATCTATCCAAACTGGACCAGCAACATCTAGATGTGCCCAAGGTGTATCTTTAACAAACTGCTTCAAAAATAAAGCTGCAGTAATAGCACCACCAGGGCGAGGACCTGTATTCTTCATATCAGCGTGGGTGGCTTTCAACCCCTCGAAATATTTCTCCTCTAAAGGCATCCGCCAAACTTTCTCTCCAGCTTTTTTGGCTGCTGCTGTTATTTCTGCTGCTAAATCATCATTCGAACTCCACAAACCAGCAATATCATTACCTAATGCTATAACACAAGCACCTGTAAGAGTCGCTAAATCTACAATTGCATCTACTTCTAACTTTTCAGCAAAAACTAACGCATCTGCCAAAGTCAAACGCCCCTCTGCATCTGTATTATTAACTTCAATAGTTTTGCCATTGGAAGCCGTCAAAAAGTCCCCAGGATGTATAGCGTGACCACTAACCATATTTTCAGTAACAGCACTGATAAAATGAACTTCCACATCTGGTTTTAACTGAGCGATAGCCTTAACGGCACCAAAAGTTGTACCTGCCCCACCCATATCAATTTTCATCATTTCAATGCCACTACCAGAGGTTTTCAAATTTAACCCACCAGAGTCAAAAGTTAAACCTTTTCCTACTATTGCTAGCTTGCGACGAGCAGTACTTTCTGGTTTATAAGTGATATGAATAAATTTTGGTGGCAAGTCAGAACCTTGAGCAACTCCAAGAAAAGCTCCCATTCCTAGTTTTTCACAATCTTCTTTTTCTAAAATTTCTACAGTTAGACCAAACTCTTTAGCTAAAGCTTCAGCAGTTTTAGCCATAGTTATTGGAGTACAAGAATTAGCTGGAGCTGCTACAAGTTCTCTGGCGAGGATGACTCCGGAACAGATTTGTCGAGCGCGGGCGATGGCTTCATCGGAACCAGCTAAATCAATTAACTCCACTTTTTCTACATCTGGCCCTGGATTTTCTAGTTCAGATTTAAAGCGATTATCTTGATAGAGGGCTAACTCAATACCTTCTGTAATAGCTATAGCTGTAGAATCAGTATCCTGACAAATTGGCAGGCTAATCCCTAAAGTTTTACATCTCTCCTTTTTTGCCAAGCGTCCACAGGTTGCTGCTGCTTGGCGCAGAGTCTCTAATTTTAACTCCTCTGATTTACCTAGGCCAACTATTATAATTTTCCGAATAGGGGTTGTTCCACCGACACGAGTTGAGGCACTGCTGTTGGCTTTACCTTTAAATTCTGTTTCTTCAATTAATTCAGATAAAGTACCAGCTAGCATTTCGTCCAATTTGGCCATATCCCCGGTTAATTCTATGGCATCTTCAAATAAACCAATAGTTAGGGCATCTCCGGCCCATTCTAATTTAGGTGTGTTACTTGCTTTAATTTCCATTTAGATTTTCTTTCAAGTGTTTATAAGTAGATTATCTTAATCTGTTTTGCTAATGTATCTACTTTCCGCCTTTTCAAAGGAATACCATAGCATTTAGCTACTAACCCAAGTCATTGCCTTGGGTTAGTGATTGCTACTGTCAAGTAACAAAGTCACTGATAACTTATAAAAGTAAGGGGCGCAAAATCTTACGCCCCATCAAGTATCAATAACTCCAGTTAAAGTGTAAGAAATGACAATAAGTTATTCAAGATAGCCTAGGAAGCCGGATCTTGATCTTGATTTATTTGCCGTTCTATAGTCTGAATGGCCGCATTAAGTCCGGCTAGTCTAGTTTCTAGGTCATCTCGTATCCACTTGAGAAATTTGAGTTTATTCTCCTGGTGGGCCTTACGAGATTCTGGTTGACAAAAGTCCCAACCACAGTAGGACTTAGTGAAGAATGGAAACATGGACAATACTCTCAACTCATCCTTACTTAATATTTTGAAACAAAATGCTCAAATTAACATCCTAAGCAGCAAACATTTATGATCATTACTTGCCTATTCTTTACTGACAGAGCTTTTCAGATTTATCAACCACATTGTCACAACCAAAATTTTTAAGAACGTGCTATGGAAGGTCCCTACTGTGGTCTACCTAACTGTCCAAAATATAAAGCAAAACTGAAAGCCCAATAAATTAGATTTATTTAACTTTTGACTTATTCTAACTGCCACCTGCCCACTTTCTTTATTTTTCGGATAAATATTTATCGATAAGCTTAATACCAATGACAAATTCTATTATATAGTATATCTTTGACATAATTCCTAATTCCGACAAAATTAGAAAAAATCTGACCCACCACTTTATCTAAGGCGTTTTTATCCTTCACCCCGTCCTTAATCGAGTTACCGATATAAAAGCCTTTCATAATAAGCTATCGCGCCATTTTTTTTCTAAAATTAGATATTTTCAGAGAAAAAAAAGAGATAAAACTGCCTTCAATTTCTGTGGTTAGGTGATCGCCAAATTTGAGATTATCGATGAATACGACCCCACTTATGACAAGTTTTGGATAATGGAAACCTAGGTTATGCTAACACTATGGTCCCGCCTTAGCAACAATTTTGGTGGTCAATCATTGCTTGAATTGATTAAAGCTTTGACGGGCGATAGATACTGCCAATTTACTGTTATGATAGGCTTTGTTGCTCTTATTTCATAAAATCAGGAATACGATTATGGTTGCTCAATCTAGTATCTATTCATCACCTTTACAGCAAGTAATTGATCGTCATCCATTAACTATGACTCCAGATACTCCTCTGTTTTATGTATTACAATTAATAAGTAAGTTACAGAATAGTTGTGCTTTGCCTAATGTGAGTACATCTGATAATAAACTTGATCAATCAATATTATTAAACCAAGAAAAACCAACAAGCGTTTTAGTAGTTGAGAATAAATCTGTTCAACAAATTCTAAAGCACAATGCAGAATTTTCTTTATTAGGAATATTTACTACTACTGATATTATTAAATTAATTGCCACTGGTAAAGTTAATAATTTAGAAAGTTTATCAAAAAATATACGCCTTGGTGAGGTAATGACATCTAATATTATCACTCTTAAAGAATCAGACGATCAGGATTTATTTACAGCTTTGTCTTTGTTCCAGAAACATAAAATTAGTCATCTACCAGTATTAGATAGCAAAAAGCAAATAGTTGGTGTTGTGACACCAGAAAAAATTCGTCAAGTGCTCCAACCTTCTAATATTCTTAGATTAAGACGGGTAAATGAAGTCAAAAATAATAGTGTTACAGTTACAATTTCTGAAACAGCATCATTATTGGAAGTTAGCCAACTAATGTTAGAATACAAAGTGAATAGTGTGATTATTACACAGAAGAGAAAACTTCAAACACAAAAGACAGAAATTGAAGAACCAATCGGTATAATTGTTAAAGATGATATTGTACAAGCCTATTTTCTGAATATGGATTTAACAAAAATACCTGTCCAAAAAGTAATGAAAACTGAACTAAATTTTCTGAAGTCAACAGATTCTCTATGGGATGCTCATAAAAAAATGTTGCAGGAACAAGTGCAAATTTTAATAGTATGCAGCAAACAAAAAGAGTTACTAGGAACAATAAATCAGACAAACTTACTACAACTTTTAGACCCCACAGAAATGTTTAGGTTAGTGAGAAAATTACGAGCTGATGTTAATCAACTACAAGCAGAAAAATTTCAGTTGTTACGCAGTCGGAATGCAGAATTAGAAAAAGAAGTTCAGGCACGAACAGCAGAAATACAGGAACAGTTGGAGCGTGACCGCCTTCTAGCAAAAATTGCTCTCAGAATTCATCAATCTCTCAATTTAAAAGAAATAATCAATGCAGCAGTAATAGAAGTACAACAATTTTTGAAAGCAGATCAAGTAGTTTTATGTCAAGTAAAATCTTCATTCTTAATGAAGATAGTTGCTGAATCAGTAGATTTTAATTGTCATTCTTGGATGAGCGATCAAACTTCATCTGAATACTTAATGTCAAATTTAAAAGTAAATAAAAATAAGATTTATGCAGTTGCTAATATCGATCAAACAGATTTACCTACAGAACAAATTAGGAGTTTGAAGGAAAAGCAGGTAAAAGCTTTCTTGATAGTACCCATTTGTCAAGATGGGCAACTATGGGGAATTATGTGTACCCAAGAATACTCAGGTATTCGAGAGTGGCAACCATCTGAAATTGATTTATTGCAGCAATTAGCAACTCAGTTAGCGATCGCTATTCAACAAGCTCAACTCTATCAAAAAGTACAAACTCTTAACACAGACTTAGAAAGACAAGTACAAGAGCGCACTGCCGAATTGGAACAAAAAGTAAAAGAATTAGAGCAACTTAATATTCTCAAAGATGATTTTTTAAGTACTGTTTCCCATGAATTAAGAACGCCTCTATCAAATATAAAAATGGCCATTCATATGCTGAAAGGATTTCCTATTTCAGAAAAGGGTCAACAATATTTGAATATTTTAGATACAGAGTGCAAAAGAGAAATTGAATTAATCACTGATTTATTAGATTTACAACGTCTAGAAGGGGGTACAGAATCTATTCCTTTAGATACAATATGTTTAACAACTTGGCTTCCTATTATTATGGAACCTTTTAAATCCCGGGTGAAAGAACGGCAACAAATTCTCAAGAGTAAATATCCTAAACAATTACCGAATATCCGTTCTAATAATAATAGTTTAGGTAGGATTTTAGCAGAACTTCTAAATAATGCTTGCAAGTATACTCAAAATGGTGGCGCAATCAAGTTTTCAATAGAATATAACCAGAAAAAAAGTTTCTCTGAAACACCTTCTCTCATAAAATTTATAGTTAGTAATCCATCAGAAATACCTGAATCCGAGTTACCTAAAATCTTCAATAAATTTTATCGAGTACCTAATGCCGATCCTTGGAAACAAGGTGGAACAGGTTTGGGTTTAGCTCTAGTAAAAAAATTAGTAGAACAGTTAAATGGTCATATAATTGTTAGTAGTAGTAATGGTTGGACAACTTTTACAGTAGAATTGCTAATTTAAAAGAATTAGAGCAAATCCTAATCCTGATTTCCCAGATTGAATTTGAATTAGTTTAGTGCCTGGAAAATAACCCACAAGATTGATAGATACTGTCCCAGTTCAAAACTTTGTTCTAATTGTGGTCATGTAGTAGAAAAATTACCTCTAAATATTCGAGAATGGGATTGTCCTCAATGTGGTAGACACCATAACAGGGATATAAACCCAAGTATAAACATTTTGGCTGTGGGAGGAGCAGTGTCAGTCTGGGTCGCGGCCTTTTGACCCGCAGAGAGTAAATCTCGCATATACGGGTGCTATGAAGCAGAAAGCCCCTAACAGCGATGCTAGGGAATCCCGCGCTGTCTCGAGTATAACAGCGTCGGGAGGATGTCAAGAATATAAAACATACAGGACTTAGGCAAATTTACCTTGAAAACGCCATATGTAGGGGCGAATGGCATTCACCCTCACCCTCGTGTAGTGCCCGTGGGTAAGTTCTGACATAATTATTCAGGACTTACGCAGGAAAGCTATATATGATGCAAAAATTTGTCATTTTCAAGATATTGCCACTACAATTATTGCCGTTGCGTAAGTCTTATTATTAATCTCTTTCTTACTTTTGATAATTATGTTCCCACTTCCAAATAGTACTCGAAATCAAATTTGTCAAAATATGGGCAATAATAGGTATCAATAAATTATCTGTTACCAAAGCACTGTATCCTAAAATTAGACCAACTATTGTGGCCCAAATCATATAAGGCCATTGTTGTCTACCACTCATATGTAAAACACCAAAGAAAACACTTGAGGCAATTAATGCCACTGTATCTAATCCCAAGGCAGATAAGACTACACCTCGAAATAGTAATTCTTCGCTTAATCCTGGTAGTAAACCCAACCAAACTAAATCAGGCCATAATAGGGGAGTTAGCACTAAAATTAAATATTTGTCTGCACTACGACGATAGGCTGGCCAAATGCGATAAGTTATAGCACTAGTAGTAGTAATACTTAGGGCTATCGCTATTCCCCAAAACAACGCCCTTAAATTCAAACTTACAGGTAATAAGTTTACACCTAATAGTAAGCAGATTTTAGAAATTGCCAGCAATACTAACGCTGTTGCTCCCATTGCTACCAATACTTGGATACGAGTTAGTGGTTCGATGTCCGGGTTTTCAGGAATTTTTTCTGTCACTTGTCAGCTATCAAAAAAACGAATGGTTCTCTCTGTATTGTATAGGAATTCTCATGCTGCTGAGTTACAAAGTTATAGTAAGAAGTCTCATGGAATACTAATACTGAATTCTAGGAATTGATAATATTTGTGGTCTTAAAGCTTCTGGACTAATACCTGCCCTATGAGCAACCAACATTCCCAAGGCTTCTAAATATGAATTTACCTCTAATGCCTTTATCCCTAAACTTTCAGGTGAGACCTCCATCTGGGTTTTATTTTCTGTGACGGCAATAATTTGCGCCTTAGTTTGACTCAAACTCATCACCGCACTACCTCCACAAGCTGTCGCAGGTACAACTACTGCATCAACTTGTTGTGCCCAGATACTATTAGGAAGTCGCAAACCCTCTTTTAATGTTACTAACTGTGGCGCACGACTCAAACCAACCAAAACACAAGGCAAAAATGTATAACCAATTTCTTCGGCAGCAGACCGGGGTGATAAGTTGGGGTCTAGGGGTAGGGGCAATAAAGCAGGAGCATGAGCGCAGGGAATTTGAAAAGTTTTGACTATTAAATGACTAATAACCGCCTCGGCTCCTGCCAAGGAGTCAACTCCTTGACCATGACGATATTTTTGCAATGCTGTACTGCCTTCGTCATCCGGAAATCTAGCAACAACAGCGATCGCTTCTGCCTTTGCTTTGTAAATTAAGGTATGTGCTGCTCGTAGCAAGCTATCAGGATTAGCTATTGTGCCCCAGGATGCCCCAGACTCAGACTGTCGTAATTGTACTCCTAATGGAGAGTCAGTCACAATATAATCTGTGAGATTTATACCTAAAGTTGCTCTTGTAGCATCGGCAGCTTGTAAATGGCGCAGTTGTAACTCTGGCTCAATGGCCTGGTCAAGAATTAAACCCACTCGATTTTGATGTACTGGTTGCAATCCATACCATCCCTGAGCAAATTTGTCAAGAGCATAGCCTTCTACGTAGAGAGCATTAGGTAATGACCAATAAAGTTGTGCCCCATTGAGAACATTAGGATGGGTTATCAGAATATCACAGGTTTGTGCAATAGCTCGTGCTACTGGCAAACCATCACCTGCATAACCCCCAATAGATGCACCGATACCAGTGGGAATAATTAAGACTACTGTATAAGGAGGTGATGTCATTTGATTTATCAGTACTTACCCCTGCTACACAAACCTTAAAAGAGTCAGATTTGATTTTTTTCATCTCCTTAAAAAGGGAAATTATTGACCTTATTTTTTTTATCAAGCATAAATTAAAGTTAAAAATTCAAAGTAATTTCTATTACAGCTTCTACATAAGCTTTTTGTTTTTCTGTATCTACCTTTGTCACTGCCCAACGTAGAGGAGCCCCCCGTTTGTCTAACTCTTTTTCAATTTCTTGATTCAGTTTCGCTGGTGATTCTTGCAGATCAATTTCAGCATTAATAAAATGAGTAGTCATGACAATTATATAATTAATTAATTAATTAATATTTCCTAACATCAAACTTACAGCTATAAAATACATAGCATACTTAAACTTATTAACCAAAATCAAAGAAGAAAATTTTCAGCCTAACAAAGACAATGAGTAAGAAATAATCAAGTTTATAGATTAATTATTTCTTGATTTGATTAGCTTTCTGGGCTTTTCCTATCTGTATATCCGTGTTATGATCCTTATCATTCCTTCCTTGTTCAAAGTTATTTATGGAGAACCAAACTGACGCTTATAAACCTCATCTTCCTTACCAGTTTCTATATTTAAATTAGATCGAGGATAGGCAACACATAATAATACATAACCTTCACTTTGAAGTTCTGGACTCACTCCCATACCATCAGCCTGGTCTACAGTACCCTCTCC
Source organism: Trichodesmium sp. MAG_R03 (assembly GCA_023356535.1). GTDB lineage: Bacteria > Cyanobacteriota > Cyanobacteriia > Cyanobacteriales > Microcoleaceae > Trichodesmium. The sequence continues at coordinate 11,070 of JAKQYF010000084.1, read as the reverse complement.
AATAATTTGAGCTGCACAAGTAGTACAAACCCCGGCATTGCATGAATTAGGTAAATCCAGTTTAGCCTTCTCAGCAATCTCTAAAATTTTTTTATCCTCTGGCACTTCTATAGTGTGAGTTTCTCCTTCGTGGTTAATTTTAACAGTATAACTCTTAAGCATATTGTATTAGTTTATTTAATTCCTAAACGGAATTTAGATTCCCTTTATTTATGAAGTATTATGCATACTAACCTCTTTTATAGATTGAAAACAACCCTAATGATCATAAATGAAACAAAATTTTACAATCTATATACTTGCAAAAAATTGTTATTAATTAATATCATATTTACTAAAATACTTAATAGACATCTACAGAAAAGAGAGAGTAGTTAGGAACATTTTATACAACATCCATAAATAATAGGAAATAGGAAGAAATAATTGATTTCAATTTTTATTATTGCAGATGACAATAATTACTGATCAAGTTTTATTGTTATGGGAAATTGGAAAAAACAAAAAAATATTAGAGCAAAGTTGTGACTGGGAGAGAGACTTTTTTCAACATAATTTTAATGTCGAGGAAAGCGATCATCATCTTTGTGATATAAAATTTTGTTAATGCCATCCCCAGTCAAATGATCAAAAAAACATGACTTCTGAGTACTTGTGCGTAAGTGCTGATAGAAATAGAAATACTTTAAGCATGACTATCACCATTGCCATTTTTGGATAAAACCTTTTCTGCTAACTTATCTGGCATTTCTTGTAAATGATCAAACTCCCAATTAAACGAACCCACTCCCATTGTTTGCGATCGCAACTCTACAATTAAATCTTGCATTTCTGAAAAAGCCAAATAAGCAGAAGTCTCATCCCACCCTTGCCAGTCAGTCATACCTTCATAACCCAATATCTGACCACGACGGATACTAATTAACTGCAAAACTTTCGAGGTAAACTCATTAGGAGCAAAAATTTTCACTAAAGCAATAGGTTCTAACAACACTGGTTGGCAGTCATTCATTCCCTGCTGCATTGCCACCCGTGCAGCTTGTTTGAATGATTGCTCCGAACTATCAACAGAATGATACGACCCATTGGTCAACGTCACCGCTATATCAACCACCGGAAAACCTAGAGGACCCTTTTGGAGATATTCCCGCACCCCTGTTTCCACACCAGGAACATATTGCTTTGGCACCACTCCACCAACAATAGTTTCACTAAAATTAAAACCTGACCCCCGTGGCAAAGGTTTAATATCTAAATACACATCCCCAAACTGCCCATGACCACCACTTTGATGTTTATAGCGACCATGAGAAGTAGTCTTTTGCCGAATAGTTTCTTTATAGGGAACTTGGGGTAAGTGAGTTTTCATCGAAACATTATATTTCCGCTGTAAACGGTCTAAACTTACCTGTAGATGAATTTCTCCTTGACCCCAAAAGATGACTTCGTGAGTATCCCCATGTTGTTCCCATATTAATGCCGGGTCTTCTTCTAGCAACTTTGTTAAAGCGCTGCTCATTTTTACTTCATCTTTACGGTTTTCCGGAGCGATCGCCATAGCAAAAACAGGAGGCAATACTGCTGGCTTTGGCAACTGAGTTTTTTCACCTGCCTCTGTAGTCAAAGTATCACCTGTATGCATACCTTCCATCCGACTCAGGGCAACTATTTCTCCCGTTTTAGCTAACTGTAAACTTTCTATTTTCTGACCCATAAGCCGATACATTCCACCAATGCGAACTCCATTTAAAATTATGCTATCAGTAATTTCCCCTTGCCATACCCGAACTAAAGAGAGTTTACCACCTTGAGGACTGTAGTAAGTTTTCAAAACTTGAGCAATAGTTGTTTCAGAATTTGATGTTAAGCCTCGACGTTTTGCCGTTTCTATTGGCGCAGGAGTTTCTCGCACCAGAGCATCTAAGAGAAAACGCACACCAGAATCTTTTTCTGCCACCCCTACAAATACAGGTACAATTAAATCTGCACTCAACTCCATTTTTAGGTCAGCAACTATTTCTTCAGTAGGTGGTTCGATATTTTCGACCAACTCTTCTAATAAGTGATCGTCAAAATTAGCTAACTCCTCTAGCATTTCTTCTCTGGCAGCATGTTCTTCTGCTTTCAAAGATTCAGGAATTGCTACAGGGTCTGACGGCGCCCCTGGATGGTAATGATAAGCTTGTTCAGTTACCAAGTCAATAAATCCAATGAGCTCATTATTTTTGGCAATGGGGTATTGATGGGGGACAATGGGTCGGTTGGAAACAGTTTTGAGTGCTTCTAATACTTCACCAAAGTTAGATTTACAATTAGTTTCATCCGTACATACCCGATCCATCTTGTTGATAAAAACTATATGAGGAATTTCCCAGTCATCAAGAAATTTTAATAGGGGGGCAAGGGTGAGAACACGTGCTGGGTTTGGTTCACATACGACTATTGCTGCTCCTGCTCCAATAAGGGCATTATTGGTTTCTTGAGCAAATTCTATAGAACCAGGACAGTCTAGAAAAGTAAAATGAATGCCACTGTATTTAGTACTAGCGGCATTTATTTCTACTGTCATGGAGTGATCACGAGCTTCTGTGCTAGCATCTCCAATGCTATTACGATCTTTGACACTCCCTTTGCGGGATATTGCTCCTGTGGTAGATAAAAAACTTTCTAGTAGTGTTGTCTTTCCACTTAAATAGGGACCTACTATGGCAATATTCCTGAAATTTGAAGCGACTTTTTCTGACATAATTATTCTCCTCACAATGCTTTATAATTCAGCATTAATGATTAACAAAATAGCTATAGCTTTTTTTGTTTGTTATATTTAGACTTTATCTATTATCTTTTATACTCTCAAGCTATAATTTTGAGATTAACCTATTTTTGCTGCTATTAAAAAAAAGTTTATTATATCTTAAATTTTAGTTTAAATTCAATAAAGTTTAATAAAGTTTAATAAACTAACATAAAATATATTTAATTTTTGTTACTAAACTTTCCCTTATAATGTATCCTTAAATGTATATTAAGAGCATATATAAAGATTAGACTAATTACTTATAGAAATTGAATTACTAAGAGTTAACAAAATAAGCATTATACTTGAATCGCTATTGTTGATGGATTGCAGGGCTGTTTTCTTCTATCAGGAAGCCTTCAGAAATAAGCAAAAGCTACTCTAACCTTTATATTTTTTTTATATTTTTATTTTATGACTAACCTTCATGGGTAGATTGATAACAAGTGTATAATTCTTAATTAATTCTTAATTATCAGATAGAATTGCTATATGAGTCAAGACGTAATTATATTATGGTATCGTAACGACCTACGGATCCATGACCATCAACCACTATATAAAGCACTAAAAGTTAACGCTCAAATTATTCCCATTTATTGCTTAGATCCAAGGCAATTTAGTCAAACACATTTCGGCTTTCCTAAAACAGGTGTATTCAGAGCAAAGTTTTTGCTAGAAAGTATTATTGACCTGGGTGAAAATCTACAAAAATTAGGTAGTAATTTAGTTATTTTTCAAGATAAACCAGAAATAGTAATTCCTAGAGTAGCTCAAAAATTATCGGCTACATCAGTATTTTTTCATCATGAAGTTACTACCGAAGAAGTTAAAGTAGAAAGATTTGTTTATCAAGCACTAAAACAAATTGGAGTGAAGTTAAAATCATTTTGGGGTCATACACTTTACCATCCAGATGATTTACCTTTTGAGATTCAAGAATTACCAGAATTATTTACCAATTTTCGCAAAGATGTAGAGAATAATTCTACCGTAAACCCTACATTTTCAATTCCTGAAAAATTACCATCTTTACCAAAAATTGATGTAGGAATATTACCTAAATTATCTGATTTAAATCTAGAAATATCAGCACCATATGCACGTGGTGTTTTAGAATTTAAAGGTGGAGAAACCGCTGGTCTGGAAAGAGTAAAAAACTACTTTTGGCAGAAAGATTGTTTAAAAATTTATAAGGAAACAAGAAATGGAATGCTAGGGGCAAATTATTCTTCTAAATTTTCCCCTTGGTTAGCGTTGGGATGTTTGTCACCTCGTTACATTTATGAACAAGTTAAAGAATATGAATATCAAAGAATCAAAAATCAATCAACTTATTGGTTGCTATTTGAGTTACTGTGGCGAGATTACTTCCGATTTATTTGTCAAAAACATGGGAATAAAGTATTTTATAAATCTGGTTTACAAGGTATAGCTATTCCTTGGCAAGAAGATTGGGAAACTTTTCAAAAGTGGCAATTAGGTCAAACAGGATTTCCTCTAATAGATGCCAATATGCGCGAACTTTTAACTACTGGTTTTATGTCAAATCGTGGCAGACAAAATGTTGCTAGTTTTCTAACTAAAAATTTAGGAATTAATTGGCAAATGGGAGCTGAATGGTTTGAGTCTTTACTAATAGATTATGATGTTTGTAGTAATTGGGGAAATTGGAATTACACTGCTGGAGTAGGAAATGATGGGCGAGGTTTTCGCTATTTTAATATTCCTAAACAGGCAAAGGATTACGACCCAGAAGGAAAATATGTTAAATATTGGTTGCCAGAATTAAGAAAAGTTCCTGCTGCTAAAGTACATGAACCTTGGAAATTATTACCTGTTGAACAAAATAGATTTGGTGTCAAAATCGGGGTAGATTATCCACAACCAATCGTTAATTTATCGCAGTCGGTTAAGAAAAATGAAAAAATTTATAATTCAGCATTACAAATGACAGGGGGAAAAAGGAAAGCAAGAAGCAAACTTTGAACATAGATGTACAGATAATTGATAATTAGAATGAATAGAAAAATAACCTCAATTTATAATTTGGTGATTATAAATATGTAACGATCTTATAGCAATCTTAAAGCTGACAAAATCATCCCAATTACTCAGATCTAGGAATTAGAGATAATTCGTGAGGACGAGACTGTATTGCCCAGGAAAGTGATATAGCTACCGCTAGGCTTTGCCAATACCTGAAGAAATACAGAAATTACATCAACTTTTTTGAGCAACCCTTGGTAGGAAAGTTTTGTACAACTTTCCTACATTCTTTTTCATACCAAATCCAATCCATGAAAAACTACTTGATCTAAATCCTTATAACGTTTCTGTCTTCTATCTCCAGCATAAATGCCTTACTCTTTTAATAAACCTCTTAACTGCATTTAGTATTTTGCCTATGCCTAAAATGAATTGATATCTGGCCATAAAAAAAATTCCCATAGGAGCTTGACAATCTCTGAAGTGTCTGCTATGTTTAATGGGTGAGGACGTAGAAAATAAAGATTTCTATTCCAATCCTAAGAATTCCGTAATTAACACATTTCTTAAGACAAACAAAAAGCTGATGTTTATCTGTAGTTTCTGCTTTTATTTTTTGCATAGAGAGGTTAACTTAGAGTAAAGATAGCTTTTTGCTATTAATCTCTAATTTGACCCCAGCATAAACATTGCTGTTTGTTGTGGACAAAATTTAAGTTTTGAAAAAAAGACAAAAAATAGTTATGACTCTAGTTAATACCTGGTATTACGGTTTTTATTTTTGGCCCCGATATAGTTCCGGGTAACTGGTCATGCTGACTTTCACTTTTAACCCGGGACTGATAATGGTTCCGGGTTTTTTATTTTTCACCCCACTTAATTTACTAAGGAGAAAATCTCATGTCTAACGCTAAACTTGTATCGAAATCTCATTCGGAAGATCAAACAGTTGTCAATATTTCTGGGCAGACAAAGGTGGGAGGTGCAGATTTTTTAATTATTGGCGGTCCTTGCACTGTTGAAAGTATGGAACAAATGACAGCAGTGGCCAATAAGTTAATAACGGCACCTGTGCAAATGTTGCGAGGAGGTGTCTACAAACCGCGAACTTCTCCCTACTCATTCCAGGGGTTGGGAATAGAAGGATTAAAAATTTTGGCATCTGTTCGCCAGCGCTATAATATCCCAGTAGTAACAGAAGTTATGTCTATTCCACAAATAGAGTGGGTGGTTGCTTATGCGGATATGCTCCAAATAGGTAGTCGCAATATGCAAAACTTTGAGTTACTTAAAGCAGTGGGAAAGACTAACAAACCTGTGATGTTGAAACGGGGGTTAGCTGCGACTATTGAGGAATTTTTAATGGCAGCTGAATATATTATCAGTCATGGCAACCCTTATGTGGTATTATGTGAACGAGGTATTCGTAGTTTTGATAGTTATACTCGTAATGTTTTAGATTTGGGTGCGGTAGCTGCATTGAAAGAGTTGACTCATTTGCCAGTTATTGTCGATCCTTCTCATGCTGCTGGTATAAGGGAGTTGGTACCATCGTTGGCGAAAGCTGCGGTTGCTTGTGGGGCAGATGGTTTGATGGTTGAGTGTCATCCTATACCGGAGGAGTCTGTTTCGGATGCGCGACAAGCATTGTCGTTGGAAGATATGGTAGAGTTGGTTGAAAGTTTACGCCCCATTGCTTCTGCAGTGGGGCGATATATTTGTCAAGGTGAGCAGTTAGCTGTGGCTTAATTTTTAGGCGATCGCTTCTGTTAAGAATTGTCAGCATAAAAAACAAATTTTAGTTAGTGAAAGAGGCTTTGTTGCATGAAAGTAGCGATCGCCGACAACTCCCCATACTGGAGTGAACTATAGTCATTCCGAATAAGAATGGGAAACTTTTTTAGCGCCTACCCTCTCACAGCAAGAAAACCTTGTCTCAATCTAAACCAGAATGACTATAGATTTCAACTTTGTAGCTCTGGGGTTTACCTATTTGAATCATACGGTTAAGCATGGCAAATTGTATGAACAACTCCACTGCCTGATTATCAAATTTACGTGGTCGCAACTTGCATCCATTTATGACTTTAAGTCTAAACATAGTGGTTTCGGATAAGGAGCGTCGATGGTAGCCACTTTCACCCTTCCATTTTTGACGTCCTACTTTTCTGATTCTTCTAAGGCTTTTATCTCTGGGATGAGGTGTGCATTTACAGTTGCCTAGTTGACCTATGACCGCATTTCTCCTGGGTGGAATCGTTGCCTTTGCTCCTCGTTGCCTAGCTTTTTCATAACACTTATATTTGTCATAGGCTCCGTCTCCTGATACTTGGGCTTACAATCCCATCTACTTCGTCTAAAAAGTCAGAAAATACTTGTGAATCACTGACATCATTGGTAGTAACTACCCCACTGATAATTTACCTCGTGGCCTCCTGCCCTCTTAGATGTAATTTATGCCATGTAAGCCGTTTACTGACACCATGAACTCTTGTTTTCCATTCACGCTCCCCGTAAACTTTCACTCTTGTAGAGTCTACTAACACATGAATGGCCTCATTAGTTGGTATAACTGGCAGTTGGATATTCAGTTTTTGTAATCGACGAGATACAGTACTATGGAAAGGTAGCTGGTAACTCTAAGTCCATAAATTGAAATATAGATTCCACGAAATCTTCGGTTTGACGTCCGGCCAGACCAAATATGGATTGTATAGTTACCATAAATGTAATGGCTGTGTTACTGTACCTATAGATGGTCCCCTAGGTCTACGTCCATTTGTCTGATTAAGCCACTCCTGAGCCACTTCCGGAGTCAGCCAAAAGTTATACTTCCTCCCTGTTTTAAGGAAGCATCATACTCAGACTAGTTTTTGAGCCGATACAAGGACTTGGACTTGGATTTAGATTTACTCTTGCTCATACCTAATGACTATAGTTTTTTGTACTATCTTTACTGCTTAATTTTTACCATCTAATCATCTTTTGTGCAACAAAGTCCATTGCTGCTATATATGGTGTATTTTTGGTGATTCTTTTAGATATTTACACTACAGTTAGTTTCTTGACCTAAGCTCTGACCTCAACAAAGTTGTTTACCTACTCTCATTTGATGTGAGGCTTCCATTACAAGGAATTCAGTATGAAGAAATATTTACAGCAGATTTCGGGCAAATGATGTACAGGGTAAATGGTTAAAATCATATAGTGCGGGCATCTTGTCCGCGTAAATATACCTCACAACAAAGGAAAGTGCTGTAATTAATTTTGTTTCCTTGCTGAACTCTACTTAGCCCTTTTATTATATGCTATGTTACGATATAAGGATAAGGACTTACGCAGTACCTCTATGTATGGTGTATTTTTTGTAATTAATTCCCATATCTATACTACAAATAGCGCCTTTGCGTAAGTCCTGAAGGATATTACAATAATCTAATGGACAACAAATAAGTATTAATTTTGTATTGATGAAAAATTAATTTAGAAAAACTTAGCAGACTATCTTTGTTTTTTATTCTCTTTAAAAGTAAGGGTATTCTCCAAAATTAAAGTAAAATTCGATAACTCTATTAATTTACTTGCGTATATTTGACCATTAATGGTAAAAAGGTTAAACAGAGATTATCATTATTGTTTTGATAAACTTATTAGTGGGTATAAACCCTTGGAGGTGATGAATACAAAAAATTCAAACTATATATGCTAATGGTTAAATGCTAGGAAGTAGTTAAGTAAACATATTAATAATATTACTAATACTTATTGGCTAAAAAATCATAAAGTAAATGAATTAAGAAAACTTGATTCATAAATTACAATTGGGGTGCAGCTAAGAAGAGTTAAACTGGTGATCACGCTGGGAGAGAAAAAATTAAATGGTCATCTTCTCGAGGATTTTGTACTGGCCTCAAATGTTTGAAAAAATTAGTTATTTTGTATTAATTAATAAAACAAGAAGGCTGAAAAAATGTCTAAAAAAATTTTGATTACTAGAGGGCAAATAGTAATAGTTGATGAACAAGATTATCAAGAATTATCACAATATAAATGGTATTTAATAGATGGGTTTGCTGCTAGAACAATAAAAAAAGATGACAAGAGAACTACTATCTATATGCACAGAGTGATTATGGATGCTCCTATGGGTATATCTGTTTATCATATTAATCACAACAAACTAGATAATCAGCGAGAAAACTTACGGTTAGTTAAAGGAAGTGCACGAATGCACAGAAGACCTAGTGTCAAACATTCATCTAAATACCGAGGAGTATATTGGTGTAAAGATAAACGCAAATGGATAGCAGAAATTAAAGTCTATAAAAAGCAAATACGTTTAGGTCGCTTTGAAGTAGAAAAAGATGCAGCTATTGCTTACGATGAGGCAGCAAGAAAGTATTATGGTTCTCTAGCTAGAACAAATTTTGCTACAAATAATCTAGAAATAAAAGAAGAACCTTCCCTCGAAATTAATAGAGACTATTGAAATAATGCAATATCGACGCTTTGGGCGAACAGAATTATCAATGCCAGTATTTTCCTGTGGTGGAATGAGGTATCAATATAAATGGCAAGATATGTCCAAAAATGAAATGCCACTAATTCCACTGAATCAAAAAAACCTAGAAAATACAATTCGTCGCTCTCTAGAATGTGGCATTAACCACATAGAAACTGCTCGGGGTTATGGCACTTCTGAAATGCAATTGGGAGAAATTTTGCCTAAACTACCACGGGAAAAATTGATTGTCCAAACAAAAATTAGTCCAAGTGTCGATTCCCAAAAATTTCGAAGTCAGTTTCAGCAGTCTCTCCAGTTTTTACAACTAGAATATATTGATTTGCTGGGTATACATGGGATTAATACCTTAGAACACCTCAACTATTCCACAAGACCAGGAGGTTGTTTAGATGTAGCTAAAAAATTACAAAGACAAGGAAAAGTCAGATTTATTGGATTCTCTACTCATGGTCCTACTGATTTAATAATTAAAACTATAGAAACAAATCAATTCGACTATGTTAACCTACACTGGTACTACATTAATCAGGGTAATTGGTCTGCAATAGAAGTCGCTCAAAAGTTTGATCTAGGAGTCTTTATTATTAGTCCTTCTGATAAAGGTGGTCGACTCTATCAACCCCCACAGAAATTAATAGATTTATGTTATCCACTAAGTCCTATGGTGTTTAATAATCTATTTTGTTTGAGTCATCCCCAAGTTCATACATTGAGTTTGGGAGCATCAAAACCAACAGATTTTGATGAACACTTAAAAACATTAGATTTTTTAGATAAAGTAGATGAGATACTACCATCGATATTAATTAGACTAGAACAAGAGGCGATCGCTCAATTAGGAGCAAATTGGTGGGAAACTTGGCATATTGGTTTACCTACCCCAGAAAATACTCCTGGAAATATTAATATTCCCGTGATTTTATGGTTAAGAAATTTGGCGATCGCCTACGATATGTTAGAATATGCTAAAATGCGTTATAATTTGTTGGGTAATGGTAGTCATTGGTTTCCTGGTGCAAATGCAGAACAAGTGGAAAAATATGATTTGAGTCAATGTCTTGCTAAAAGCCCTCATGCTGATAAAATTTCAGCTATTCTTCAAGATGCTCATCAATTACTAGTAGGAATACCAGTAGAACGTTTGTCTAAAAGTTAATCTGACTATGAACTACCTTACTCTGCTTCTTTGTCCATAGTTGCTTCATGCTTCCGTAGTCAGTCTTTGATAGGATGCTTATATTGTATAACAGCAGTTTTATCTAAAATATTGATAATGAATGTTAATCGTCGTAATTTTTTAATATTACTAAGTACTACTTTAGGGGTAATAACTCTAGATTCTTCTCAGATATCTGCAGATGATTATTCTGGCTCAGTAACTCTTTCTAATTCACTGAATAATATTAAATTAGCTGAAAATTTAGGGAAGTTTCAATTAATATCTTTGCCTTATGAATATGATGCATTGGAACCTTTTATTGACAAGGAGACGATGCAGTTTCACTATGGTAAACATTATGCTGGCTATATTAAAAAGTTGAATCGGGCGATCGCTCAGTATCCTGAACTTAAGGATAAGAGTGCTCAGGATCTATTGCTTGGTTTGAATAGTTTACCTCCGGATATTCGTACCGCTGTGAGAAATAATGGTGGTGGTTATGTTAATCATAAAATGTTTTGGGAAATTATGGCTCCTAATGGTGGGGGTGAACCTGAAGGAAAAATAGCTGTTGCTATTGATGAGAGTTTTGGTAATTTT
>JAKQYF010000083.1 GCA_023356535.1 Trichodesmium sp. MAG_R03 | reverse complement strand
GTTGCTTGTTGCAAGGAAAAAGATTTTTTTCAACGATGAGTAATGGTTTTGACTTTGGGTAAACTTTATGAGGAGGGAAAATTTTATCGGGAGTTTGTTCTAAGATTTTGGGATGCGATCGCTCAGAATTTTATCATCTGATTAGCGAACAAGGTTTTGCTGTTATTGATTATACAGAAACTGAGTTTGAGGAAGAGGCAAGGACGAGTCGGCACTTGGGTGATAAGTTGGCTAGTCTATGAAGGTTGTTGTTAATGCTACTCCTCTAATTGCTTTGGCTATTTTGCAATACTTGGAACTTCTACCACAGTTATTTGAGGAAGTTTTTGTTCCTCCTATTGTTTTTGAAGAAGTGGCCATTCAGGGTGCTAATAGACCAGGTCGGGCCAATATTGCTAGTGAGACGCAGATGATTATTCAAGCTCCCAAAGCTAATTCAACTATCGAACCTCTACTTCTGGGATTAGATGCTGGAGAGTTTCAGGTGATTTTGTTGGGTCTCGAACTCCAAGCTGATTGGATATTAATTGATGAGGGTTTAGGAAGGCGTGTTGCTTTGAGTTTGGGTTTGCCAGTAAAGGGAACTTTAGGAATTTTGTTGGTTGGTGTTCGTGCTGGTTTAATTTCTAAGGTAGAAGCAAAAGAATCAGTACAGGAATTGGTTAAAAATGGGCTTCGTCTTAGTTCCCAGTTAATAGGGATGTTTGAATCTGAATTGGACAAATTTGATGAGGGAGGGGTAAACTAGGACAAGTAAAAAGAATTTAACCTTGACATTATTTAAAAAGTATGTTATTAACATTTTGGGGTAGGGTTAAATAAGGTAAAATTGAATTGTTGAAACCATTAGCTTTAGCAGAAGAAACCCAGGTGCTAGTAACTTAATTCCCAATAGTGAAAGTGGCGATGAGTGAAGATAAGTCTTTCAAAAATATTCCACGTCAGCGAGATTTTATTGATGAGTTAAAAGCTAATCCTATTAGGGTTAGAAATTAGCTTGAATTGGGAAAAACTGCGCGGTTTGCTCTTGATAAATAATACAAATAAACTGGTTTTTATTGATTCTAATATCTGGCTTTATTGTTTTCTAAGTGGGCAATATACAAGACTCAGACCCAGTTTATCCAAGAAACCGGAATGCTTAATTTTAAGTAGTAAATAGGAATAATACAGACGGTTATATGTATTCCAAGTTACTTACAAAATGATATGGTTATGAGGTTTGGTTAGGATTAATTGCATGACTAAATTAGTAGTTTTAATTACAGGAGTTTTAGGCGGTATTGGTATGGCCACAGCCGAGTTGTTTCACAGGGAAGGTTGGTATGTCGTGGGAGTTGATAAGGGCAATATGTCTGATTCTACGGTGGAAATAGATAGGTTTTTTCAAGCTGATGTGGCCAATGTTTCTGTCTGGGAGGAGATAGCCCAGAAATTGACAGGGGAGGTGGCCAGGGTTGATGGTTTGGTGAATAATGCGGCTATCCAAGTTTGTAAACCTTTGGTAGAAACTACTCCCCAGGAGTGGGATGGGGTGATGGCTGTGAATTTACGTTCTGTTTATTTGGCGGTGCGCTACCTTTATCCTTTGATGCGGGGTGGTGAGGGTGCTGTGGTGAATGTTAGTTCGGTTCATGCGGTGGCCACTTCAGCTAATATTGCTGCTTATGATGCGAGTAAGGGGGGATGTTGGCTTTGACGAGGGCTTTGGCTATTGAGTTGGCTAGGGATAAGATTCGGGTTAATGCTGTTTTGCCTGGGGCGGTGGAGACGAATATGTTGTATACTGGCTTGGGTCGCGGACATTTAGAGGGGGAGGGTGTGGCTGAGTTGTTGTCACAGTTGGGGTCTAAGCACGTTATGGGTAGGGTGGGCCAGCCTGGGGAGATAGCTGAGGCTATTTATTTTTTGGCTGATGGGGGGCGATCGGCTTTTATGACTGGTCAGAGTTTGGTTGTTAATGGGGGGCAACTGCGAGGTTGAGTACGGAGTAATGGGTGACTATTCGTTACAACTATTATATTGAGTCTTAATTGATTAAACTAATTGAAAATCTTGAATATATGAAAGTAGTAATTCTAGCGGGTGGTATTGGCACTCGTCTGAGAGAAGAAACTGAATATCGTCCTAAACCATTGGTGGAAGTGGGAGGATATCCCATTATTTGGCACATAATGAAGCTTTATGCCCATTATGGCTTTTTAGATTTTATTATTTGTTTGGGTTATAAGGGCAATTTGATTAAAGAGTATTTTCTTAATTACGAGGCCATAAACAATGACTTCACTATTAATTTAGGTCGTTCCCAGGAAATTACTTATCATAAAGCCGATAACGAACAGGATTTTCGGGTTACTTTGGTCAATACCGGTCTGGAAACTATGACGGGGGGGCGAGTGGTTAAGGTCAAACCATATATTGATGAAGATTTATTTATGGTGACTTATGGGGATGGTCTGGCAGATGTTAATATTAGAGATTTGGTGAAATTTCACAAGGGTCATGGAAAAATGGCTACGGTAACTACAGTACAACCCCTTTCTCGTTACGGAGTTTTAGATGTTGACAGGGAAGCTAGGGTATTAAAGTTTGGGGAAAAGATTAAGGAGGATAAAATGGTGAGCGCGGGTTTTTTTGTCTTTGACCGTCGTGTTTTTAATTATTTATGGGAGGGAAATTGTATTTTAGAAAAAGACCCATTAGAAAAGTTGGCGACAGAAGGTCAATTAATGAGTTATTATCATTCTGGCTTCTTTTATGCAATGGATACTTTTAAGGAGTATCAGGAGTTAAATAAGATGTGGAAGTTGGGTCAAGCCCCTTGGAGGATTTGGGAATAGGATATGCAGGTAAATGATTTTTGGGGCGATCGCTCTGTTTTTCTGACTGGTTGTACTGGTTTACTGGGCAGTTGGATGGTGGCTGAATTGCTGCGGCGGGGGGCTAAAGTTACTGGTTTGGTGCGGGACTTGGTGCCCAAATCTCGCCTTTATACTGATGACTGGGCCAATAAAATTAATATTGTCCGAGGTGGTGTTGAGGATGTGGGTGTTATTGAAAGGGCGATCGCTGAATATGAAGTCGATACGGTTTTTCATCTGGCAGCCCAAACTATCGTGGGAGTGGCCAATAAAAATCCTTTGGGGACTTTTGAGGCCAATATTAAGGGAACTTGGAACCTATTAGAAGCTTGTCGTCGGGTGGGAGGTGTGAGTCGCATTGTTATTGCTTCTAGGGACAAAGCTTATGGAGACCAGGAGGTTTTGCCCTACAATGAAACTACTCCGTTACAGGGGGAACATCCCTACGATGTCTCTAAAAGTTGTGCGGATTTAATTAGTCATACTTATTATATTTCTTATGGGTTGCCTGTTTGTATTACTCGATGTGGTAATTTTTATGGGGGTGGAGATTTGAATTTTAATCGGATTGTGCCGGATACTATTAGGTCTGCTTTGCGGGATAAACCTGTGACTATCCGCAGCGATGGTAGTTATATCCGGGATTATTTTTATGGGAAAGATGGGGTTTTGGCTTATTTACATTTGGCAGAACAAATGGATAGAAAATAAATTTTAGAGGAGGCTTTTAATTTATCTTATAAATAAATAGAGATTTAAGTAGTTATTATGAGCATGGTTAGAATTAATCGAATGAGTTTTTTGAATTAATTGCCATTTAGTCTGTGGAACTATCTGTTTTAATATGTACGATTTTGGAATTATTGGTGGTGGAATAGTTGGATTATCTACGGCTTTGGCATTAGGTAAACGCTATCCAGATGCCAAAGTCTTAGTTTTAGAGAAAGAATCTAGTTGGGCTTATCATCAGACTGGCCATAATAGCGGGGTGATTCATTCTGGGATTTACTACAAACCTGGGAGTCTGAAAGCTAAGTTATGTCGCGAGGGTAATCGTCTGTTGGTTGAGTTTTGTCAAGAGCATGGTATTCAGTACGACATCTGTGGCAAGGTTATTGTGGCTACAGAGCCAGAAGAGTTGTCTGTCTTGGATGAGATTTACCAGCGTGGTTTGGCTAATGGGTTGAATGTTAGTAAGATTTCTGCTGAGGAAGTTCGAGAAATAGAACCTCATGTTATTTGTTTAGCAGGAATTAAGGTTCCTTCTGCGGGAATTGTTAATTATAAGCAGATTGGCCAAAAAGATGCCGAGTTGGTGGAGAAAAGTGGTGGTGAGTTGCGTCTAAATACAAAGGTGGAGAAAATTGTTGCTAATGGCCAAGGTCAGGTTTTGGAGACTACTCAGGGTGCTTTTGAGGTGAAGTTTGTTATTAACTGTGCTGGTTTGTATAGCGATCGCATTGCTAAGTTGGGCAAAGTTGACCCTAAAGCTAAAATTGTCCCTTTTCGGGGAGAGTATTATGAACTTAGGCCAGAGAAACGTGATTTGGTGAAGCATTTGATTTATCCAGTGCCTAATCCTAATTTTCCTTTTTTGGGGGTTCATTTTACTCGGATGATAGATGGTAGTATTCATGCAGGCCCAAATGCAGTTTTGAGTTTGAAGCGGGAGGGGTATCGCAAACAAGATGTGGATTTGCTGGATATGGTTGAGGTGTTTTCTTATCTAGGGTTTTGGCGGTTGGTGGCTAAACATGGTTGGGTTGGTTTACAAGAGATGGTTCGTTCTTTTAGCAAACAGGCTTTTGTTAGGAGTTTGCAGAAGTTAATTCCGGAAGTGCAGGGGGATGATTTAGTGTCCGCAGAGGCAGGGGTTAGGGCGCAAGCTTTGATGGGGGATGGTAAGTTGGTGGATGATTTTTTGTTAGTTAGGGGGGAAAATGCGGTTCATGTTTGTAATGCGCCTTCTCCTGCAGCTACTGCTTCTTTGGCAATCGGGAAAGAGGTTGCGAAGCGTATTTTTGAGGAAGGGGGTTAGTGTAAACAAGTCGGTACAACGGCATCTTCCTTTTCTATTTTAAGGAATTTTAGGGAATTTTACCCATCAGGTCAATTAATGAATTATTATCATTATGGTTTCTTTTAAGCGATGGATACTTTCTGTGAAGTTTTAATGAAACCACTAGATTACACTAGGAAAACTCCTGCAAGAGAAGTCCGAGTTAAAATATTTATCAATATTTAAAACAATTATGCGTATATTAGTAACAGGTCATAACGGCTATATTGGTACGGTGATGATACCTATACTTCAATCTCAAAACCATCAAATCGTTGGTTTGGATACCGATTTTTTTGAAGATTGTACTTTGTTTGAGAGTAACCATCAAATACCAAGTCTTCGGGTGGATATTAGAAATTTAACTCCCGATCATTTGCAAGGGTTTGATGCAGTAATCCATTTAGCTGCGTTATCTAACGATCCTTTAGGAGATTTGAATCTAGAGTTAACTTATGATATAAATCACAGAGCATCGGTTCACTTAGCTAAGTTGGCTAAAGAAGCAGGGGTTACTCGATACCTATACTCTTCTTCTTGTAGTATGTATGGGGCAGCTAGCTCGGAAGAAATTTTAACTGAAGAAGCGCCTTTACACCCAATTACTCCTTATGCGATCGCTAAGGTGCGTGCTGAGGAAGATTTAGCCAAGCTAGCAGACGACAATTTTAGTCCGGTGTTTATGCGTAATGCCACTGCTTATGGCTTATCTTCTCGTTTAAGGGCTGATGTTGTCCTCAACAATCTGGTTTGTTGGGCATATACTACTGGTAAGGTTAGGATTTTGAGCGATGGTACTCCTTGGCGGCCTATTGTTCATATTGCAGATATTTCCTATGCTTTTAGCGCTGTATTAGAAGCCCCCCGAGAAGCTATTCACAACCAGGCATTTAATATTGGAGTGAACGGCGAAAACTATCAAGTTCGGGATATAGCAGAGTTAGTACGGCAAACTGTACCTGGATGTGAGGTTGAATACGCGGGTGAGGGAGGACCAGATCCTCGTAACTACAGAGTTGATTTTACCAAATTGGCGACACAAGTACCTAATTTTAAACCCCAGTGGAATGCTAAGTTAGGTGCGGAAGAGCTTTATGCAAAGTTTAAAGAGGTGGGGTTAACTCTAGATGATTTTCAAGGACGAAAGTATGTTCGTTTGAGGCAGCTAAAGCATCTGCTGCAAGAAGGATTGTTAGATAGTAGCTTGCAATGGCAAAAAAGATAAAATAATAATAAGTAATAGTAGTAATAACTTCGGCCTCCTATGCTTTTCTTGGAGTAGTTCGGAAAAGGTTTTAGAGTTGGTGCGTAAAATTTTGGGCTTAATGAATAAAACTGATTTAGAAGCTTAAACTTTAAATCGGGTAACTAATGAGATTAAGCATCAATGTTTATCGGCAGAAAAAGCTCGTAAATTTCTGAACTATCATTCACAATATACTCTCTGGGATGAAATTTGGAAAACTATTAAGTGGTATAATAAACATCTCAAAAAAAATAGGATTAAAAAAAGCGATGAAAATCAACCCTTTAAAACTAAAAGGAACTTATGAAATAACTTTGAATCCCCATCAGGACGAACGTGGTTACTTTATGCGTACCTATGACGAAGCAATCTTTAACCAATATGGTATGACCAACAATTGGGTGCAAGAAAATCAATCCCTATCTAAGAAAAAAGGGGTTATTCGTGGCTTGCATTTCCAAAACCCACCTCACGCAGAAACTAAATTAGTAAGGGTAGTTCTAGGAGCTATTGTTGATGTCTTCGTGGATTTGAGAAAAAACTCAGAAACCTACGGTGAATGGGATAGTATCGAACTATCAGAGGGAAATTACAAAGCTGTGTATATTCCCAAAGGTTTCGCCCACGGATTTTGTACCTTAACAGAAAATGCCCAAGTCTGTTATAAAGTAGACTCATCCTATCATCGTGAGTCCGAAGGTGGTTTAAAATGGAATGATTCTGAATTGGGAATTGAATGGCCTGTTTCTCATCCCTTGGTTTCAGACAAAGACTCCAAGTGGAGCAATTTCAGAGATTTTGTCACCCCCTTTGCTTGAAAGCATAATAACTGGGACAGGATTTTTGTCAATTTTTAAGGGTTATAGCTTGCCCTATTGCTTATTGTAATTATTTGAAAACAGAAAAATGAAAGTTTGTGTTACTGGTGCAGGTGGTTTTGTAGGTTCTCATCTAACTAAATTGCTAGTTAGCTTGGGATGTGAGGTTCACACTATAGTTAGAGAAAGCACTGACTTATGGCGTATTCAAAAGCTTCTACCATCTCTCAATTGTCTCAAATGCGATTTAGGGGATGTTAAAAGGGTGAATGCTTATTTAACAGAGATCGAACCAGAGCTTTGCATTCACCTAGCTTGGCATGCTGTACCAGGAAAATATCTAAATGGTAGGGAAAATTTAGAATCCCTGAATGCTAGTTTAAATTTAGCATCTCACCTGGCTGATGTTGGTTGTAAAAGGTTTGTTGGGGTTGGAACTTGTTTTGAGTACGATTTTAGTTATGGATATTTATCCGAATCTAGTCCTACCAAACCTCTGAGCTTGTATGCTGCTAGTAAGGTAGCACTTCGCACAGTATTAGAACAGTTATCCCAAAACATGGGTATGGAAGTAGCTTGGGCACGTCTTTTCTATCAGTATGGACCTCTTGAGAATGAGCGACGGTTAGTGCCGTCTGTTATTTCGTCATTGCTGCGAGGTGAAGTTGTAAAAACAACTAAAGGCGAACAGATTAGAGATTTCCTTCATATTCATGATGTTGCGTCTGCTATTTGGGCAATTGCTTCCAGTAATCTATCAGGAGCAGTTAATATTGGTTCCGGTCAACCAACAACTGTAAGAGATATAATTACTAAAATAACAAGTATTTTGGGAACATCGCATTTAGTTGATTGGGGAGCTTTACCTTACCGTCCTAACGATCCAATGTTTGTTTGTGCGAATAATCAATTGTTGAGAGAAGGTACTGATTGGGAACAAAAATATGATTTATACACAGGTTTGGAAGATACTATTTCATGGTATCAAAATAACCTTGGGTAATGCACAAGGAAGTTATTGGAACAGCAGTGTAAACAAGATTCGCAATTTTCAGCAATCTTAGGAAATATATCTAGCATTCTATTGTGGAAGTGTCGTCTATTAATTCATCCTAGCTGAAATAACTATGGTTGCAAAAAAGACTTGTCCGGTTTGTCGTTCTGAGAAAATAACTAATTTTTTAAGTCGCGAGCTAGTTCCGGTTTACCAAAATATGGTGTTTGAGTCTCAGGAATTAGCCGTTGGAGCAAATCGTGGAAATTTAAGGCTTGCGTGTTGTGAGGAATGTGGCTTTATTTTTAATCAAAGTTTTGAATTAGCAATGCTAGATTACGACAACGAGTACGATAATGCCCAACACTGTTCACCTTCATTTGACAAGTATCTCGACAAACTATTACATTACTTAATTGTAGAAAAAGGAATTAAAAACAGCCGAATTGTGGAAGTGGGTTGTGGACAAGGATACTTTCTGCGTAAATTAGTTGAAATAGAAAAGGTGGGAAATTATGGGTATGGATTTGACCCAAGTTATAGAGGTGCCAGCTTTGAGCTAGATGGAAGACTCAGATTTGAGAAGCGTTACTACGATGCAGAATGTTCTAATATTCCTGCTGATGTAGTAATCTGTCGTCATGTTATAGAGCATATAACAGAACCTCTAGAGTTACTAAAATCAGTTAGACAAGCTTTGGCGAATTCTCCTAAAGCTTTAGTGTTTTTTGAAACACCGTGTGCGAAATGGATAATGAAAAATCAAACTTTCTGGGATTTATTTTACGAGCATTGCTCCTATTTTACAGCAGAATCTTTAACTACTGCGTTTGAAACTTCAGGGTTTCAGGTGGAGGCAGTAAAGAATGTCTTTGGAGGACAGTATTTGTGGCTAGAAGCAACGGTATCTGATAAGAAACCAATAGATAGTCAAACAGCAGGGGTTATACTCAGTTTAGTTCAGCAGTTTTCTAAGTCAGAAAAAAAATATAAACAAACCTGGCAGCTCAAAATTCAAGAGTTGGCAGCTAAGGAGAAAATTGCTATCTGGGGTGCAGGTGCAAAAGGAGTGACATTTGCAAACTTAATCGATCCCTCTTGCAAGTTGATATCTTGTGTTGTAGATATCAATCCTAATAAGCAGGGAAATTACCTTCCAGGAACAGGACATCCAATTCTCAGCTACCAAGAATTGGCAAAACTGGGAGTGACTTATGCAATTGTGATGAACCAAAATTATTTTAAGGAGATTGAGAATTTATTGCAGTCGGCAAATTTAAGTATAAATTTACTTGAAGCTAGTTATGAATAGAACTACTGACATAATTAAACAAAGAAAATCATTATGAAACTTATTGTAGATACGGATACTCAAGAACTAATTTACGAAATTAACGGCGATCGTAAAATTATTCCTCTATATACCAATGAAGCTTTTGAGCTTCTTTCTAAGCAATGGCTGAGTTTGGGATGGAATCAAAAATATAGCTACAGTTTCAGTTGGTTGGGCAGACCTATTATTCAGCTACCAGAAGACTTGATTAGGATACAGGAGGTTATTTATCAAGTTAAACCAGATGTAATTATTGAAACTGGTATAGCTCATGGCGGCTCTCTAATTTATTATGCGAGTCTTTTTCAAGCTATGGGCAAAGGTAGAGTTATTGGCGTTGACATTGAAATTAGACCCCACAATCGTCAGGCGATCGAATCCCATGAGCTTTTTCCTTTGATTACTCTAATTGAAGGTAGTTCCATTGCTCCAGAGATTCTGAGTCAAGTTAAGTCTTTAGTGAAGCCAGGGGAAAACATCATGGCCGTGCTTGATTCTAACCACACTAAACAGCACGTTTTAGCTGAGTTAGAATCCTATTCTGATTTAGTTACTCCTGGTTCCTATATAGTGGCTACAGATGGAGTTATGAAAGACCTTGATAATGTTCCCAGAGGTAAACCAGAATGGAAATTGGACAACCCAGCAGAAGCAGCTATAGAGTTTGTAGCCCAGCATCCTGAGTTTGTAATAGAGCAACCTAAATGGCCTTTTAATGAAAGCACACTAACTCAAAATATTACTCATTGGCCTAGTGCTTGGTTGCGACGCAAGTAATCTTTCGTTTAAACTACAGCTTTTTTGTGTTTAATTTCCTCAATCAGTTGAACCATTTCTTGGTAAATGCCCTTCCAATCGCAATAGAACCAATCGTAGCCGTAGGGTCCTTTGTGGTTTGTGGGGGCTTCAGTAATAAATTCATTTGGAACTTTTCTAATTAAAGGTTTACTTTCAACGGTTAGAGAGGTAGTCTTTACTAGCTCCATCATGTGGTGGGGACCATACGTTATGCAGGGTTTTCCAGTAACCCATGATGCTTTGCAAGCTCCACTGCCAGCAGTAATTGCGTAAAAATTCACGGTGCTAGCCCAGACAATGCTTTCGTACATTATAGAACCAATAGTATTGTAAATTTTTATATGGTTTTCAGGCAATAGATCGAGTATTTGCTTGGCTTTGTCCCTAGCAACCTGGATCATTTTCTCATCTCTTTCAAATGATGTGGTTTCAATGCGGGAAGCTCCATCAAAGACTACTGCTGCATTTGGGTAATCCAGAGTAAGTTGCCTAATAATATTAGCAATGCCATCTACCTCACCTACCCATTCGCGATGCCCACTGTGGCCAGCACGAATATTAATCCAGATTAAAGGAAAATATTGCTTTGATTCTTCTACTTCTTGCAAGAAAGATTCACTACATTTTTGAACGGATATCTGTCTAATTCTTTCGACCAGTTTTTCTGGAATAAACCTATCTCCTGGCTTAAACGCAAAATAGTTGTTTTCAAGAATAAACTTACCAAGATTTGTGAGTTCTTTTTTTCCATACTTAGCGATCTTACTAGGATCAATTTCTGAAAATGTTTCTTGAATTGAACCGAAATATTGAAGATGCCCTATTATAAATTTATCAATGTTCTTAATTCTACCGGAATCACATAGTCTTTTTATGCCAGTTAACTCATTCCATAGATAGTGTCCCATTTGCGGATTAAATGCGGTAAGAGCAACAGTTTGTTTGTTTTCTTTACAGGTAATGTAATCAATTGCCTGTCTCCAATTATTCACTAGGAAAGATTTTAAACGATTAACTTCTTCAGTTAAATTCAAGCTAATGGGAGGTTTGTTATGTATTAAGATTATAATTTCCAAATTGGGAAAGTAAACACAGCGCTTTCCAGACCAGCCTTGACAAACCAGTACATAAAAAACATCACGGCTAACAAACCGATACCAAGACGTCCAATAGCGACTAAAAAATGATTGATTAGATTGAACTATTTTGCCTGTAAAGGGACAAGTTGCATGCATATAGCCTGTTTCAGCTATGATATCTTGAAACACAACTTCATCTTTAATCTCAGTGGGATAAGAAACAGTTAAGTAATCATTTTCGTAGGAGCTAGTTCTTGGATTATTTGTGGATTTACTTGAATTCTCTAAATGATCATTTTTAATGGACTCTAAATACTCAATTGATACTTGGCTCCTCCTTAACAGTTCTGCTTCTTCTTGAGTTAACTTATGAAGTTCTATAACTTTGCAGGAATTTAAGGCTGCAAAATAAGTTTTTACATTATTATTTTCCAGAAAATTACCGAAATCTAAATTATTTTTGATACGCTCAAGGTTATCATTATTATTTACGCAATTGAGATTTTTCCAAAGTAAATCATAAACTTTGTTTTGGCATTCTTCTAAAGTAATATGTTTTGATTCTTCAGGTTGTTTACAGCTACTTTTAAATAAAGATGCTTGATGAAAATAAGCAGATGCTTCTTTGAAATTATTTCTTTCAAGTTGGACGTAACACAAAGCTGAACATATAGACTGGTTTATAGGTTTATTTTGTCTAGGATTTTGGTAGTATTGAATCCCACAGTCAAAATTTTCTTCTTTATCAAAAGAATCACCCTGAGTTTTTTCAAGACTGCTAATAATTAAACAAGTTTTTTCATGTAACTCATTTATTATTAATAAAATTTCCTCTAACTTATTTTTATGACTTATTAAGTATTTTTCTATATCTAATTTTTTGTCCCAACTTTTGGTTTCGTCTTTCACTTTTTTCTCCTTACCATTTTAATTTTTCCGTCTTTAAGTTCACTTTTTAGACCTTTAAGGAACAATAGGCTCAAATGCACTTGCATTTCTATATATAGGCATTGCTTTTTCTTGAATTATCAGAAGCGTCTCAGGGTACAATTCTTCCTGAGAACTATTAATCTTGCCCTTTCTAAAAAAATCTTTTGATCTAGCATGTAGCTTGTTAAAATCCTGGTTGTCAACGGATTTTTGACAAACTGATTGACTATTTTCCCACCCCAAAAATTCAACAAGATAGTTCAGAACTTTTACAGGATTATAGCTGAGTTTCTCGTAAGATAAAAAAATGATACTTTCAGGATTTTTTTCCTGGTAACTTATGTAAGTGGTTACATGAAAGCACCACTCTTCTAATCGTTCCAAACAAAATTCATCTATCCCCTTATCATTTTTTTGATTTTTATCATACTTTAGTGAATAATAATAGTACGAACATAAACAGTCAGCAGGTTTTCTGAACAGATAGAAAACTCGGCTTTCCATATCTAATTTTTGTTTAATAAACAATGGTTCATGAGTTTTTATTATCCTAAACTTTACATTTTTACTAATGTAGTCATTCCATTTATTTATACTATCGTGATAAATGTCAGGAATTATATTACTTCCAGTCTTTGACTGAATATTTTGCAGTTGTAACAGAGTATCACTGAGCAACATCCGCATCCATGTATTACCAGAGCGCGGGTAAGAAGCTAGTAGGATGTCTGTTTCTTTTAATAGCTTTTGATTAGCCGCATATATATCGTGTATAGTATTCATATTTATTTGAAACTTAGTCTAAATTTTTAGATGTGGGTTTGTATAATTTGACTTTGGTAAGCTGAAACTTAGTTATAGCAAGAAATACTTGTCTCAATCTAAATTAAAATGACTATAAAAGCCTTTTTTTAAGGTTTGTCCACCAGTTTTTGGTATATGGGGAAAATAGACTATCATAATAAAGATTTATATTTAAAGTTTGTATAAGCTTTACAGGCATAACATAGAGTGGACTTAAATAGAGTAATGTACAAGCCAATCAAAAGAATATACTAAAGTAATCACCTTATAAGTTGCAACTTTCTTCAGCTGCCACTTTCTTGAGCCATATAGATTGGCTGAATCAGCTCTTTGGATTTACCTAAGAAGTTGCTGCAAGGACTAAGTCCTAGCTTATCCAACCAATTTGACTCATCCAAAGCTACCATAAATTTATGGTAATTAGAAAAGAACGAAAATTCATTAGCTATATAAATTGGAGCTAGAGAACTCATAACTTCTAGTTGTCCAGATTCTAAATAAAGTTCTCTAATCATTTTCCCTAAAGCTTCCGGTGTTTTTTCCTTAACTAATCTACCAGTTACTTTATCACATATCGCTTCTGCAACACCTCCCACCGAATAGCAAACGGCGGGAGTTCCACAGGCAGCAGACTCTATAAAGGTTTGGCCAAAAACTTCTTCCAAACTTGCCCCAACAAAAAGGTTAGAAGCACTGTAATAAGTGGCCAATAGCAAAGGATTACTAATAAAACCGAGAGAGCGAGCTTCGTATTTTTTATTTGAAAGCTGATGCACAACCTGGTTGGAGTTAGTCCCAAAAATTAATAATAGTAAGTTATCAGCAGGGACTACATCCAAAGCGTCAATCAAATTCCCAATCCCTTTCCTACCATCACTAGCACCAAAGCTGCCCGTGATAATTATAAATTTATCTTCTGGCAAACCAAGGTTTAAGCGAGAGAGCTTTTTACTTTTTGACCTAAATATTTTTAAGTCTATTCCATAGCCGTTGGACAGTATTTTTTTCTCTAACTCAGCCCTATCCTTGTCTGATTTACTACTTATTAATGCCTTCCGTGCCCAGTTAATAATCCAATTACTGCCTCCTAATACTAAAATATTATCTGAACTCTCTAATAGAAATCGCTTTTTCTTGAAAGATTGAGTAATTTCCGATGGCGGCAACTTAGGATATTGGTCACTTGTAGGACAATTAACATCGCATAAACTCATGTAGCGATCGCAATCCCCTGTGTAGGGACACCTTCCAGTCAACAGCCATTGATCGTGGAGGACAAAAATTGTAGGATATTCGGAGGCAAACCTCTCTAAAATCTCTATGTTCTGATTAATGTTGTGAACATTTCCCACAACTATCAAATCTGGATTAATTTTTGCTATAGTATCGTAAGTCTCCTCGACTGATATATCGACTGGGTTTTCAAACCACTCGGATCGAGCTGCTATTGTGGTAACTTGATGTCCTGCCAAAGATAAGCTTTCGACTATTCTTTTGTGAGCTATCCCCGCTCCTCCATGAAACCCAACATCGTTGAAAGCCAAGATGTTCAAGCTACTCTTGTGGGTATAAGGTTTTTTCCCTTCAGACTTTAAACCATATCTTAAACGAAGATTGTCACGGGTTTGCAGTAACTCAGGTTTATACTTATCTAACGAACTCGTTTTCTGCGAATCATGCATCCGAAACTGAGCAATTCGGTGTCCAATAACCTGAATAGTGGCATCATTGGCAGCAAACTTCACCCAAAGTTCGTAATCCATGCTATAGTAAAGGGCTTCGTTAACTTGACCTCCTGCCTTTTCCCAAATCCTACGACTAAACATGACTTCTGGTTGATAGAAAAACTTTCCTGCCAACCAACAATTATCTAAATCTAAAAATTCATCTAATTTAAGTTTCCCATTACTACAAGACGCTATATGTTCAAAAGCTAACACCTCGTCTTGAAAAACTTGACAAACTCCAGATACCACATCTGCACCGCTAGTGTAAAAAGCTGTAGCAATGGCATATAAGGCTCCTGGTGCAAGTCTATCATCGCTGTTAACCCAACCCAAAATTTCACCCGATGCTTTGGAAAAACCCTTGTTCAGTGCATGACTTTGCCCTCTATCTCTCTCGCTTACAACATGGGTCAAGTGTTCTCTATAGCGATTTACTATTGTCATAGTTTCATCGTTAGAACCTCCATCAATAAATATGTACTCTAAATTAGGATAACCTTGATTTATTACAGAAAGAATCGTTTCTTCTACAAATCTTCCCTGGTTATAGGAAGGTGTTACTATTGAAATCTTTGGCCAAGGCTCCCCATTGGGAAGTGTTTTAGGCCAGGGCAATGATCTAGATTGTTTATAAGGCCAACCATCTTTTTCTGGTGTATCCAATAGAGATGTATTTCCCCCAAATTTTGCATTTGGTACAAGATTAGCATCACAGGAAATCATCAGCAGTCGTGCAGAAACACAGCCATCATTTTTGTCTCTTACTTCTACATTTATAGTATTTTGGCCTTGTTCAAGATTGCTGCTGAATACAGCATGAAACTCTTTTCGATGTTCACTTATAGGAAAATAAGATACAAATAACAAGTCATTGTTTTTGGTTATGGCAACAATTACTTCCTCAAAAGTTTGGCAAACTAGGGTAATTTGATAGTATCCTCTCTCTTCTACATCTATTATATGTAAATTACCTCTTTCATGTAACCACCGCAGTGAAGAAGACATAAAAGTAGAGGGTTCAGGGATAATTTTCTCACTAAACCCACTACCGTACTTAGCTATGATAGATTTTTTGACACCTTGTTCAAAAGCTAAAAGTTTGGAAGGCTTCAATAAACTTGAATGAAGAGGTTGGTAATTTTTGATTTCCCAGGTCTTACTTTCGACACTATAATGTAGTGTTTGACCCATAAAATGTTCGTTAATTAATTCATGATCGCTAAGGCTATTGTATAAATGCCAAGTTTCTTGATACTTTTCTTCTAAATGTTTGCGACTGAGAATTTGATCTACTTCCTGGTGATAACGATTATGAGAATTAGATAACTGACCTTCATGGCGACGGTGAGTCGCTAATACAGCATTAACAGTCACTAAATCGCTGTAATCTGCCATTCGCAACCATAAATCGTAATCTCCAGCAAGACGTAGAGACGAATCTAACCCCCCAACCTTGTGCCACAGTTTGCTGCGCCAAAATGTTCCCTCTTGCGTAAGAAAGTGAAGCTTTCTACCTTCGTGGAGACCAGCTCTTAAAGTTCTACTGCTAAAAAGTCTTAGATCAAATAAATTCGTAACAATTCCATCCCGATCTATCAGTTCGGTGCGCCCTGTCACCCATTGAACTTCTGGTAGGGATTGAAAAATGCTAACGATAGTAGCTAGAGTGCCTGGTAAAAGCCTATCATCAGCATTTAACCATGTCATGCAATCCTCATCTCTTAGGTTACCAATTGCTGCAACTCCTTTATTGATTGCATCGTACATACCTGAATCTGGAGAACTATCAAAAGTAAATTTTATCCCTTTGCACAAAGTTAAAAAATTATTGCTTTTTAATCTTTCTTTCCATTTACACAGTTTTTCTACGGTTCCATCTGTAGAGCAACCGTCTTGTAGATGGTAACGAATAAAAAAGTCACCTGATTGAGACAAAATGCCGTCTATGGTCTCATCAATAAATTGTACGCCATTATAAACAGGTGTCACAATAAAAACACATGGAGATAAGGAGTTCGCTTGCTCAAAGCAAGCATTAGTCTCAGCTTGATTGGTCGGTGCTAAATTACTCTGCTCAAAACCCCTAATCTTTTCATAAACCTCACTCACCGAGTCAATATCAACCACCATTTTCCCAGTTCCACCATCAAACCTAATAACATTCGCATCCCACTCCTGCTCCCGATAAAGCTCCTCAAACCTCCCCCTTCTCACCTCCAAAGGCACAACCCTATCAATCTCAGCCCGATAATCCCCAATACGCTCCACAGACAACTGACCAATACGCCTCCGAAAAGCACCCAAAGGACTCTCATACTGATAATAAACCCCATGATGGGCAATTACCCGCCAGAAATTCCAATCACCAGCCAACTCAAACCCCTTCAACCCATGCTTCGCCCTAAACCACAAAGCCTTACTAAAAAACGTTCCCTCCTGCTGCAACATTTCCCAATGCTTACCATCACACAAACCCTCCCGAATAACCGCCGTGGGAGTAGGAGTACTCCGCTCCAAAACCTGCCGCCGTACATCCATTTCAAACACATACTGAGGCCCACCCATCCACTCAACCTCTGGATGCTCCCCAACAATACCACAAATAGCAGACAACGCCCCTGGCATCAAAACATCATCAGCATTTATCCAAGTCATCAACTCTTCCGGCCTAATATCAAAACCATCAAACCCCCTCATCACTCCATCATACATCCCCTGGTCTGGTTCACTCACCCAAGAAAACTCCACACCCCGACATTGGACATCAGAACTCCCTTGTAATAACACACCCTCCCAATATCGTAACCGCTCAACAGTCACATCCGTTGAACCACCATCCTGCACATGATACCGAATCCAAAAATCACCAGATTGACTAATAACACTTTTTATAGTCTCATCAATAGTTTCCCCAGCATTTAGACAAGGAGTCACCACAAAAAACATCCTACCCACTTCCTTCTCATCCCCAGGAGACGAAACCTTCCCAGTTAACCTACCATAAAAATCATTAAGCTTAACCCCCATAAAACCCTGCTTAACCTGACTCAAATAAAAATCCACCGCTCCATCACTCAACCGCCGAGCCAACTCTCCATCAGCCTTAATCTCCTGCACCGCCGCTACAATACCCTCAGCATCACACCTGGTCAACACATACCCTTCCAAACCATGCTTCACCCTCAACCCCACATTCGTCTTCGGCAACACCACTGGTCGCCCCATAGCAAAATATTCCAACAACTTCGAGGGCACACGCTCGTCATTAAACACCCCTGGTACACCTGGTTGAACTAAAACATCCGCTGCAGCAAGAATTTCCGGCACTTCCCCTCGTTCCACCCAACCTAAATATTTTTCATAACTTCTTCCCCTACTCTCAACCCCCATTTCCTCGCCCTTTAATCCCGTGCGTAATAACACAGTAGGGCATCCCTGTTGATTCAAAACTTCCACAGCTTGATATAATTCCCCTACCTCATCTCGGTTGCCACTATGTACATTACCTGTATAAGCCAAAACCACATGACCTTCAGAAATACCTAAAGAACGACGCAATTCCTGATTAATAGGTCGAGGATAAAACAAACTCTCATCCACAGGAGGACCAAGCACCAACTCTGGGACATTACTAATATTGAAACCCTTAAGAGTCTCAATAATCATAGTCAACCCCTGAGCTTGCTGCAAGAAAGCCTTACCCTTAATAGGATGGTAGCGATCGCCAGGAATAATCCGATCAAGTTCTGCTTCCGGCAACTTAACCAACTCATCAAAAGGTCTTCCTACCTTAGCAGCAGTCAAATATTCCTCATTATCCTCCAAATGAATAACCAAAGGACAAGAATATTGTTTCAAAAGTCTTTCCACACACTTGCGAACAACCTCACGGGGAGTCCAAGCGTGAATCACATCAGGACCACCACCATTAGCAAAAGGTAAACGGGAACCAGGAATAGAAAAAGCAGAATATGGTAAAATGCGTACAGGGTTTGATAAATTCTGCAAAGACCGTCGCCACACATCCTCATTATTAGAGCTATCAGGAACCGCAAATATACAATCAACTCCTTCCTCTAGCAACCGAGTACCATGAAGTTGAGCATGATACCCACCGTTAGAGTCAATATTTCCATAAAGCACAAAAAGAACATTCAGGTAAGTTGACCCTTTTGGACGACTTTTTAAGATACTATCTCTTTTACCTTGATAATTTGCATCAAACTTCTGGTCTATCTTCCTTATTTTTTCCCTTGTCAAAGAATTTGAAGTAACTCCTTTCATTTTTGGCAGAGGGCTACTCAAATCTGAAACATAGCTACTTTTTCCTGATTTTAACTCCAAAGCTCGCTTATATGCTGACTCTGCCTCATCCCTCTCCCCCAACTCCCCCAAAACATCTCCCAAATGCTGCCAAACCGCAGCAGATCCAGGATGCAACTCTGCCGCCTTCCGCAACTCAATCTCCGCCTCACCCCATCTACCCAACCGCATCAAAGCATACCCCAACTGATGCCTAACAACAGCCGACTTCTGATTAACCTCCAACACCAACCGATACTGAACAACAGCCTCCTCCCACCGGCCCAATTTCCCCAAAGCAAAACCCAAATGATGCCTCACCTCAGACCCCGCAAAACCCAAACCAACCGATCGCCCATACTGAACAACAGCCTCCTCCCACCGTTCCAACTGCCCCAAAGCCTTACCCAAACAAAACCATAGCTCACCAGACTCCTCAAACAGAACCATCCCCTGACGATATAACTCCACCACCTCCGACCATCGTCCCAACTTACCCAAAGCCGCTGCCCAACCCAGATAACACTCAACCCTAACCGGGTTAATCTCCAAACTCCGGCCATAAAACTCCACCGCCTCCGACCATTGTCCAAGGCCCGACTTAGCCTCTGCCAAATAAAAATCAGCCTCCGCCTGTAGGGACATCCGATGTAACCTCCCTACCTTTCCATCCCACATCCCCATAGCCTGATTAATACAGTCCACCGCCTCCGACCATTGCCCCAACTTCACCAACCAACTTCCCAAACCCAGATAAAACTTAGGCACATCCTTTTTCAGCTCGATCGCCTGACGTAAATAACCCACCCCTTCCTGAAACTGACCTTGCTGCCCCAATATTACCCCCAACTTGTAGAAACACCAGGGAGACTCGGGACAATTAGCCACAGCCCGACGAAAAACAGTGATCGCCTCATCTATCCGCCCCGTCTTCTCCAAAGCATCCCCCAAATTTTGGTAACACCAGGCAAACTGGGGATTTAGCTCAATGGCCTTTTCATAAGAAGCGATCGCCTCCTCTAACTGTCCTTCCCGTAAAAGTTGATTCCCAGTAGTAAAAGCAGTAACAGTCATATTGATTTTCAATTTTTATTTAACAAACACCTTAAAATGACTCTGGACCTTAGGTATCCACCACAAAAGTATTCGCTTAAGATAACTATCTTGACGAATTGGGCTCAAACCCTATCCCTGCTCATCACAGAAACATATTATTTTAGCCAATTCCCACAACTATACAAGAAAAGTAGCAATTAAAAAAGGCTCCTACTGCTTTCTCCAATGCAAAATTATCTCAACGTTAATTGAAGACCCGCGCTCTCCCCCAGGGAAGCTAGGGCATAAAAACCAATCAATATTGCAGTTTGACAAATAGTCAGGACTTACTCATGAACCCTATTGGTAGGGTATCTTAGCCCTAGGATAAAATCTATTTTGATATTTGCTGCTTAAACCGTCCTTTTGAGAATTGGGACCAAGAGTGCATTCATCTAGAGGGAGAGGCCATTCTTAATATTGTGGCCCATATACCTTCTCAAGATTGGTATCTGGCCACCAGTTAAGCGATCGCCTCGGCCTATATTCCTGATGTGATGGTACTGGATGATAATGCTATAGCTTAGGAGCAAATTAAGTAGGAATAATATTATGAATAGTGTTTTCCAGGGTAGGTTTAATAACAGTAGCAAAAGTGGGAACTAATTTATCACGACAAGGCAAGTTGACATTTCCATAGGTTTTTCAGACCTTCTCAACTGACAAAACAATTCTTCAGTGAACCATATTCATCTATGTTGGGTTTCGTGGCCTCAACCCAACCTACAATTTTTCCAGAGACTTTCGGCCCAATTGTTGGAAGTCAGTGGCCTTTTGAGTAGAAGCGATCGCCATCCTGAACCAG
>JAKQYF010000082.1 GCA_023356535.1 Trichodesmium sp. MAG_R03 | reverse complement strand
ACAAGAGAATATTCGCAACGCAATAACAGTACAACAAGGTAATGCCGCTGGTAGAGACGTTAAAAATCAAGTCTTTATTGAAAAGATTGAAAAGATAGAAGGAGGAGCAAATTTTAGTTAGCAGCATAGGGGCAAAAAGCAGCAAAATACAGCATATTTCGGGGAAAGGATGTACAGAGTAAATGGTAAAAATCTATGTAGTGCCCGCATCTTGCCCGCCTAAATGTACCTCATAACAAAGGAAAGCGCTGTATTTCTATACTCCACCTCAAAATTTCAGGTTAGGCAGCTAAAAAAGGTAGTAGACGCGGAGACACTTATACTGAAAGTCACCTTCAGGAGAAGATTGAGACCCCGACTTAGCCACTGACATAAAATTGCTATGGGGGACGGAAACCCTTGATCCCTTTACTTCCCACAAAATTCGTACCTTCCGCGTCCCATGGCCATCCCTCTATAATTTTCTTCTTACTTTTGAATTTTGACTTTTGACTTATCACCCACATTAAAGTAAAGTAATAACCAAAATTCCCAACCTCACAACCCCATTTTGCTTAAGTCTAGCAATAGTATGGATGAAAGGTTAAAATTAAAATCTAACCTCTGAATTCTAAAATCTAAATTCTAAATTCTAAATATGGTTAATTGGAAATCTTATCTAGAATCAGTTTGTCAGAACTATGCTAAATATTGCAAGGTTTATACTCTGACAGACGTGACCGGAAAAAACTCTCTTCAGCACCAGAAAAATATTTCCCCACATTTGGATTTGGTTTTGATGGTACAAACTATTGAGTCTCAGGAAAAAGAAGGAGAATATCAACAAGATAATATTGAAAGGTTAACAGTTTTGCAGGGTTTGCGGAAATATGCCCCCAATCATGTTTTATTGGCCGGAAGACCGGGGTCCGGAAAATCAACTGCTTTGGCCAGATTATTGTTAGAGGAGGCAGAAAAATTAAGATCCCTCCTTAGTCCCTCCTTAAAAAGCACCGAAAAAAGAAAAACTCTCTCCTCAGAAAGGTGGACAGAGGAGGGTCAACCCAAAATCCCTATCCTCATAGAATTGCGCTACAGTCAATCTTCTATTCTTGCAAGAATTCAAGCTTTTATCCACAAGCATGACTCCACAATAAATATAGATGAAGCGACTCTCAAAAATTTACTCCGCCAAGGTAAATTTTTACTCCTCTTCGATGGTTTTAATGAAATGTCATCAGAAGCAGCACGACAACAAGTTAAAATATTCCAGCAAGACTACCCACAAACCTCTATGGTATTTACGACCCGGGAGTTGAGTCTAGGGGGAGATTGGCAAATTGAGAAAAAATTAGAAATGCAGCCTCTGAGCGAATCTCAAATATGGAAATTTATCTGCGCTTACTTGCCTGCACAAAGTAAAAATTTGTGGGGGCAGTTCCAGGGGAGATTTGGAGAATTCGGGAAAACTCCCATGTTTTTGTTGATGTTGTGTTCTGTATTTAGCCATAATAATTCTCAAGTACCTGCTAATTTGGGGTTGTTGTTTCGTAGTTTTACTCAGACTTATAGTCGTGATCTCAAGCAAGACGTTCCCGTTGATGAAAATTCTCGACATTGGTGGCATAAGTTATTACGAGAGTTGGCATGGGCCATGACAACAGAGAAATCAAAAACAGAGATCATGGTTGCTATTCCTCGGCAAAAAGCTGAAGCGGTATTAGGGAAGTTTTTGCAAGGGCAAGTTGCAGATCCTATTGACTGTGCGATACGTTGGTTAGAAGATTTATTAGAACATCATTTGATTCAGGTGGGAGATGGTAATCAGATTTCCTTTCGCCATCAATTGTTTCAGGAGTATTATACCGCGGAAAGGTTATTGTTGCGGTTGCCTGGTTTAAGCAACCATGAGTTGCAGTGGAATTATTTGAATTATTTGAAGTGGACGGAAGTAGTGGCGTTGATGTTGGCATTGGTCGAGGACAAAGTATTGGCAGTGCGCATAGTAAGGTTAGCCTTGGAAGTAGATTGGTTTTTAGGTGCGAGGTTAGTGGGTAAGGTGCAGAGAAGATTTCAGGAGCAAGCTTTTGTTGAGGTTGGTAGGCTAGAGTTGCCTAAGTTAGTGAAAGTTGAGTTGGCAGGGTTAACAAAATCACATGCTGCGGTTACGAAATTAATTTTACTCCTAAAAGACTCTGATATATATGTGCGCATAACTGCAGCCAAAGCTTTAGGTAAAATTGGCTCAGAAGCTGCTATTAATATGTTAATTAAAATCCTAGAAGGCTCTGAAAATTATGTGTGTAGAAGTGGAGAAGAAGCTCTGGGTAAAATTGGCTTAAAAGCTGCTACTCCAGGATTAATTCAACTCTTAAAATACCCAAATTATTATATACGTTACAATGCAGCAGAAGCTTTAGGTAAAATCGGTTCAGAAATTATCATTTCAAGATTAATTAAGTTCCTAGAAGACCCAGACTATTATATGCGTATGATTGCAGCAGAGACTTTGGGTAAAATTGGCTCAAAAGCTGCTGTTGATATGTTAATTAAACTTCTCAAAGACTCTGAAATTTATGTACGTCAAAGTGCAGCAGAAGCTCTAGGTAAAATTGGCTCAGAAACTGCCATTCCCGAATTAATTAAACTTCTAGAAGACCATGAAAATTATGTGTGTAGAAGTGCAGCGGAAGCTCTAGGTAAAATCGGCTCAGAAACTGCCATTCCTGAGTTAATTAAACTAATCAATCACTCAGATTATAGTGTGTCTCAAAGTGCAGGAAAGGCTCTGAGTACAATTGGTTCAGAAACAGTAGTTGTTGAGCTAATTAAATTATTAGAAAAATCAGATTTAGAAAAATCTGATTATGATGTTTATATAATTATCGTAAATATTCTGAATAAAATTATCTCAAAAACTAATATTTTGGGGTTAATTAAACTGCTAAAATTTTCAAACTATTATATACGTAGAAATGTTGTATTAGCTCTGAGTAAGGTTAGTTCAGAAACTATTATTCCTGAATTAATTAAACTCCTAGAAGATTCAGATGCTTATATTAATAAAAAAGCCATAGATGCTCTTGTTAAAATTGGCTCAGAAGCTGTAGTTATCGAAATAATTAAACTATTAAATAACTCAAATTATTATGTGCGTAGAAGTGCAGCATCTGTGCTTGGTAAAATTGGCTCAGAACTTGCTGTTAATGAATTAATTACAATTCTAAAAGACTCAGATAAATATGTGCGTAAAGAAGCAGCACAAGCTCTTGGTAAAATTGGCTTAAAAATTGCCATTCCTGAATTAATTATACTTCTAGAAGACCCGGAAAATGATGTGCGTATAAGTGCAGCAGAGGCTCTGAGTAAAATTGGCTCAGAAACTGCTATTCCTGGGCTAATTAAACTAATTAATCACTCAGATTATAATGTACGCAAAAGTGCAGCAGAGGCTCTGAGTAAAATTGGCTCAGAAACAGTAATCATTGAACTAACTAAAGTATTAGAAAACTCAGATTATAATGTTCATGTAATTGTAGTAAATACTCTGAGTCAAATTATCTCAAAAACTGATCTTTTTGTATTAATTAAACTCCTAAAAAGTTCAAATTCTTATATACGTAGAAGTGTTGCATCTGCTCTAAGTAATCTTAGCTCAGAAACTACTATTCCTGAATTAATTAAACTCGTAGAAGACTCAGATTCTTATATTCGTCAAAAAGCCGCAGATACCCTTGGTAAAATTGGCTCAGAAGCTGTAGTTATTGAAATGATTAAACTATTAGATAACTCAAATTATTATGTGCGTGGAAGCGCAGCATCTGTGATTGGTGAAATTGGCTCAGAAATTGCTGTTAATAGATTGATTCAACTATTAAAAGATTCAGATAAATATGTGCGGAAAGAAGCAGCAGAAGCTCTGGGAAAAATTGGCTCAAAAATTGCGATTCCTGGATTAATTAAACTTTTAGAAGACTCAGATAAATATGTCCGTAAAAGAGTAGCACAAGCTTTAGGGAAAATTGGCTCAAAAATTGCGATTCCTGGATTAATTAAACTTCTAGAAGACTCAGATAAATATGTGTGTATAACTGCTACAGAAGCTCTGAGTAAAATTGGCTCAGAAATACCTATTCCTGGGTTAATTAAGCTAATAAATCACTCAGATCATAATGTGCGTAGAAGTGCCACGGAAGCTCTGGGTAAAATTGGCTCAGAAATTGCTATCCCTAAGTTAACTAAAATCATAAAACACCCAAACGAATTTGTGCGTGGGACTGCAGCACAAGCTCTGGGTAAAATTGGCTCGAAAATAGCAATTCCTGGTTTAATTAAACTCCTAGAAGACTCAAGTTATTATGTGTGTGAGAGTGCAGCACAAGCTCTGGGTGAAATTGGCTCAGAAATTGCTATCCCTAGGTTAACTAAAATCCTAAAACACTCAAACGAACTTATGCGTGGAACTGCAGCACAAGCTCTGGGTAACATTGGCTCGGAAATAGCAATTCCTGGTTTAATTAAACTTCTAGAAGACTCAAGTTATTATGTGCGTAAGAGTGCAGCACAAGCTTTAGGTGAAATCGGCTCAGAAACAGCAATTTCTGGTTTAATTAAACTCCTAGAAAACTCAAGTTCTTATGTGCGTGAAAGTGCTGCAGAAGCTCTGAGTGAAATCGGTTCGGAAACAGCAATTCCTACTTTAATTAAATTCCTAAAAAACTTAGATTACGATATGCATCAAAGTGCCGCATTAGCTTTGGGTAAAATTGACTCAAAAAATCCTATTTATTCATTAATTCAACTTCTAGAAGACTCAGATAAATATGTGTGTAAAGAAGCGGCAGAAACTCTGAGTAAAATTGGCTTGGAAATTGCTATTTTTTGCTTAATTCAACTCCTAGAATACTCAGATTCCCATATCCGTAAGAGTGCAGCACAAGTTCTGGTTGAAGTTGCTTCAGAAAATATAATTATTGAGTTAACTAAAAAACTAAGAAATGATAGTTTTATCAAACTCAACTTATCTAAAAATATTATCAAACTCAACCTATATAAAACTATTGATATTATTCAAACTATCCAACAACGCCTTCAATGCTACAAACCTATTCCCAAAAATACAGAAAAAACCGTGAGCGAAAGATAGTCATTCGTTACTTAGGGCTTGCTGATTAAATTAGGACTTACCCATGAACCCTATTGGTAGGGTGTGTTTTGCTCACGCAAAGCGGAGCGAACGCTTCGCGATATGAAAAGCGCACTTCGTAACGCACCAAGGAACTATATATAGAGCCTTTGCGTAAGTCCTGTTAAATATTAAAGCCCACATAAAGACTTTTTCAGCAGACTCTAATTAGTGTCGTGGCGTAAGTCCTGACTCAACTTTTTGCACTTGGCCTGAAAAATAAATAAAAGCAGTAATAAATTTTACTAGAAATTAAACTGTACCACCTGCTACCTGAAGCCTGACACCTGACACCTGCTACCTACTAGGTTTTTAGCCGTCTAGTCACCTCTTCAGACTTTTGACTTATATTTTGACTTATATTTTTATACTATATTTTGTAGTGTGTAATGTAGGGTTAAATATTTCCAGTGTGGGCATCTTGCCCGGGATAGGTGGACCTGTTCAAGGTAAAATCCGCTGTAACTGATAACTGATAACTGATAAGCTTTTGTGCATTTAAACGACTTAGGGTTTGCTGATTAATCATAAAAGCATTGACGTATAAAAGCTTTAGCCTGATTTGGGTGGCCCAAAGTACTAGCTTTTTGCTGGTAAAAGGCTGAAAAAGTTAGGATTTCGGGCACTCCCATGGCAGAAAAATGAAGGGACAAATATATCCAACTACCTCTTCTACCAATTTCCCGTTCCTCTGTAGGGACGTTGCATAACAAAAATCCGTTTTCCTGACGGAATGCTGCGCAAACATGTCCCGTAGCGTTAGCGGAGCTTTGCGTTAGCAAAACGTCCCTACTTCTCCTCCTGGGAGATGTTAGGGGTGGGTTCCCCTACTCCTGAAAAAGACTTTTTCAGCAAGCCCGACTTATTGTTGTATGCCTCGTTCAGAGAAAAACCCTTCTAAATTCTAAATTCTAAATTCTAACTTACTAATACGCATTTAAAATGCGTATTAGCTTAACTCAACTACTCAGGAACATCCCAAACTTTTTTAGCTAATTGAGTCAACATTGCTTGGCGATTTTCTATTGCCTGAGAATCCCATTTTTCAAATGTCTTTAAATCTTTTATAGCCAAATCAATAGTTGTATTCTCCCCAACATGAATTTCTTCAGCAAGAGTTCTAGTTAACAAAAATCTCGACTTTGTATAACCTAATTTTTTCTCAGTAAAGTTAGCATTAATAAGAGCATATTTAATTGAACTTTCTAACAAAGTCATATTTCCTAAACGTTGACTATAATTTCCTATTTCAGTAGGTTTATCAAAATCTAAAATCACTTTCTTTGTCGGATTTTCTGATAAAATTTGTTCTAATTCTAATTTAAAAATATAATTTCTTAAATCCTCAATTCCTCCCCCAGTACCCCAGGCATTTTCATCTATATATTGTGTGAGTTTTGCCAAAATATATTTAATTTGATATAGCTGGAATGATGACTTATTCAGTTTATAGAATGCCTTTTCAAATTTCTCCGCTACTTGCTGTTTGCTAGGAATAATGTGCTGAGCAATAAAATAATCAAAATCTTCTTGTGAAGTAATTTGACGCAACTCATTTGCCCACTTAAGAATCATGCCATCAAATGCTTTTTGATTCCGATTGCTAGTTAACATTGCCAAAAATAATAAATTCTCTATTTCTCTACAGAAATTAACAAAACAATCTTGAGGCAACTTATTCACAGCCAAAAGTAATATTAAATGCTGCCTAACATTTACACTAAGATTTATAATATTCACCAAATACCGATTAACAGTACCATCAATATTATTACCTGCTAAAAATGCTACATAAGCTTGAGCTGAGGTAAGTAAATTATTCACAAACCGAATCGGTTCAGTTTTATATCCACACAGAAATTCATTGCTCAGGAACCAATCATAGACTTCTTTTTCCAAAATATAATTCCCATCTTCTGCGTATTTTGCCAAGATAAAATAACGCAAAAAACGCATTGGTTTTTCTTGGGATTTATAGAGCAAATCTATCATTTTTTTCCATTTTACTTTGATTTGATCATATTCTATTGGTTTAGCTTTAGTAAAAATTAAATTTTTGAGTAAATCCATATCATCTAGGGCTAAACCACGATGATTTAGAGTTGAATATATTTTCAAAGCATGAGAAACACTCGCTGTTTTGACTCGAATTAACTTAACATTTTTAATAAAATATGCGTAAAACTTTTTCAGATTAAAAATAATAACTTCATCGAGTTTAAAATTATGGGAAAGAAAACTTCTAATTTCAGCATAAGCATTGTGAATGTTTTTAACAGAGCGAGTAGAAAAAATAGGGTCTAAATCTACTTGTAGAGCTATATTTTCTAGTATTCCTCGACTTTCCTCATATTGTAGTTCTACTTTATGTCGAAACTGGTCATTACCCCAATTATCCGTATACAAAGTAGCAATCTTATTTTTTAATGCTTCAATAGGTTCATTAGGATTAATAGTTAATAGATAATCTCGAATTGCACAAAGGACTAGATAAGCAGTAGTAATTCGTTGTTGCCCATCAATTACTTCATAGCATTTTTCCCCACGGCCACAAACAATTATACTGCCAATAAAATACTCAGGGTAGGAGTTTTGAATTTGTTGAGAAAATTGTTCATAGATGTCTTGAATAAATTCATTTACCTCTTTTTGTTCCCAAACATACTCGCGCTGATAATCAGGAATAATATAAAATTCATCAAATAACTTTTCTAAAGTCATGTCTTGAGATTCAATAGTTGACATATAATTACCTCAATAGTTTTAAGGCCCTGCTTTTAGGGCTATCCCTTACAAGGAAATCCTTAAACCCTTTTCTGCTATATGGGGAATAGGGAGATGGAGAGTACAGGAGAGAATGATCGCAAAATTGGTGATTATTTCATATATTTACACTACAATTATTGCCTTTGCCTAAGCTCTGTTCATAAAATGTTGTTTGAGAAAGTTTTGAGATTTGCTCTATAGATACCACAGCAAAGAGCATAGACATTTCTAAATTATCAAAGTTTTGAGTCTATTAAATTTAACTTTTAATTTCTAATATTAACAGGACTTACGCAAAGGTATTATATATAGAGCCTTTACATAAGTCCTGTTAATATTTCTCAAGATTTCATACTCACCATTCTTCCTTCCTAAAATATTAGAGCAGGGAAGAAATATAAAGTATGTAAGAATGGCCAATTCTAGCGAAACATACTACTAACTGAAGTATCTTCGTGAATACGGCAAATCGTCTCACCCAATAAATTTGCTACCGAAAGGACTCTTAGCTGAGGAAAATTCTTTTCCTCATTGAATGGGATAGTATTAGTAACAATCACTTCTTCAAATATTCCATTGGAAAGACGTTCAATAGCTGGAGGTGAAAATACAGCATGGGTAGCACAGGCATAAACTTGTCGTGCTCCTTGTTCCCTCAATAGTCTCCCACCTTTACAAATAGTCCCAGCCGTATCAATTATGTCATCTACTAAAACAGCAGTTTTGTCCTTAACATCCCCAATTATATTTAAAACTTCTGCCACGTTGTGAGCTTGGCGACGCTTATCAATAATTGCCAAAGGAGCGTCATTTAGCTTTTTCGCAAAAGCTCTAGCCCTTGCTACCCCACCCACATCAGGAGAAACAACAACAATATCAGATAAATTCTTACTGGTTAAGTAATCTAAAATTACTGGTAAACTGTAAACATGATCGAACGGAATATCAAAATAACCCTGAATTTGAGCGGAATGCAAGTCCATTGCCAGAATGCGGCTAGCTCCCGCCTCAGTAATTAAATTGGCCACCAATTTCGCTGTGATTGATTCTCTTCCAGCAGTTTTGCGGTCTGCTCTAGCATAACCATAGTAAGGAATTACTGCAGTAATTTGTCTGGCAGAAGCACGACGGCAAGCATCTATCATTATTAACAATTCCATCAGGTTGTCATTAACTGGATGACAACTCGGTTGAATTAGATAAACATCACAGCCCCGAATTGATTCCTGAATTTGAATATATAGTTCTCCATCAGCAAAGCGCTTACGCACCATTGGGCCTAAGTCTAAACCTAGGTATCTAGCTACTTCCATAGATAGAGGAACGTTAGCAGATCCTGAAAAAAGTCTTAGTCGATTATGATCGTTAACAATAGCAGGCACAGGAGCCCGAATTGGCAAAGTAGCATGGATCACGGCAACCTCTTGTAGCACCTTTATTCATCGTAATCTTATCATCTCAAAACAAAAATATGCTTCCGTGTTTTTATTGTTTAGTTTAGACAAAACTCTTTGATTCCCAATATAGGCAAGATTTTTGCTCAGTTAATTTCAATTATTTTAGTAATAAAATTCAATAACTCTTTGAAAAATTTAAAATCTCTTAAACAGATACTATTTTTCTAATCAATTACACATAGTTGTTTTGAGAAATAAAGATCTAGAGAAAATACTGTATATAGCAGTCGAAGGATAGCGCCTGGACATTCCTAAATGTTGAAACTTATTCAGAGATAGAGATTACTTCTGACTTCTGACTTGCCCGTAGCGCCATAACGCCTAATTCCCAAGGATTTATGACATGATTTAGCATTGAAGTAGGATGCAGCACTCAACTATCAGAAATTAGTTTCTCAAGATGTATAATGGGGGATTGAAACTCCCATTAACAAGCACTACAGACTTTTCAAATATAGTTGGGAACTGTTACACTTGAATTTTAGCTGAAAGCTAATATATAATGAGTTATTAATTATTAACTGACCTTGCCCATTTACTCATATTAGGACTTACGCAAAGGCACTATATACAATATACACAGTCTAATGGTGGGTTACGCTGGCGCCATTCAAGTCGCGAAGCGTTCGCTCCGCTTTGCGTCAGCAAAACATACCCTACCAATACCTTTCATGGGTAAGTCCTACATATGTTAAGTTTTACCTGACACCTTAAATCAACAACTAATTCTATTTTTGCGTAACATCAGTTATTAATTACAGCAGATTTCGGGCAAATCATGTAGAGGGCAAATGGTAAAAATCATGTAGTGCGGGCATCTTGCCCATATAAATGTACCT
This sequence comes from Trichodesmium sp. MAG_R03, assembly GCA_023356535.1. Lineage (GTDB taxonomy): Bacteria > Cyanobacteriota > Cyanobacteriia > Cyanobacteriales > Microcoleaceae > Trichodesmium. The sequence continues at coordinate 10,995 of JAKQYF010000082.1, read as the reverse complement.
TATAACAAAGGAAAGCCCTGTATTAATTATTATCAGGATTGGAATTATGAGTTTAAAGGACAAAATTACAGAGGATATTAAAGCAGCTATGAAGGCCAAGGAAAAAGTACGTCTGGAGACAGTTCGTAGTATCAAAAAAGTTATTCTAGAGGAGGAAGTAAACATTAGAGCTGCTGGAAAGGAGTCTCTGACAGAAACTCAAGAAATGGATATATTAGCGAGATTGGCCAAACAACGTCGGGATTCTATAGAGCAATATACTCAAGTAGGTCGTCAGGAACTAGCAGATCAAGAAGCAGCAGAATTGGCTATTATTGAAGAATATCTACCAAAACAGTTATCTGATGATGAAATTTCTCAGGTAATAGATGAGATTATTGTTCATGTGGGAGCTAGTTCCCCTAAAGATATGGGTAAAGTTATGAGCCAGGTAATGCACCAGTTGAAAGGTAAGGCTGATGGTAAAAAAGTTCAAGAAATTGTTAAAACTAAGCTAAATTAATAAATTTAATAGTTTAAAAAGAAGTTAAAAGATTTTTTATTGAACAAAGATTTAAGATAGCTATAATGGTTAATAATTAGTTGGTGGGAATGGTTGATATTTTATACTTAAGGTGAGCAAAAAGATACAGTGGATTCCACCAAGGTGGAGATATACCTATTGCGGGCAAGATGCCTGCACTGGGAACATTTAGTTTTTAATATCTGTACTTCGTATACTTCTGGGAATTTGCTGTATATTTGGGCTTAACCCACACTAATTTTTGACTATTGTTTCGCTAAAGTTCTAATAAGATTGCTATCCTTTGTTTTTACCTTGTCTATAAGCCAATAAGTAATCATTTCTCCTCTACCTTTGACTGGAATAGACCCCCGTAATTCTAATAAAAACTTATCTTTTAAAAGTTGATAAGTAGTTTCAGTAATTTGAATTTTCCCAGAGATTCCGCTTGATTCCATCCGAGATGCTACATTGACTGTATTACCCCACAAATCATAAATAAACTTTTTGATACCAATTACTCCTGCTACAACAGGTCCGGTATTAATACCAATGCGAATTTGAAAAGACTCTCCCCGATCATTACAAAATTTCCTAATTGCCTTTTGCATATCTATTGCCATTTCAGCGATCGCCTCTGCATGATCTTCTCTGGCTTTGGGTAAACCACCAGCTAGCATATAAGAATCTCCAATTGTTTTAATTTTTTCCAAATTATATTGTTCAGTTAATTGATCAAACTCTGAGAAAATTTGATTCAGGATATCTACCAGTTCATTAGGAGATATCCGAGCCGAAAAGCTAGTAAAATCAACAATGTCAGCAAACAAAATAGTCACATTTTCAAACCGTTTGGCAATCGGATGTTGATTTTGTTTTAATTTTACAGCAATCTGAGCAGGTAAAATATTCAATAATAAGCTGTCAGATCTTTGTTGTTCTAACCGCAGTGCAGTTTCTGCAGCTTTACGTTTTGTGATATCTTGCACAGTACCTTCATAGTACAATATTTCTCCCTGAGAATTACGAACTACACGAACATTTTCAGAAATCCATATTAGACTACGATCACGACGATAAACCTCTGATTCAAAATTCGATACAAAATCATGTTTTTCAAGTTCGGCAATAAAATCAGAGCGACGTTTCAAGTTGACATATAATTGTTTAGCATCAATTACCTCACTTTTTAACTCTGTTTCTGAGGAAAACCCATACATCTTAACTAAAGCTGGATTTGCACTAATAAAACGTCCATTAGTATTAATTTGAAATATTCCTTCTGCAGTATTTTCAAAGATAGTACGATATTTTTCCTCGGCTTTTTGTAAGGCATCTAGTACCTGTTTGCGTTCTGTAATATTATGTGCCACCCAAATTACACAGTTATCTGGTAATGGTGAAATGTTAGCAGTAAACCAAACTTCATGAGCTTTAGGAATACAACAATAAAGATGAGAAAATAATTCGTAAGATTTGTAATTAGAAATTTTGCATGATAGACTCGATATAGAATTATACTCTTGATGATTAAAATCATTATGTTGATTATCATATAGGAACAGACTATATTCTAAATTCACAGTTTTCTGGGTATTCAGCACCCGTTGAATATTAATCATAAATAAGTGAGCTTTCTGATGGGGCAAAACCTCATAAACACTTTTGCCAATCAATTCATTCATAGGAGCATATAATACCTCAGAATTAGTAGATAAGATTTTGACATATCTACCTTGAGCATCAAAGACAGTAATGATATCAGTCATGGCCTTAAATAACATCCGTAATTCTGCTTCCGATTTTCGTAAGGCAATCTCTGCACGATGACGTTCTGAAATTTCCATCATTAGCAAATGATTTGATTCCCTTAAAGCTTTAGTGCGTTCCCCAATTTTGCTTTCTAACTCCTGATTTGCTCTTTGTAAAGCTTCCTCTGCTTCTTTGCGTTGTGTAATATCCTCAACAGTTCCCTCATAACGAATCAATTTACCATCTTGATCGTACACAGCTTTAGCATTTTTAGAGGTCCAAATTATACTGCCATCTTGACGATAAATTTGTGATTCATAATTAACTACAGCATCTTGCTCCTTTAATTTTTGCATAAATTCTTCCCGGCATTTAGAATTACCATAAAGTTGATGTTGTAAGCAGATGACATTAGCAATTAGTTCTTCAGGAGAATCATAACCATAAATTCGAGCTAATGCTGGATTAGCACTGATCAAGTAGCCATCTGGAGATGCTTGGAAAATTCCTTCAACGGCATTTTCAAATATAGTACGATATTTTTCTTCAGCTTCTCTTAGTGCTGTTTCTGCATACTTACAGTCACTAATATCAATGCCTACAGCAACAGCAGCCTCTCCTTGAGCATATTTTTGGGATACAATTAAATAATTGTGGAGAGTACCATTAACGTAAGCAGATATTTCTCCATAGGCATCTTGAGCAGAACTAGCAAAGAATTGATGCATAAATTCACTAAATTCTTGACTAGATTTGAGAAAGCCAATCTTTTGACTAACAAAAACCTCTTGGGGTAAATTGTAAGTTTTTGCTAAGTGTTTATTAACTCCTAAGTAGCATAAATCTGAGTTGATCCAGGATACCATTCCTGGTATTGCTTCTAAAATAGTTTTGAACTGTTCTTGAGTTGCCCCAAGTTCTAATTCTGCTTGTCTGTGTTCGGTAATATCAATCGCAACTACAAATGCTGCTTGATTGTGATTATATTTGCGAGCAACTATTAAATAATTTTGGGATACATTGTAGTATTCTAAAGTAATCTCAGCAGTTATTTCCTGCTCAGAACTAGCAAAAAAATCTTGAATTAAAGAATTCAATTTATAATTTTTTTCTATAAAAGCAATATTTTTGCCAACAAATTCATCTCGTGCTAGGTTAAATGTATCAGCTAATTTTTGATTTACTTCAATATAGGTTAAATCTGAATTAATCCATGAAGCCATTCCTGGAACAGCTTCTAATACTGTTTCTAGTTTTTCTTTACTAACTAACAGATTTTTTTCGGCTTGTTTGCGCTCAGTAATATCTATACCTACTACAAAGGCGGCTTTGTTTTTATTGTATTTTTGTGCAACAATCAAATAGTTTCGAGGTTCCCCATCAATTCGTGAGACAACTTCACTGATTTGTTCGACCTCAAAACTAGCAAAAAACTCCTTAACAAAATCATTAAATTCAGAACTTATTCCCAAAAAACCAATATCTTTCCCAGGAAATTCTCCTCTGGGCAGATTAAAAATATTAGCTAACTGCTGATTAACTTCTATATACCGTAAATCTGAACTAATCCAAGAAACTGTACCTGGTACTGCTGCCAAAACAGTTTCTAACTGTTCTTTGGCTTTGATTAAATTTTTTTCTGTTTGTTTTTTTTCCGTAATATTTATACCTACTATAAAGGTAGCTTGATTTTTATCATACTTTTTTGCAACTAGCAAATAGTTTTGAGGTTTCCCATGAACTATTGATATAATTTCACGGGTTTTTTCTAAGCACGAACTCTCAAAAAACTCTTTGACAAAGTCATTAAACTCAGAACTTGCACCCAAAAAACCAATATCTTTCCCAGGAAATTCTCCTCTGGGCAGATTAAAAATATTAGCTAACTGCTGATTAACTTCTATATACCGTAAATCTGAACTAATCCAAGAAACTGTACCTGGTACTGCTGCCAAAACAGTTTCTAACCTTTCTTTTGCTACTTTCAAATCTTTTAGTGCTTTTTGGTGTTGAATAATTTCTTCTCTCAACTGATGGTTTGATTCTTTTAGTTCTACACTGCGCTCTTCAATTATATTTTTTAATTCTTGTCTCATTGAGTTGCAATCTGAATTGGCTTCTTCAAGTTTACTCACAGTTTGACGAAGTTTTATTAACTCCTGAATTAATTCTTCTTTAGTTTTATCTCGATCATTCATAATTTTAAAATTTTATGATCAGTAGTTATACAGAATTAATTACACATACTTTCAATCTGAAAAGCATATATTCCCTATAATTTGGGCATAAAATTAGGTAATTAATTTTCCCTAGGTACTTACTCTAAACAGAAATTTATTCAAGTTTAACTATGTAGAATATCTTGATTTTTCTACTTTTTAAGAAGGTTACTATTAATATATCAGGACTTACGCAAAGGCACTATATATAGAGCCTTGGTGCGTTACAAAGTGCGCTTTTCATGTCGCAAAGCAAAACATACCCTACCAATAGCGTTCATGCGTAAGTCCTGTATATATATAGCAACCTGTGCTGCTATGTTTGCATGGTACAAATTGCTACTAATATAATATATGTAATGTAATATATGCGAAAGTATTACAGGACTAACGCTAAGGCACTATATATAGTGCCTTATTCCGTTACGCTAGCGCTTTTCATGTCGCGAAGGGAAACACACCCTACCAATAGCGTTTATGGGTAAGTCCTATATTAGTAATAGTACTATAAACTTGTACTACAAAAGACAACAATATGTAAATATGTGAGCGCTCATTACTATAAATACTATAAACGGGACATATACACGGGCACTACACGAGGGTGAGGGCGAATGCCATTCGCCCCTACATATGGCGTTTTCAAGGTGAATTTGCCTAAGTCCTGGTTAAGTTACTCAGTCCTATATTTAATAACTGCAGTCTTACTTCAGTATAGCATTACTTTTAAGAATTGGCTATAGCGGTTTCCAGTGAAATGAGGTACACCAAAAGTCTGAATTAACAAGCTTTTTAGCTTGAAAAATTCACCTCATCGATTCGATAATTGCTATATGACAGCAATGCAGTCAATTTCTACAAGCACGTCTTTGGGTAAACGTGATACTTCTACACAAGAACGAGCGGGTGCCTTTTCGGAGTTGAAGTATTTGGCGTAGACATTGTTGACGATAGTAAAGTCGTCCATGTTTTTCAGGTAGACTGTAGTTTTGACGACGCTTAACCAAGTAGCTTTTGCTTCAGTGAGGATAGCTTCGAGGTTTGCCATGACTTTTTCTGTTTGTTCACTTATATCGTCGCTACAGACTATTTTATTAGTTGTGGTGTCGATCGCTATTTGACCAGACACAAAAAGCATTTGGCCAGTTGCAGCGATCGCTTGATTATATGGGCCAACTGGGTTTGGTGCTTTGTCAGTTTTGATGACTTTATGGGTTGTCATATTTTAATTTGTTTTTTTTCTTGCTGGATTATCTATGGGTGTTTCTATTTGCTGGAAATAATCTCCAGCCTGAAGGGGCGAAGATTTCCAGTGAGCCTTAGCTATTCAGAGGGTTGACCTTTATTGGGTGCTGCTACCTAGACGGTAGTCCTGCATCTCCCTCCACACCAGCTTCATATCGGGGCTTTAGCAAATTTCAAGCTCAAACAAACCCCAAACTCTCTTTATGAGTAGTAAGTACATCGATGTTTTCATCTAATCACTTAAAAAAACGATCAGATATTGCTGTGCTTTACGAAATGCCAATGAAATATCAGTAAAGGTATTTAATGGTTTGTTAACTCAACGCCTTCTTATACCTCCAGTTAACTGATGCGGTGATCATAAATGTATAAGCACAAAATACTAAAATAAAATGCCTTTTTAAGCTGATTTGATCTCTTACTTGATATTCTCTTAGTCCTAACCATCCTTTGGCTTCCCTGTAGAAAACTTCCACCCAATTTCTTTGAGAATCTGACTTCAAGAAGGTGTTAAACGTTTCCTCATAGATTCTGCACGTCTTTTCGCAGTATCATTTTTGGAGTCATATTTCAGTGCTGACTCATAAGCTTCTAAAGCTTGAGCAGTTAATTTTTTCTTTTCATAAGCATGGCCCAAATTATTATAAGCTGTCACATAGTTAGGATCTATATTTAATGCTTCTTTATATTGTCTAATCGCAATATCATATTGCTCTTGAGTGAAGTAGGCAAAACCAAGAGCATTATAAACTTTAGGCATATTTTCTAAATTTTCTGGGTCTTTTAATCTCAGAGCTTTTTGCAAGAGTTCAACTCCTTGAATATATAATTTTTTTTCTAAATATATACTGGCAAGTTGATAATATTCATCTACTGTTCCCTTTTCTTTTGTCAGTTTGTTTTTCAATTTAGAAAGCCGATTTTCTGTTTTCCTCATCTTCGCAATCTGAAGGATAACAAATATAGAAATTATAGACAATAATATTAATAGTGTTAATAGGTATAAAACTGGTAGAGTGCTATCCATAATCTTTACCCAGGATTAATTTTAATTTTAGCTGTGGTTCTATTGTCATTATCTGAGTGAAGGGGAATGGCAGTGGGAGCATCTTGCTCCCTTAAGTCTATTCTCTTTCCCCCTAGTTCCTAAACCCTCTAGTTTAGATCATTTTTTGGCTTTACTGGCTAATTCCACAACTTTCGCAAAAGTTTCAGGATCTAAAACTGCTAATTGTGCTAACATTTTTCGGTTAATTGCTATATTGGCTTTTTTCATATTGTCAATCAATTGACTATAGCTGATACCTTGTTGACGAGCTGCAGCATTTATCCGGGCAATCCACAAACGACGGAAGTCCCGTTTTCGTTTACGGCGATCGCGATAGGCATTCCGTAACGCCTGCATCACTCGTTGGTTAGCAACTTTAAATAATCTAGATTGTGCCCCTCTAAACCCTTTAGCTAGTTTAAGAATTTTGTTACGGCGTTTACGGGCAACATTACCTCTTTTGACTCTCGGCATAATTTTTCTCCTAAAATATTATAAAAATATTATAAATATGGAAGCATTAGACGCACATTTTCTTCATTAGTCTCATGGACAAGAGTCATTTTCGACAGATCACTCTTACGATTAGAGCTTTTATGCTCCAAAAGATGACTCTTGAAGGCTTTACGACGTTTAATTTTTCCACTTCCTGTGGCTTTAAAGCGTCTAGCTGCTGCTTTGCGAGTTTTTAGTTTTGGCATGGACTTGCAATAATTTTACACACAAGTCTTTATAATATCATAAATTTTGTTAAAATCAAATACCTGCCAATATATATTATACTAATTACCATAAACTTTGCTATACTTGGATTTTCTATTTCTAAATATTATTTGTTGGAGCAAATGCTCGATAGAATTGTAACTTTGGTTATCAAAGAAAATTATTTTTGCCACCTTGCAAGTATAGCATGAATTTTGAGAATTTGTATTAGAAGTTAGAAGTTCAGTTCTTCTTATCTAACCATTTCTCTGTAACAGTTAATGCCCTTAATAATTCTTACCGAGACAAGTATTTTACTGATAGTTGTTATCTTTTATTAAGCGCAACTTCATGGATAAATGGTATGATTATATTTAAGAATTTGAGAGTGTCCTATAGTACTCAGTTATTTAATCTATGGGGTATAGTTTTAGATTCCCCTCGCCTTCATGAAAAAGCGGGGGAGATTGCAAAGTATCTCTTTTTTAGGGGAATTATACATATACCTAATAACTATGGGAATTGCTATAAGAATTGCTTCTTATTTATTCTAGACTTCACAAACTGTTGAAAAAGCTAGTCCTACTATATTTAATAAACCTGAAATGTGCTGTATCATTAATAATCCTTATTTATAGCCAACATTTATCAAATTGGTATAAAGGGAAAGATATGATAGAAAAAAATTAGGTTAGAGAATTTCACCTTTTTTCAATTGGTGAAGTTTTCTGATCATAATACAATTATGGTAAGAGCAACGATACTAAATGTATAGTCTTTCTATTAAAATTGAGGCAATTCTATATCTCAAGGGAAAACCCCTCTCCATTTCTGAAATTGCTGAAATTGCTAAGTGCGAGCGTGGCCAAATAAAGGATGCTTTAATAGAGTTAATGTCAGAATATGCCCATCGACATACTGCTTTAGAAGTTGTCGAAACAGAAAAAGGCTATAGTCTTCAACTCAAACCAACTTTTACCGAGTTGATAGACAGTTTGATTCAACCAGAATTAGGAGTCGGCGCTCTGAGGACTTTAGCGGCGATCGCTCTCAAAGGAGGTATTACCCAATCAGAATTAGTAGATATTCGTGGTTCGGGAGTTTATCAGCACGTTCGTGAACTTGTGAGTTTAGATTTTATCCGTAAACGTCGTCAAAAGGAATCTCGTTCTTATTGGTTACAAGTTACAGATAAGTTTCATCAATATTTCCAACTCGATCAACTGCCCCAGCAATTATCACTGGATCTATTTTCTCTATCTAATGGTAATGAAAATGAAGAAGAATAATCCAATTGTTCAGTGGCCATTTCAGTGGTCAGTTAGCCTCCTCCCGAGGAACTAGGTTTTTCATGTCGCGTAGGAAAACAGTTATCAGCACCTCTAGCTCAAACAAAAGGCTTAAAAACCAGATTTTTTTTTCATCCCACTGAAAGGGGAGGCTTGATACCTTATTTTAAGGTACAGGATCGAAAAATTTGAGTATGAGTCTGGATAAGTCAGAACTTACTCATTTTACTTTTCTAATTATAATTTTAGTAGATTAATGATCAAAAAAGAATTAAGAAGCTCACTATTAAAAAAACGTCGGTCTATGTCTGAGACTGAATGGAGAGAAAAGAGCGATCGCCTCTGTTACTACTTACAAAATTTCTCCCTATTCCAAAAAGCTAAAACAGTTTTAGCTTATATTAGTTTCCGTCAGGAACCAGACCTAAGTTTATTATTTACAAATATTGGAGAAACAACAACATTTTCTAATAAAATTTGGGGTTTTCCACGCTGTGAAGAAAAGTCTCTATTTTGGCATATTTGGCAACCAGAAAATCCTCTACAAAAAGGTGCTTATGGTCTTCTAGAACCAGAGGTAAATGCACCATTATTACAGTCCTCAAAAGTAGATTTAATTTTAGTTCCTGCTGTTGGTTGTAATCTTAAGGGTTATCGTTTAGGCTATGGTGGAGGTTTTTATGACCGGATGCTAAGTCAGGAAGAATGGGCATCAAAACCTACTATTGGCATTGTGTTTGAATTTGCTTATTTACAAGATTTACCTATAGATTCCTGGGATAAACCTCTTGATTTTGTTTGTACAGAAAATGGTATAAAGTAAATTCAGTACTGTAAGTATTCAGCGGTCATTTCAGTTATCGGTTATCAGTAACGACCGCGTTGAGCTAGAGGCTTGCAATGCTGAATATAATTCAGGACCTACGCTGCGGGTACTATATATAGAGCCTTGGTGCGTTACGAAGTGCGCAATTCAAGTCGCGAAGCATTCGCTCCGCTTGGCGTCAGCAAAACACACCCTACCAATGGTGTTCATGGGTAAGTCCTAATAATTATTTGTTTTCATCCCCTAATATCATGTCCGGTTGAATAGGTATAAATAAATTAGGGAGAATTAGGGGCGAACGGCCGTTTTGTTTGCACATACTTCGTTAACCCTGCGCGACATGAAACGCCCCTACAGAAGTCAGGAGGGAAGAGGAAGAAGTTTTTTGATCACTAACAGGACTTACCCATGCTTCACCTTGAAAACGCCATATGTAGAGGCGAATGGCATTCGCCCTCACCCTCGTGTAGTGCCCGTGGGTAAGTCCTGACTAATTATCCGGACATGATATATAGTTATTTTAATTTAGATTGAGACAACTATTTCTTGCTATGATTAAATTTCAGCAGAAAAAGTGTTCATTTTTATTTGAAATAACTATAACATCCTCAGGACTTACGTTAAGGTACTATATATAGAGCCTTGGTGCGTTACGAAGTGCGCAATTTAAGTCGCGAAGCGTTCGCTCCGCTTGGCGTCAGCAAAACACATCCTATCAATAGCGTTCATGGGTAAGTCCTAATCAAAAAAACTTAATCTTTGCCAACATACCAAATGGATTATATAGAACAATGAAAGCAGTTATTTTATTATCAGGAGGATTAGATTCCTCAACAGTTTTGTATCAAGCAAAAGCAGATGGTTGTGAATGTTATGCTATTTCCTTTGACTACCAACAACGCCACCTTCGAGAGTTAGACTCAGCTAAAAAAATTGCCGATGCTGTGGGTGTAACAGAACATCATGTTGTTAGTTTTGATTTAAGATTATGGGGAGGTTCGGCATTAACTGATAATCAAATTGATTTGCCTAGCGATCGCGACCTTGAGGAGATGTCACAAAATATTCCTATTACTTATGTTCCAGCACGGAATACTATTTTCCTGAGTTTTTCCCTGGCTTATGCTGAGGTTGTAAATGCAAGTCGGGTTTATATTGGGGTGAATGCTTTAGACTATTCCGGTTATCCTGACTGTCGTCCTGATTATATTCAAGCAATGCAAGAAGTTTTTCGATTGGGTACTAGACAAGGGAGAGAGAGAGAGGCGATCGCTATTGTAGCTCCACTTCTGGAGATGAAAAAAACTGAGATTATTCAATTGGGGAATAGTTTAGGAGTACCTTGGGAAAAAACTTGGTCATGTTATGCAGGTGGAGAGAAACCTTGTGGGATATGTGATTCTTGTAAGTTG
>JAKQYF010000081.1 GCA_023356535.1 Trichodesmium sp. MAG_R03 | reverse complement strand
CCTTTGTATATGTTTTCCCTTACTTTCTAATTTTATTGGCAGGGGAAAATAATTACTTAATTTTGATATATGTACAGTTTTATGTACTGATACTCACGTATAATAATATTTGTAATGTTATGACTTGAGATGGACTCAATTTTTGCTTAATATGGTCTTGATAAAAGCCTAATATATTCACTTTTATTGATTTTAATTTGTGATTAATAACCCTTTTTTTATCATATTTTTAACTATTTCCAAAACTTTTTCAATGAATAAATAATCAACTCAGAGGATGGATAAGAGTGAATTGGCGATCGCTACCTCCCAAATTCAAAATCGCATTCTTTTTTAATTGAATTATTATTCAACTTATTGTCTCAAATGATTACTGTATCTACCATTAAGCTTACTTGTCACCCCGTGAGGAATTAGTTAATCGGCAAGGACATGAGGTTATATTTCTCCCTAAATACTCTCCAGATTTAAATGATTAAGAACACGACTTTGGTGCATTAAAGAAGAAAAGAATGTACGAAGGAAAAGATAAATCCATTGATGATATCATTCGAGATTATTGTGCATCTTAGTGTCCCAGTCTTATTCATAATGACTATAGAAGGTTGGGGAGAATCTGATGTTGAAGAAGTAGTGGAAATGCTTGAAATTGTATATTCTGATCCAAAAAATGCTAAACTTAAGAGTAATGCTGCTGTAAATTTTATGAAAGATTTAACTTGGGAAAAACAAATTCAACGTTTGTTAGTTATGCTACAAAATATAAGCTAAATCAGTAAGTAAGAAAGAAAAACTTTGCTATTAATTGATGGCCATAAGACTATAACTGCCAAAGATTTTAAAGACTTTTGTATAGGTTTTCAATTCTTCTATCGCCACCCTTACATAATTATGATTACTATTAGCTTCTATATCAATGAAAAATAAATAATCTCCTAGGTAAAGTTTCGTTGGACGAGATTCTATTCTACTCATATTAATCTCCCTTTTCGCAAATACTTGCAATGGTTTAACTAAAGCTCCTGGGACATTTGCAGGTACAGTAAAACCTAAAGAAGTAAAAACTAAATTTCCTGGTTTATCTATTGTATTAATTATTAGTTCTAAAGCCGAATTTTCTATTTCTGTACATCCTTTTTTCAATACCCAAAAGCGAGTACAATTATCAGGATAATCATTAATTGGATAAGCTAATACAGGTAATTTATAAAGTTCAGCAGCTCTTTGAGAAGCGATCGCTGCAGCACTCCGATCCCTTTCTAAATACTCCAATGCTTCTGTAGTAGAATTAGCGGGAATTTGCTGTACTTGTGGCACAAACTTTTCTAACCAACCTTGACATTGAGCTAAAGCTTGTGGATGGGAATAAACAGTTTTAACTTCTTCAAAAATACTAGCTAAGGATATTAACCCATGAGAAATAGGTAAAACTAATGCTGTTTGAATTTCTAAAATATCCAGTTGCCAAAGTGTATCTAGAGTAATAGTAACGCTTCCTTCAATAGAATTTTCTACAGGTACAACTGCTAAATTAACTTGCCCTTGAGAAACTGCCCATAAAGTTTGAGTAATACTAGGATATGGACAAAGAAAAGATTGTTGACCAACCTGACTCAGTTTGTTAGAAAATGCCATTGCTGCCATCTCCCCATAAGTTCCAGCAGGGCCAAGATGTGCGATAGATATAGTCATTTCAGTTATAAGTTATCAATTATCAAACCTATATACGTTTTACACTTTTTGTCAATTTTTATGTTAAAAAATAAAATATGCTGATCAAGCATAGGGCTGAAATCAGAGGCAAAAAAATCCCAAATTTCCTTTTTTCTCCCCTTGAAACTACTAGGAGTCCTTATTTATTGGTCAGAAGATCCCCATTGTCTTTTAGGTTTGATGGCAATTTCTACAAATTCGAATAAGTTACACTCTGCAACATAAAATTATATTTGTTTACTCCACAGTACAAAGTTCTCCTAAAAAACTATTTGCTTTAAAGACTGAAAGTATTATAGGAATTGGCTTATAGCACTTATAGTTCTTTTGAGAAAGTTTCTAACCAAAAGAAAGCTGTAAACCTTAGCTAGCAATAATTCTTCCAAGAACTTCGCACTGTCTAGTTGTTTACTTCGTTCCTATTAATGAGGCAGTATCATTTATAATGGACCCCTCCACAAATGCCTATTTTGGAACGGCAGGATAACCTTTTGAGAACTTTTTCTGGAGATATCTAATATATTAATTAATTTTACCATTTTACCTAAATCTCAATCTGAATCCTACTTATTGACCAATCTTGAGTAGATACTTTAATATAATCTAAATTGCATTAATAAATGTGAATTTTAATCAAAATTTAGCCATAAACTATTGATTTTTTTATTATTATGATTCTTAGATTTACTGCTTCACAATCAGTAGATATTCCTATAGTAGAACAAAAAGTTCCTATTCAGCATTATCTCCGTCAACCAAAGCGTTTAGTTAATGCTTTGATAGATCCAACAAGATTAGAGGAATTAGATAAAGATTGTTTTCGCTTGAAAATGCGTCCACTACACTTTATTATGTTGACTATTCAACCAACTGTAGATATGTGCTTGTGGTCTAGTAGTAAAGGCAAAATTTACTTAAAGTCAGAGAGATGTGAAATTCGTGGCGTGGAGTACATAAACCAACGCTTTACCCTGAATTTGGTTGGTATCCTTGAATCCCTACAATTCAACGGAACTACTCATCTTCAAGGTCAAGCTGATTTAGAAGTCAAAGTAGAATTACCTCCTCCACTATTGTTGACACCATTACCAGTTTTAGAAAAAACTGGTAATGGTTTGCTTAAAAGTGTATTAATGACAATCAAACAAAGATTAACCCATCAATTATTGGTAGATTATTATAAATGGGCTAATAACGAAACCCTGGTATTAATTAAGAGTAAAAACAACCCTACTTTATCTACTAGTAGCCAAAGAGTATGATTTATAAGTTGATCTTAAGATGTTGGCATTTATACTCGTGCTGCTTTATAAAACTGATACAAAACGTCATATAACTTGATAATTTAATGTTTGCCGAGGTTGTATCCAACGTTCCTTGCTTCTACTAAGATCGTCGGCAGTTACTCATCCCCAGGCATTAACACCATTTTTAGTTCTTAATACTCCCCTTTAAATCACTTTCTATAGCTTGAAGCATGGAAATACTGTCCTGTCTTCTTAGACCAAGGTCAGTAGGATGTCAAATCAAAAAATCCTAGGTTTTATAATTAGGCAACTTTGAGAGAATGTCAATTTAAAGTATCCTTAAGAACAGTTCTAGCTGCAAGATGATTGCGGGTAGAAGTGAGAATTTCTACTTCTCTTTCTAGTCTAGCACCAGTATCTTGCATCTCCAAAAGAGCTTGCTGTTCTGTCGCCACACCATAAATATTGCTAGCTACCCAATAGGATAATTCTTTTGGTAAATTAGGAATATCCTCTGGCAGCTCTATTCTCTGGCCCATCAGTTTTTCCGAAAGATTAACTACATCTTTGAGTAAGAGATCAACTTGATTTGCTAACTCTCCAAGCTCCTTTTCTGAAGGAGCATCTTCTATCCATTCAACTAAACCAACTAAATACGGTTTATCTCTAACTGTATCTAAAACTCTAAATCTCTTTTCACCTATAGTTAAAATCTTCATCCGATCATCAGGTAAACGCTGATAATCCTCAATTATAGCGCAGCATCCAGTTGCTACAACTTGATCTTGAGTAGAATCCCACATCAAAACTCCAAATCTATTATCACTTTCTAGAATTGTATTAATCATAATTCTATAGCGAAATTCAAAGATATGTAGTGGTAGAGGTCTACCCGGAAATAATACTACTTCTGGTAGGGGAAATAGGGGAAGTTCTCGAACAGCTACAGAAGAGGATGGCATTTTCCAGTTTTAATAGAGTTTTGGTACTTATAATTATTATAAGCCTATTTTTCTATGCTTGGATATACATAAGCATCGAAACAAAATTGTAACCCTCGCCTAATTTTATGTGATACCAATTCCAAAAAAGAATGTTACGAATAGTAAGAGCGATAAAAAGACTTTATAGAATTATGTCTATTTGAGAAACAAGATAATTTATGACCTAAAACATAGTATTAAAGCCATTCATTCTGACTCCTGAATTCTAACTATTGACTCCTAAAAAATCCCCTAGTCATTTGTAGCAAAAATTTATAAAATTGTTATGAGAGGTACAGTATAAGGGATTTAGCTTGACAAAATGTGTAATTAATTTTGCATACCTGCTTATACTTAATATTTTTGAGAATTTGGAGATCAAAATTGAAGATAATCAGAGTTGTAATAAGTGGCTTCATTTTATATGTTGATTAAAAATCCGGGTTCTTGCTTAAGAGAGCAGATATCAATTTACAGCAGTTTTGGAGTTGATCAGGTACAAAGTTTTAGAAGTTTAGGGAATAAGAGTAAGGAAGAGAAATTAGTATGAAACTATACCTCACTATCCTCAAAAGTTATGTAATATTAGCTAATCACTACAAGCCATAGGAATTATTAAGAATTATCAAATCTTACTAGTTCATGGCTTAGTTTATCTATAGCTTCACCTCAATATCGACACCAGCTGGCAAATCAAGTTTCATCAAAGCATCAATTGTTTTTGATGAAGGTTGATAGATATCTATAATTCGACGATGTGTCCTTGTTTCAAAATGTTCTCGTGAATCTTTATCAACGTGGGGCGATCGCAACAGACAGTAAATGCGTCGTTTTGTGGGCAAAGGTATTGGCCCAATTGCTGTGGCTCCTGTTCTATTTGCCGTATCTACAATTTTCTCACAAGATGTATCTAGTAAACGGCGGTCAAATGCTTTCAAACGAATACGAATTTTTTGCTGTTGAATTGTGGCCATTTATCTTCAATTTTCTAGGTTCAAATTTTTAAGTTGTCAATAATTTTCAATTGCTAGTTTTATTGACCAGCAACAGACTTTAAGGAAGTTAGAAGTTGTTTTTGTAACGGGGATGACTAACCAACCCTCTAAAAACAATTTACCTTAAAAGTTGGGAGCTTTAGACCCAATTTTTTGAGAAAAATTAACTTTCATTAATTAAGCAAAGCAGCAGAAAAGCAGTAGATCAATAACTTAAATATATGTGCTTTTCTGCTACTTAATTTTTCAGCAGGTTTCCTACTCTATAATCTTAGAAACAACACCAGCGCCAATAGTTCTCCCACCTTCACGAATGGCAAAACGCATACCTTGTTCAATGGCCACTGGGTTGATTAGTTGAACTGTCATTTTAATCCGATCACCAGGCATTACCATTTCTGCTACAGTACCATCATCAGCAGTAAAAGATTCAATAGCACCAGTCACATCTGTTGTCCGAATATAGAATTGAGGGCGATAATTTTTGAAGAAAGGTGTATGACGGCCTCCTTCCTCCTTTTTGAGAACATATACTTCTGACTCAAATTTCTTATGAGGAGTGATACAACCTGATTTTGATAAAACCATACCACGTTGGATCTCTTCTTTCTGCATACCACGTAGTAGTAATCCCACATTATCTCCAGCCTGTCCTTCCTCCAGAATTTTCTGGAACATTTCCACACCTGTAACAGTGCTACTACGAGTTTCTTTGATTCCCACCAATTCTACAGTTTCCCCCACTTTTATCTTACCACGTTCAATCCGTCCTGTTGCGACAGTACCACGACCAGTAATAGAAAATACGTCTTCTACCGCCATTAGGAATGGCTTATCAATATCACGTTCTGGTTTAGGAATATACCCATCAACTTGATCCATCAGAGCGAGAATTTTATCTACCCAATCATTCTCACCCTTTCCTATTCCTGGACTCTCGGTTAATGCTTCTATTGCTTGTAATGCCGAACCAGCAACAATAGGAATATTGTCTCCATCAAAATCATAATCACTTAATAATTCTCGAACTTCCAATTCCACCAGTTCCAAAAGTTCTTCATCATCTACCATATCTTGCTTATTAAGAAAGACAACCATATTAGGAACCCCCACTTGTTTTGCTAACAGAATATGCTCACGAGTTTGGGGCATTGGGCCATCTGCAGCAGAAACGACTAGAATTGCACCGTCCATTTGAGCTGCACCTGTAATCATATTTTTTACATAGTCAGCATGTCCAGGACAATCAACATGAGCATAGTGACGCTCTTCTGTTTCATACTCTACATGAGCAGTATTAATTGTGATACCGCGTGCTTTCTCTTCTGGAGCTGCATCAATATCCGCATAATTCTTCGCCTTAGCCTTTCCTTGCGCTGCTAGACTCATTGTAATTGCAGCAGTTAAGGTTGTTTTACCGTGGTCAACGTGGCCAATAGTTCCAATATTGACGTGAGGTTTATTTCTTTCAAATTTTGCGCGTGCCATTAATTACTTGTTCCTTTTTTTCCTTCGTTAATTCTGCTTCCCTTAAATTAGGAAACAGATGCACTAATTAATAATAGATAAATTTTGAAAACTCTGCCTATCCCTTTACCTAAATCTTTGTTAGCTTTTGTTTTAGACAATAACTGCCGACTTTTTCAGTAAATTGCAAGTTTTCTTTTAGTTATCAGTTGTTTGATTTTTACATTATTCAACTTAGATATAGAATTTTAACTCAAAAACAACACAATTTCCCAAACTACTTAAGCATATCCTCTGCTTTTAGCAATGATAGTCTCAGCCACATTATGAGGTACTTCCTCGTAATTACTAAATTCCATCGAAAAGATACCACGACCTTGAGTTTTTGACCTCATATCAGTAGCATAACCAAACATTTCTGCTAAAGGAACTTTTGCCATTACTTTTGCTATACCTGTTTCTAACCCTTGACCCTCTATTTGTCCTCTTCTAGAGTTTAGGTCTCCAATAATATTACCGATAAAACCTTCAGGTACTTCTACCTCTACTTTCATCATAGGCTCTAATAATACAGGTGAAGCCTTAGTCACACCTTCTTTAATTGCCATAGAACCAGCAATTTTAAAAGCCATTTCCGAAGAATCCACATCATGGTAGGAGCCATCTACTAGAGTAGCTTTAACGTCTATCAATGGATAACCAGCCAAAACACCTGCTTCACAAGCTTCTTTCATCCCTTGCTCTGCTGGACTAATAAACTCTTTAGGTACTGTCCCTCCCACAATCTTAGAGACAAACTCAAAGCCACTACCTAGGGTTCCTGGTTCCAGCTCTATGACCACATGACCATACTGACCTTTACCACCACTTTGACGGATAAATTTACCCTCTGCCTGAATCTGTTGGCGAATAGTTTCTCGGTAAGCTACCTGTGGTTGGCCTACATTAGCTTTCACCTTATATTCCCTAAGCATCCTATCTACTAATATTTCTAGGTGCAGTTCACCCATACCAGCAATTACAGTCTGATTAGTTTCTGGATCGATACTTACCCGAAATGTAGGGTCTTCATCAGAAAGAGCCTGAAGAGCTTGAGACAACTTTTCCATATCTTGCTTCGTTTTCGGTTCCACAGCCACAGATATAACTGGCTCAGGGACATAAAGAGATTCTAGAATAATTGGATATTCCATATCACAAATCGTATCTCCTGTCAAGGTCTCTTTCAAGCCCACAACTGCTCCCAAATCTCCTGCCCGCAGTTCATCAACCTCTATTTTTTCATCAGCTTTCAAAACAATTAGACGAGAAATTCTTTCTTTCTTACCTTTAGTAGAATTTAAAATATAACTCCCTTTGGCAAGGACTCCAGAATATACCCGGAGGAAAGTGAGACGACCATAAGGGTCTGACATAATTTTGAATGCCAGAGATGCTAAGGGCGCTTCATCATCTGCTAGTCTTACATCCAATTCTCCATTAGGCAATATACCTTGAATTGGTGGAACTTCTTTAGGAGCGGGCAAATAATCTACTACTGCATCCAATAAAAGTTGAATACCTTTGTTTTTGAAAGCAGAACCACATAACATAGGTACAATTGTACCTGCAATAGTAGCTTGACGTAGAGCTTTACGAATTTCCTCTGCTGTTAGTTCCTCTCCTTCAATATATTTTTCCGTCAAAGCATCATCAGTTTCAGCTACTGACTCTAATAACTGGAAACGATATTCTTGAGCCAATTCTTGCACATCTGTTGGAATTTCTGTTTCTTTAATATCTGTTCCCTGGTCATTAGTATAGATAAAAGCTTGCATTAACACCAAGTCTACAATTCCACTAAATTCACTTTCACTACCGATAGGAATTTGAATAGGAACTATATTAGCACTAAGGCGATCCCGAATTTGCTCATATACCTTGAAGAAGTTAGCCCCTGTTCTATCCATTTTATTAACAAAGGCCATACGAGGGACTTGATAACGGTCAGCTTGACGCCAAACCGTTTCTGACTGAGGCTGTACTCCTCCAACAGAACAAAAAACAGCTATCATACCATCCAGGACTCTCATAGAACGTTCTACTTCTATTGTGAAGTCTACATGGCCTGGAGTATCAATAATATTAATTTGATGGTCTAGCCACTTGGTACTAATAGCAGCCGCAGTAATAGTAATCCCACGTTCTCGCTCTTGAGCCATCCAGTCAGTAACTGCAGTGCCATCGTGAACCTCTCCCATTTTATGTACTATGCCAGAATAAAATAGGATTCTTTCTGTTGTTGTTGTTTTACCAGCATCAATATGAGCTGCGATGCCAATATTTCTCACACCCTCAAGTGGCATAGTTCTTTCCACAGTTACCTCCTTCCTTATCTATAATCTATGCTACCAATTTTTACAGTTGATTAAAATTCAATACTTTTGAGATAACTGCTACTATTATCTAATCTAAATTTATTAGTAACGATAATGAGCAAAGGCTTTATTAGCTTCTGCCATTCTGTGAGTTTCTTCTCGCTTACGAATAGCGCTACCCGTTTCATTAGCTGCATCCATCAACTCATTGGCCAATTTTGTGGCCATTGTTTTGCCACCTCTGGATCGAGAATATTGCACCAACCAACGTAAAGCCAGAGTAATTCCTCGATCAGAGCGGACTTCCATCGGAACTTGGTAAGTAGCACCACCTACACGACGGGCTTTCACCTCTACTAAGGGAGTCACATTTCGGACTGCCTTTTCAAATAATTCTAAGGGATTAGAATCTGTCCTTTCTTCAATAGCTTTAAAGGCATCGTATACGATATTAAAAGCTACAGATTTCTTTCCATGACGCATAATCCGTCGTACAATCATGGTAACTAACCGACTATTGTATTTTGGATCTGGAGGAGTGGGACGTCTTTGAATAACTCTACGACGAGACATAATAAAAACCAATAAATTTTCAATAACTGATAACTGCTTTATACAGGGTTCAATACCTGCTAGCACCATCAATTTTCGCTAGAATTTTTGAGAATTTGACATTTAACTAATTTAGGCTTTGGGCTTTTTGGCTCCATATTTAGAACGACCTTGCTTGCGGTCTTTTACTCCTGCGGTATCTAAAGTTCCACGAATTATGTGATATCTCACTCCAGGTAAGTCTTTAACCCTACCCCCTCTAATCATAACTACAGAGTGTTCCTGTAAATTATGCCCAATGCCAGGGATATAGGCAGTAACTTCAAAACCAGAAGTTAGGCGAACCCTAGCAACTTTGCGTAGAGCCGAGTTAGGTTTTTTTGGTGTAGTAGTATATACTCTTGTGCATACACCACGACGTTGAGGGCAACTTTTCAGCGCCGGGGATTTTGTTTGCTTTTCTGTATCTTGACGAGCTGAACGAATCAGTTGTTGAATTGTAGGCATTAGTAAAAATTTTTTCTAATTATTTTTATATTTTCGCCACAGATATAATTCTAGGCAAGTTTACTTAACAAATTTTTTACCTCTATACTCCAAACCTATTCTCAAAAAGTTGCAAGATTTTTGACCTGAATCAAATAGGATTGCTATATGATTTGCATAATATCTATATATATTCAATATATATAAGATGATTAATCAAGGGTCTGCTAAAAAATCTATAAACACATAGTTATCAGAGTTTAGAGCTAGAGCTAGATTTAAACTAGCATTTAAGCTCACCTCACAATTCAAACCCCATGTGTTCACAATTCATCACACGCTCTGTTCAGTACAGAGAGTGCAAGACAAGCCCTTAGTTACAGCCGGTTTTAAAGCTCGGAAACTATCTATCAACAACTATTAGCTCCAAGTCATTTAGCAATAAATTACCGTTGCAGATACATCAAGCTCGGCAATACCTAGCAAAAACCGGGAAAACCTTTCAGCTCCAGATCACTGCATAATTATCAAAATTGGCAGTATCTCACAATGCTTTGAGGATTTTCCTCAAAGCACAATTTAAATCTCTAGGCACCAAATGACCACAGTGCAGAGATTAAAAAACTCCAAGTTTGCAGTATCAAACCTAAACTATTCCGGCAAAGCTGCGAAAAATCCACCCATCCCTCTAGGAGGTGGGCGATGCTTATTTCCTGTTTCAACCAGGAAACTTGGCCTCTTGCATTTCACAAAGGTTATTTCGGGTACAGCCTAAACTAGTGAATTGATTAATGAAAACTCATTGATACAGGATAATTACTGTCTTAAGATCCCGGTCTATTTGAGTCCTACAATAAGGGCAGTTAAAGTTAAAAGTACGGTCCTTTAACTTTAATTCTTGATGAATAGGAACACAATTATAACAAGATTTAGATTATGAAAACCATTGCTTTGCTAATACTATGGTCTTGCCCCTAGCAAAAATTTTACTGATCAATCATTGCCTAAATTGAACAAAAACTTGTCATGCTATAGATACTGCAAATTTACTCTTTTGCAGAGTACCAGAAACGTTTAGTTGTTCCAAGCATATCTCCTAAGTTTTGATATACATGAACACCTAATCATAAGGCCTAAGAAGTTAATTCCTCAGTTACATCCACTACTTAAATAGTTGCACTAATATAGTTGTTTGATGCAAAAGCATACTTTTGAGTAAGTTTTGGGAAACAAAAAGGGAGAATGAAGTCTTGTTTTTACCTCGTTCCATGTTATTTCCTTATAACTTTACAAAATAACTTTACAAACAGTCTTTTATTTTGGCATCCTCCCCGGCCTAAAGGCACTGGGTTTCATACCGAGCCCTAGCTCCGATGGGGGTTGACATTTCACAGGCTGCTGCTACTTTGGCAGTAGTTTGGCTGCTGGCCTCAATGTCCGTTTTTAGTCTCGGATGGCCCACCCGCGACTAATATATTTCTTGTGAACTAAAAAGAACGATAACACAGCCTGTGAAAAAAATCAACTAAAAAGTCGCCCTAGAAGAGCGAGGCTTTAAACCCAATTTTTCGGTAAATTAGTGAGATATCTTTGTCAAGACTAAACAGAAAAAGAATTACCACAACCGCAAACCACTTTAGCGTTAGGATTATTAAACCGGAATCCTCCACCCATAAGATCCTCAGAATAATCTAAAATTAATCCATTCAAGTAGTTGAGTTGTTGAGAATTAACTACAACTGTAACTTGGCCATAGTCATAAACTTGATCATTACTATCCTGTTGTTGATCAAATTGCATTGTATAATATAAACTACAGCAACCACCAGATTTAACTTTTAGGCGAAATAAAGCATTTGGTTGATTTTGTTTGGACTGAAGACGAATAATCTCTTGGACTGCTAATGCGGTCAAGTTCATCATTGATAATTTTTTTTGGCTTATCAGTTGAATTAAGACTTTGTTCGAGCATAATCATCTTGGAAACGAACAATATCATCCTCTCCAAGATATTCTCCATTTTGTACTTCAATTAATACTAGAGGAATAACTCCTGGATTCTCTAGGCGATGGGAGGTACATTGAGGTACATAAGTAGATTGATTGTTTTCGAGAATTTCCTCTTTATTACCACAGGTAACTTTAGCCGTTCCTGAAACTATAACCCAATGCTCACTACGGTGGTAATGCATTTGTAGGCTGAGTCTATTTCCTGGCTTGACTTCTATGCGCTTTATTTTATATCCAGTTCCTTCTTCTAAAACGGTGAATGAACCCCAAGGACGTTCTATGGCAGTAAATCCTTGTAAGACAGTAGGTATAGATGATAATTTAGGGGTTTGAGATGCTTCTTTTAGTTGTACCATTCTTTAGACCCTTTACAAAAGAAAATAGCAGTTTTAAATTGGCCTCTTTAACTTATGGACGTTTATAGTATCAAGATAAATTTTACCCTAGGTATTATCAAATTAGATACTGATAAATAAATAATACTTTTAGGGTTTAGAGTTAAATTAGATACTGTATCAACCATAGCAAAGTTATATAATATTAATATTATCTTCTATTCAAGCTTTTTCAAAATTCATATCAAATCTTTACATTTCCTATCTAAAAAATATCTAATACCAATTGTGATAAATATTTGTTACAAATGGTAGAGGCTTTACACCCAAAGCTCCCAGGTAAGACCAAAATTAGACAAGCAAAGTTGGAGTAAATAAAAAAAAAGGGGGGAAATGATAGAGATAGGTGTATAAAATAAATTGGATCAGCTCTATTTTAACATCTGTGATCGAGATACACCTAGTTAAGTTCTAAGTACATTATTTTTTCTTCTAGTGGTATGTAACTAGTTTAAAAATATCTTGATCGGATTGGACAAATGATGTACAACACTAATAGTAAAATTCTTGTAGTACGGGCACCTTACCCGCTAAATGTTTACCTGGCGGGTCATTGTTAAGTGTTGCTTTAGGTAACTATTCTATAACAATTGGTATCAAATATAAAATCTAAACATAAATATCGTGAAAAAATTAATATAAGTATATATGAGCTTCAGTTGAGAGAAGAAATACTGGATTATAATTAAGTAAAACAATTCCAACTACAACACAAAATAATTGGCATTATGTAAGGTTGAAAGTGAAAAAGGTTGAAAGTGAAAGTAGCTGAAAAAGATTGCACTTTATTAGCTTTAGCTTGAATCAGAAAACAACAAATTAGTGTAATGCAAGTATAAAGAGTGAAAGATGTGGTTGACTTGACCGTTGATACCTGTGGAGGTCGTGCTGCTGACAGTAGACCGTAGAAGCAGGAAGTAAACATTGAAATGTTACTAATTGTGACCTTATATCAGTTTTATTTATGAATCAGGGAATGCATTATCAGGATTATATATTTATTCAGCCAGCACCATTAATAGGAGCCGGATGGGGACAGTTCTTATCTATTTTGACTGTCAAAACCGAAAATGTTAGACAGAAAACAATAACTGTAAATCAAAATGGCACAAGTCAAGATTCCTCAAATTGTGTAGAAACAGTGCCTAAAGAATTATTAAAGAGAACCCATTTTTGTCTACACTGCGACATTGAGATGTGTCGTGATGAAAACGAAGCTAGAAATATAAAATATAGGACGATAATACATCAAGTCCTTGGGGCTGGTAAGGGAGAAGCCGACAATATACCGCAAGGTTAATGTGGGAGTATGTCACATGAAAACTTCTATATCAAGGGAGACAAAAAAATTAGGTCTCAAGCCTCTTTACCCTTTTAAAGGTTAAAGGCATGAAATTAGTTTTTCTTGGCTCTGGCTCGAGCTAGAGGTACTGATAACTGATAACTAATAATTTATATTTATAACTAACATGAATCAATTTCACACAAATCTAAAAGCAAATAAAGAAACTTATCAAGGGCAAAGATGGTTAGTAGAAGAACGAGATGCTTGTGGAGTAGGTTTTATTGCTCATCCATCAGGAAAAAAAAGCCATGAAATTATATTGAAAGCTTTACCTGCCCTAACTTGCTTAGAACATCGTGGTGGTTGTAGTGCAGACCAAGATTCAGGGGATGGGGCAGGTTTAATGACTCAAGTTCCTTGGGAATTGCTGCATGAAAACTTAGAGTTCAACCCTGATAACTGTGGTGTAGGAATGATATTTTTGCCCCAAACGGAAAAGAAGGCAACAATAGCACGCCAGATAATTGAAAAAACAATAACTAGAGAAGGTTTAACTATAGTTGGTTGGCGAGTTGTGCCAGTTGTACCAGAAATATTAGGAGTACAAGCACGAACAAATCAACCACAGATTGAACAAGTTATTGTTAGTTCAGATAAGTTACAAGGGGATGAGCTAGAACGATCGCTCTATTTAATCCGTCGTAACATTGGTTGTGCCCTAGAAGAAGAAGGTTTTATCTGGGGAATAGATGCCTATATTTGTTCCTTCTCTTGTCGCACTATTGTATATAAAGGCATGGTGCGCTCCGCAGTCTTGGGAGAATTTTACACAGACCTAAAAAATCCAGCTTATAAAAGTTCCTTTGCCATTTACCACCGACGCTTTAGCACTAATACAATGCCTCGATGGCCTCTTGCCCAGCCCATGCGCTTACTTGGTCACAATGGAGAAATTAATACTTTACTGGGAAATATCAATTGGATGAAAGCACGGGAAGTAAGTCTCAGTTCTTCCTTATGGCAGTCAAGACTAGATGAGTTAAAACCTTTTGTTGATACTCAAAGTAGTGATTCCGCAAATCTAGACAACGTGATGGAATTAATTGTAAGTTCCGGACGTTCTCCACTAGAATCATTGATGATTATGGTGCCAGAAGCATACAAAAATCAGCCAGACCTAGTAGATCATCCAGAAATTATAGACTTTTACGAATATTATAGCGGTTTGCAGGAAGCCTGGGATGGTCCTGCACTATTAGTATTTAGCGATGGTAAACAAGTGGGAGCAGCTCTAGACCGGAATGGTTTGCGACCAGCACGTTATTGCATTACCAATAATGATCTAATTGTTGTAGCATCCGAAGCAGGAGTAGTTGAGATAGCAGAAACAGAAATAGTTGAAAAAGGTCGCCTTGGCCCTGGAAAAATGATTGCTGTAGACTTAGGCACTAATGAAATTCTCAAAAATTGGGAAATTAAAAAACGCATTAGTAGGCAGCAACCCTATACAGAATGGTTAAAACACAGAAAGCAGATAGTAAAGCAAGCATTTACAGCAAACACTAAACTAGAATCACAGACCCTACTCCAACTACAAACAGCATTTGGCTATAGTTTTGAAGACCTGGATCTAATAATTAGTGACATGGCAAAATTGGGGAAAGAGCCAACATTTTGTATGGGTGACGATATTCCCCTTGCAGTGCTTTCGGAGCAACCTCATTTACTATATGACTATTTTAAACAAAGGTTTGCTCAAGTGACAAATCCTCCTATTGACCCACTGCGTGAAGGAATGGTTATGTCTCTGAATATGCTCCTTGGTAAGCGTGGTAATTTATTAGAAGTTAGTGCAGAAAATGCACGTTTATTAAAAGTAGAATCACCTGTATTAAACGAGGCAGAATTAAAAGAAATTCGGGACTCAGAATTTGCAACAGAAACTCTTTCTACTCTATTTGCTGTAGCTGATGGCCCAGAAGGGTTGGAGACAGCAGTGAAGAATTTGTGCGATCGCGCAGCCACGGCAGTTCAGAATGGCAAGGAAATTATTATTTTATCTGACAAATGTGACAGTGGAATAAATGCAGGATTTACCTATATTCCCCCTCTCTTAGCTGTAGGTGCGGTTCACCATCACTTGATTAAAGAATGTTTGCGGATGAAAGGCTCTTTGGTGGTAGAAACAGCTCAGTGTTGGAGCACCCATCACTTTGCTTGTTTAATTGGTTATGGAGCTAGTGCAGTTTATCCTTATTTGGCATTAGAGTCTGTGCGTCATTGGTGGTCTACTTCCAAAGTTCAAAACCAAATGGAACGGGGTAAAATTACAAAAACTACTATTGAAGAAGCTCAGAAAAATTATCGCAAAGCAGTAGAAGCAGGATTATTGAAAATTCTGTCTAAAATGGGAATTTCTTTGTTGTCTTCTTATCAGGGAGCGCAGATTTTTGAAGCTATTGGTATTGGTGGAGATTTATTAGAGTTAGCTTTCCGAGGAACTACCTCTCGAGTAGGTGGTTTAACGATGGCAGAGTTGGCACAAGAGGTTATTTCTTTCCATGGCCGGGCGTTTCCAGAACTGAATATTAAAAAGCTGGAAAATTATGGGTTTGTGCAATATCGCTCTACTGGAGAATACCACATGAACAGTCCGGAAATGGCCAGAGCACTCCATAAAGCAGTTGCTACTTTTAATAATGGTAATAGCAATGATAATGGTCAACACCTAGAAACAACGAAGTATGATCACTATGAAGTTTACCGGAAATATTTGCAAGGGCGACCAATAACAGCTTTGCGGGATTTGTTGGATTTTAATAGTTATTCCCCTTCTATACCTCTAGAGGAAGTGGAACCAGCAGCAGAAATAATGAAGCGTTTCTGTACGGGTGGAATGTCTCTGGGAGCTTTGTCACGGGAGGCACATGAAACTTTGGCGATCGCTATGAACCGGATAGGGGGTAAATCTAATTCTGGGGAAGGTGGAGAAGACCCCACAAGATTTAAAATCTTAGATGATGTGAATAGTCAAGGTTTATCTCCTTTATTTTCTCATCTGAAGGGACTGCGCAATGGTGACACTGCTTCTTCTGCTATTAAACAGGTGGCATCCGGTAGGTTTGGGGTAACTCCAGAGTATCTGATGAGTGCTAAACAGATTGAAATTAAAATTGCTCAGGGGGCAAAACCAGGTGAAGGCGGTCAGTTGCCTGGTAAAAAGGTGAGTAGTTATATTGCTACACTACGTCGTTCTAAACCTGGAGTTTCCTTGATTTCGCCTCCTCCTCATCATGATATTTATTCTATTGAGGATTTGGCACAGTTGATTTTTGATCTCCATCAAATTAATCCTAATGCTGGTGTTTCTGTGAAACTTGTGGCAGAAATTGGTATTGGTACTATTGCTGCTGGCGTAGCTAAAGCTAATGCTGATATTATTCAGATATCTGGTCACGATGGCGGTACTGGTGCTTCTCCTCTGAGTTCAATTAAACATGCTGGTGGTCCTTGGGAACTAGGTTTGACTGAAGTACATCGGGTATTGATGGAAAATCAACTGCGCGATCGTGTTACTCTCCGGGTAGATGGTGGTCTAAAAACTGGTTGGGATATAATTATGGCTGCTTTGATGGGTGCTGAAGAATTTGGTTTTGGTTCCATTGCGATGATTGCTGAAGGGTGTATTATGGCCAGGATTTGTCATCTCAATACGTGCCCAGTTGGTGTAGCAACTCAACAAGAGAAGTTGCGTCAGAAGTTTACTGGGGTGCCAGAAAAGGTAGTCAATTTCTTCTGGTTTATTGCTGAGGAAGTACGAACTATTTTGGCGCGGTTGGGTTATCGTTCTCTTAAGGAAATATTGGGTCGTGCAGACTTACTGAAAGTACGAGAAAATGTGCAGTTAACTAAAATAGAAAGTTTGAATTTAGATTGTTTGCTTAAGTTGCCGAATACTTGTACTGACCGAGGTTGGTTAAATCATGAAACAGTTCATAGCAATGGTCCTGTTTTAGATGATGTGTTGTTGAATGACCAAGAAATTCAAGCTGCAATTCTCAACCAGGGTATTGTTTATAGGACAATAAAGGTGGTTAATACTGACCGTACTGTGGGAGCAAGGTTAGCAGGGGCGATCGCTTCTCGTTATGGGAATACTGGTTTTGAGGGGTTGATTAATCTTACATTTAATGGTAGTGCTGGTCAGAGTTTTGGTGCGTTTAATTTGTCAGGAATGAGATTAATATTGGAAGGTGAGGCCAATGATTATGTTGGCAAGGGAATGCATGGTGGAGAGATTATTATTAAACCGCCTGTAGAAGCAGGTTATGATCCAGGAGAAAATGTGATTGTTGGTAATACTTGTTTATATGGTGCGACTGGTGGTTTTCTTTTTGCTAATGGTCAAGCAGGGGAACGCTTTGCTGTTCGGAATTCGATGGGTAAGGCCGTTATTGAAGGTACTGGGGATCATGCTTGTGAGTATATGACTGGTGGTGTTATTGCCTGCTTGGGTAAAGCAGGTCGTAATGTTGGTGCTGGTATGACTGGGGGAATTGCTTATTTCTTGGATGAGAATGGTGATTTTCCGGCTAGGGTGAATAATGAAATCGTTTTTATTCAGCGGGTGTCTACATCAGCAGGTGAGGCCCAGTTGCGGGAGTTGATTTCGTTACACTTGGAAAAGACTGGTAGTGGAAAGGCGAAGACTATTTTGGCTAATTGGTCTGAATATTTGCCAAGGTTTTATCAAGTTGTGCCTCCTTCTGAAGCTGATACTGCTGTAGCAAAAGTTGATACTAAAAATGAGGTTGTTGTTAAGGTTTAGGTTGTTGTTGATTTTTAAATAATTTTGGGGGCGATGGATAGCGATCGCCTCCTTTTCAGTTATCAGTTATTGGTTGAATACTTACACTTTGGATGGGCTTTGTTGCATGAAAGTGGCGATCGCGAAACTCTCCTTAGTGGAAGCTAACTAGATTTCAACTTTATAGCTGTTGGGTTTACCTATTTGAGCGGTTTAGCATGGCACATTGTATGAATAACTCCACTGCCTGAGCATCAAATTTTCGGCGTCGCAGTTTCCCTCCAAATATCATTTTGAGCCCTTACATTAGGTTTCTGATAGGGAGCGGGTAGGTGCAACAAAACCCTTTGGATGGTAAAATTGTGACATTAACTGCTGTTAACTGCTTATTTACCTTTTTGATGGTAGACTAATTTTAGACTTAATCTAAATTTAATCAATAATGAAATTTTTAAAACCAACTGACCCCTTACCTACTCTGGGTAGATTAGAAAAAGCAGCTATTATAAATGGAATAGTAAATTTAGAAGGTTGGGTAGTTTCCTTTGACAAGAAACAATTAGATAAAATCCAAGTTACTATTGCAGACCAAGAATTTAGTAATTTGGAAATATCTCACAGTCTGCCTTCTCCTGATATCAATAAGAATTATCCCAACATTCCAGGAACAGATAAAGCAAGATACATTATTAAAATATTTCTGACTCCTCAACAGCAACAACAACTTAAAAATTCTTTAGTAGTATTAACTCCCCTATACCAAGGACAACCAGGTGGAATAATGTCCAATGTATTAGAACCGAACTTACCTATTCCCAGTCAAGAATACATTAAATTTGTCGGTGGTCATTTCACAGATGTGGCCTTCGACTTTCTCGGTTATTTTATTCAGAGGGTAGGTCTAGAACCTAAGGACAAAGTATTAGATGTTGGGTGTGGTGTGGGTCGTCTTGCTTATTCTTTGGCTTACTATTTAACTCCCCAAGGTGGGTATGCAGGTTTTGATATTGCTGCTAAGCTGATTAAATGGGCACACTCCGAGATTACTTCGAGATTTCCAAACTTTAACTTTCAGGTAGTCAATATTTACAATCAGATGTACAATCCAGAGGGAAATATCAAAACCTTGGATTTTGTTTTCCCTCACCAGTATCAAAGTTTTGAGTTAGTATTTTTGATTTCTGTTTTTACTCATTTACGGGCCCAGGAAGTGCGCCATTATCTCGATCAGATTTCAAGAGTCTTAAAACCAGGTGGCCGATGCTTGTGTACTTGTTTTTTGTTGAATCCAGAGTCAGAGTCAGCGATCGCTAAAGGTAGAGGTGCTCATAAAATAATACATCAACTGGAAGAGTGTTTTACCAGTAATCCCAAAATGCCAGAAGCAGTTATTGGTTATAAAGAACCCTTACTCTTAAGTTGGATGCGAGAGCGGAGGTTAAGTTTAGTGGGTAAATATTACGGTCAGTGGTGTGGGCGAAATAAATTCACCAGTTATCAGGATATATTGGTATTACAAAAAAATTAAGATACAAATATTTCTATAGATGTCAGTAAAACAGTTACGCTTAAGTCCTCAGAATCATAACGGCATTAAAAAAGTTCAAGTAGGTTGTGGTCCCCATAATATCATGGCCGACTGGTGGAATGTGGATATTCGTCCTTTTCCTGGTATTGACCAAGTGATAGATGTAACTAAACCTTGGCCTTTTAATGGTTTGGAATATGTGTATGGGGAACATTTTCTTGAACATTTAAGTCTCGAAGGAGCGATCGCTTTCCTAAATAATGTTTGGAAAAGCCTGAAACCTGGTGGGGTAATTCGACTTTCTACTCCTTCCCTAGAGTGGGTACTTTCTACTCATTTTAACCTATCAGAAACTAATCCACAAAGACGGATTGATTCTACATTTTCGATGAATCGAGCCTTTCATGGTTGGGGTCATCAATTTCTTTATTCAAAGGATTTTTTGCAATCTTTACTTGATCCGACATTCCGCAGATCTTCATATATCTTGATATATATTTACATTTTCAAATAGACTTATACGAAAAACCTTCATTCCAGAACTTAATATCAATAAAAATTATCAAATTGAGTAATTTAGGATGGCAAAATATAGTATTTTGTGAATATGGAAAAAGCCAACATTCAAGTTTAATAAATATTGAACTTCATGGTAATGATCCCGTAGACAATGGATATTAAAATGTTTAGATTCTTGAATTTACAAGGTGCGAAAGTCGTTTGGCATCTATTTTTTTAGATTATCAAAAATTACTGGATAAATCTTATATAAGTCATACTATATCCGGTAATTAATTAATGTTAGGACTGTTCTTTCCTCCATATAGCAATTCTATTTTATTCCCGTCAAAAATGTTGCCTTTTTTTTGGTAATAGAGAATATGGAATCAGAATTAAAACTAATATTAGATAGGGATGTGGATATAGTTTCCCAGAAAGCAATTGAATTTAGTCATAACTGGATTCGCCATCAAAATATTTTAGGTAATTATCAGATTTTATATGCTACAAGATGATAGAATAAGGATCGATATAGTAATAATCTGTCAATCTCAAAAAATATGTCACTAGCACAAGACAATTACTCTTCTGTTTGAAAATTAGCTATGCCCGGAAAACTAGAATTACTTAATCAATATTTTCCAATAGTATCAGCTATTGAATTTGGTTGAATTTGGAGAGTTGATACGGTGTATCTAAAGCACTGTATCAAAAATGGCGCTCAATTAGGAATTGAAGTTGATGAGTTTCAACCTAAATATTGCCCTAGTCAAATACAGTTAGTACAAGGAGACTTTCGTCGTCAAGAAGTAGTTGATAAAACTCCTAGTGGGACTTACACAAATTTTAAGCCCAAATATAGCCCAAACTCTCTCTGTGAGAGGCAAATACGTCACGATTATTAGTCAACCAATTAAAAAAACGGAAAGACATAGCTGTACGAAAAG
>JAKQYF010000080.1 GCA_023356535.1 Trichodesmium sp. MAG_R03 | reverse complement strand
TACAGAAATTCAACTACCTTTTGACGTGAGCCTTGATGGCCAGGAGGCGGCTCCTGATCAGGAGATAACGGTGGACTATGCTATTGAGGGTGGTGATGGTCTATATGGCGCTACTTTAAACGAGGACTACAGTTGTGAAAATAGCTGTAATGGCACGTTGACTTTTAGCCCTGGAGAAAAACAAAACTCAGTTATTGTGAATGTTATTGGTGATGATGTTTACGAGGAGAATCCTGAGACTTTAAAGTTAACCTTGTCTAATCCTAAGCCTTTGGGAGCTATAGATGAGAACCTCAGCGAGATGTCTGCGACAGCTTTAATTAGTGAGAATGGGGACCGGCCTATGGCTTACATTGCGAACGTAGAAGGGGTTGAGGGTGAGCAGATATCCATGGAAGTCGGGCTCACAAAAGCTATTAACACAGAGATACAGATAGGTTACAGCACTGATGACGGTGATGCTCAGGCAGGTGAAGACTTTACTGACATTCCTCCTCAACAATACTCATTACAATTTCAACCAGGAGAAATCTCCCAGACAATTTCAGTAGAAACCATTGATGATGCTCTTCCAGAGGACGATGAAATATTTTATGTGATTTTAAGTAACATCCAAGGTGTGGGTGTGACTGTTCCTAGTGCCAAGGTCAAGATTCTGGATAATGACAGCGCTCAGAACCCAGAGTTTCATACCACGGTGAATGTGAGAGGGTCTTCAGCTATTGAGAATACTAGGAGTGGGAATGTTGAGTTTATCCTGTATCTCAATGCACCTATTGATGAGGAGGTTACAGTGAATTATAAAACACGAAATGGCAGTGCAGAGGCAGGTAGTGACTACGAAGAAAAGAGCGATCAGTGTATCTTTGAAAAAGATGATCTTGAATGCTCTGTTACGGTTGATCTAATCAATGATTCGAATGAGGAGGGTGATGAATACTTCTTTCTTAAAGTATTAGATTCTAACTCGTCTAGTGTCGTTGTTTTTGATGACACCCTAGCTAAAGCCGAGATAATAGATGATGATGATTAGGAGCAAGTAGCTTAATCCAGTTTATAGAGGAGGTTTATTAGAAGGGTAAGGCAGGAGGTATCCCCCCTGACTTACCTATCCCTGATCAGGAACTCCTGAAAAGCTTGTGAGGAGGATGAGGAGTGTGGGAAGTAAGAATCTTATGTGCAGTGATCAAAAAATGTATTTTGCAATACACTTTTTTACGTTTAAGCCAGGTGCAGTGGTTTTGTGCCAAACACTCTTGCGAAATCCTGCTTCTCCACAAAGTTGAGCTTTCTCCCGAAAGAAAAATGGTTGAAGACATTCTTTCAATCCTCCACTGTTTCTCAGCCAGATTGTACGGACTCCGAAAGTATTCATCTCAAATCTCAAAAGATCAGAGTTTACCCACAAAAAAGTCTCCATCTTCTTTGGAAACAGTGGCTAGTAGCAAGTAGATATTGCTTTAATCAAGCCATAGCTTATCAACGTAAGCATAGTTTTATTTCTAAATACGATTTGCGTAAAGTAATCTTAAACGTAGGGGGGAATGGCCATTCGGCCCTACCAGATGGGATAAAAAAATCACCATATCATCTTAAAGTGAACGCAATTTATGATGCTCATGCAGCATTTATAGCAGTTTTCATGTCGCTAGACCACAGTAGGGACGTTGCATAACAAAAATGCGAACGTCCCTACAAGGTTTTGGTTATGGCGATGTAGTTCATTAATTTGAAAAGCGCTGTAAAGCTAGTCGTAAAAGTGAGCACGAAAAAGCCTTGTTGCGGAAAATTCCGTTCAATTAGAGACCGAATACAATCAATTAAATTGAGGGTCGAAGACTTTAAAAAAGGTACTTGGTTGCCATCAGTAACAAAAGGATTAAACTTACTCCCATCAGAGTTAATTCCTAGTATTAATGTTGAATACCAAAAGTCCAGTCATAACTTGTGATAACAGTGTTATAAATTTTTTCCGTTTAAAATTTAATCCCCCACCTATTTCTTTTATTACTTTATCTATGGTTATCCCATTAGCCGTACAGAATTCTTTCATTGCTTCGGCTTGGGAGCGATAGTTCGGGTTTTTGAGCATAAACCGGAAACCCGACAATAAATTACATTAATACGGGGGTTTTTTACTATTCCTTTAATTTGATTAATGTGTTCATCTGTATAGTACCGATGACCCCCTATCGTTCTTAATGGCTTCAGTTTTCCAGAAGAGTCCCATCGATGTAATGTTTTGACACTGACTCAGGCTTTATCAGCAAATTCATTCGGTCTATAGTGCATCCTAGACATTATGTACAGGTATGTCTAGTATTGTACAGGTTTTTGTCTTCTAGAAAAAGCTCAACCAGGTTTTTGTTAACCCTATGTAGCGGCAAGAGCTATTTGTCCTCAATGGATGTAGTGTCCGTGGGTAAGCCCTGATGGTCAATAAATGGGACATCGAGTCCCATTCATTGACCGTCGATCCATCTCACGCCAAATCAAAGATTATGGCGTGAGGCTTCTCCACGATTTAGCTAAATTACTTCAACTAGAGTTTAGCTAATCTATCAAAATTAACCGAACTTATCAGCAGTAGAAGCTATCAAGAACGCCGCGTAGGTAAGGACAAAGCCAACAGTAAAGTGAGCTAAACCAACAACACGAGCTTGAACAATAGAAAGAGCAACAGGTTTGTCCTTCCAACGAACTAAGTTAGCTAGAGGAGTACGCTCATGTGCCCAAACAATAGTTTCAATCAACTCTTGCCAGTAACCACGCCAAGAGATAAGGAACATAAAACCAGTCGCCCAAACTAGGTGTCCAAATAAGAACATCCAAGCCCAAACAGATAAGTTAGTAGTTCCATAAGGGTCATAGCCAGTAATTAACGGACCAGAGTTCTCCCACAGATAATCACGGAGCCAACCCATTAAATAAGTGGAAGATTGATTAAACTCAGCTAAGTTATCTTGCCATACAGATATATTCTTCCAGTGCCAGTAGAATGTCACCCATGCAATGGTGTTTAACATCCAGAACATAGCTAAGTAGAAAGAATCCCAAGCAGAGATATCGCAAGTACCCCCACGACCAGGGCCATCACAAGGGAATGCGTAGCCAAAATCTTTCTTATCTGGCATTAATTTGGAACCACGGGCATCCAACGCACCTTTGACTAGAATCAACGTGGTGGTATGCAAACCTAAAGCAATCGCATGGTGAACCAAAAAATCTCCAGGCCCAATGCTTAAGAACAAAGAGTTTGTACCGCTATTAATAGCTTCTAACCAATTTGGTAACCATACAGCACCAGCTGTGGAAGCAAGACTATCAGAGTTAGACAACAGTACATCCATGCCGTATAAAGCTTTTCCGGAAGCAGCTTGAACGAACTGAGCAAATACTGGCTCTATCAATATTTGCTTTTCAGGAGTACCAAAAGCTACCACTACATCATTGTGGACATAAAGGCCTAAAGTATGGAAGCCTAAGAATAAAGACACCCAACTCAAGTGAGAGATGATTGCCTCTTTGTGATTTAATACACGATCCAGAACGTTACCTTTGTTTTGCTCAGGATCATAATCCCGGACTAGGAAAATCGCACCATGAGCAAATGCACCTACCATGATAAAACCAGCAATATACTGGTGGTGGGTGTAAAGTGCTGCCATTGTAGTGTAATCCCTTGCCATAAAAGCATAAGGAGGCAGAGCATACATGTGCTGTGCTACCAAGGAAGTAATTACACCAAGAGAAGCTAGAGCTAATGCTAACTGGAAATGTAGAGAGTTATTTAGAGTTTCATATAACCCTTGGTGAGGCAAGTTAAACTGGCCTTGACTCTTTCCACTGATTAAACCAGCTTTGGAATCGAGAATTTCTTTGATACTGTGACCAATACCAAAGTTAGTCCGGTACATATGACCAGCTATGATAAAGATAACTGCGATCGCCAAGTGGTGATGAGCCATATCAGTTAACCACAGGGACTCAGTTTGAGGATGGAAACCACCTAAGAAAGTCAGAATTGCAGTTCCCGCACCTTCGGAAGTACCAAACACATGGTTAACAGTGTCAGGATTTTGAGCATAAACGCTCCAATTTCCTGTGAAAAATGGGCCTAAACCTGCTGGATGAGGCATAGTCGTCAGGAAGTTATCCCAACCAACGTGCTGTCCACGAGATTCAGGAATTGCAACGTGAACCAAGTGACCAGTCCAAGCTAAGGAACTAACACCGAATAGACCTGCCAAATGGTGATTCAGGCGGGATTCAGCGTTTTTGAACCATGCTAAGCTAGGACGGAACTTGGGCTGGAGGTGTAACCAACCAGCAAACAACATCAAGGATGCCAATACCAAGAGAAATATAGAACCCTGATACAAGTCTCCATTTGTTCTCATGCCGATGGTGTACCACCAGTGGTAAATACCAGAGTATGCAATATTTACTGGGTTAGATGCTCCAGCTTGGGTAAAAGCATCTACAGCCTCTTCACCAAATTGAGGATCCCAAATTGCGTGAGCAATTGGAGTTATACTTAAAGGATCTTTAATCCACTCTTCAAAGTTTCCTTGCCAGGCAACATGGAACAGGTTACCAGAAGTCCAGAGGAAAATGATTGCTAGATGGCCAAAGTGAGAAGCAAAAATCTTTTGGTAAAGATTTTCTTCTGTCATGCCATCGTGGGTTTCAAAGTCATGGGCTGTAGCAATGCCATACCATATCCGACGGGTGGTTGGATCTTGTGCCAGGTCTTGACTGAATTTTGGGAATTTTGTAGCCATAAATTTTTAATATCTAAGGTCTCGCGAGTCTTTGAGAATTTAGATTTAATTGGGGATTAAGGAATAAGTCAATCCCCAAGGAAGAATCTTAAAATGTTATTGCATTCTATCCTACTGCAATTATTCTAGCGAGGAAGAATGCCCAAGTTGTAGCAATTCCACCCAGGAGATAGTGAGCTACTCCTACTGCCCGGCCTTGAGTGATACTTAAAGCACGAGGCTGAATTGCTGGAGCAACTTTTAACTTATTATGAGCCCAAACAATAGACTCGATCAACTCTTGCCAATAGCCACGACCACTAAACAAGAACATTAAGCTAAATGCCCAAACAAAGTGTGCACCTAAGAACAACAAACCATAAGCAGACAGTTCTGAACCGTAGGATGAAATAACATTTGTTGCTTGTGACCAAAGGAAGTCACGCAACCAACCATTGATGGTTATTGCACTTTCAGCAAAGTTACCGTCAGTAATATTACTTACTATACCATCTGGGTCTACTGTTCCCCAAACATCTGACTGCATCTTCCAGCTAAAGTGGAAAATCACAATTGACAGTGAGTTATACATCCAGAAAAGACCTAGGAACACATGGTCCCAACCAGAAACTTGACAAGTACCACCACGGCCAGGACCATCGCAAGGGAACCGGAAGCCTAGTGAACTCTTATCTGGAATTAGACGAGAGTTACGAGCATACAGTACACCTTTGAGCAGGATTAGAACTGTAACGTGGATAGTAAAAGCATGGATATGGTGAACCATAAAGTCCGCAGTACCCAACGTTATTGGCATCATTGCTACTTTGCCGCCTACTGCTACTAAGTCACCCCCAAAAGCTGGGCTAACGGATGCTAAAGCATTAGGAGCAGTATTACCAGGAGCCAAGGTATGAATATTTTGTACCCACTGAGCAAAGATTGGCTGTAGTTGAATAGCATCATCAGAGAACATATCATCGGGGCGACCTAATGCTCGCAGAGTATCATTGTGAACGTATAATCCGAAGCTATGGAAGCCCAGGAAAATACAAACCCAGTTCAGGTGAGAGATAATTGCATCCCGATGACGAATGACTCTATCCAATACGTTATTAACATTCTTTGCTGGATCGTAATCCCGCACCATAAAGATAGCACCATGAGCTCCAGCTCCCACAATTAGGAATCCACCAATCCATACATGATGTGTAAATAGGGATAACTGAGTTGGATAGTCAGTAGCAATATAGGGATATGGTGGCATTGCATACATATGGTGGGCCACAATGATGCTAAGAGAGCCTAGCATGGCCAAGTTAATCGCTAACTGAGCGTGCCAGGAAGTTGTTAAAGCTTCATATAGACCCTTATGACCTTCACCACCTATGAGGAGTGGATCTTTATGAGCTTCTAAAATTTCTTTCATGCTGTGACCAATGCCCCAGTTTGTCCGGTACATATGGCCAGCTACAATAAATAATACCGCTAGTGCTAAATGATGATGAGCTGTATCAGATAACCACAAGCCACCTGTTACAGGGTTTAGACCACCTTTAAAGGTGAGAAAGTCAGCATACTCACCCCAATTTAATGTAAAGAATGGAGTTAAACCTTTGGCAAAACTAGGGTATAACTCTGCCATCAAGCCTCTATTAAAAAGAAATTCATGGGGCAAGGGAATATCCTCTGGTGCTACCCCAGAATCTAATAACTTATTAATTGGCAGAGAAATGTGAATCTGGTGACCTGCCCAAGATAAGCAACCTAAACCTAGTAAACCGGCTAAGTGGTGGTTCATCATTGATTCCACGTTCTGAAACCATTCCAACTTAGGTGCTTTCTTATGATAATGGAACCAACCAGCAAACATCATCAGGGCGGCCATTACTAAGCCACCTATTGCTGTGCAGTACAGTTGGTATTCATTGGTTATGCCAGAAGCACGCCATAATTGGAATAATCCAGAGGTGATTTGGATTCCGTGGAAACCACCACCAACATCACCATTTAAAATTCCTTGGCCAACAACTGGCCATACAACTTGAGCACTTGGTTTAATTCCTGTAGGGTCTGCTAACCAAGCTTCATAGTTGGAGAATTTAGCGCCATGAAAATATGCGCCACTTAACCAAACAAAAATTACGGCTAGGTGGCCAAAGTGTGCGCTGAAGATTTTGCGCGATATATCTTCTAAATCAGAAGTATGACTATCAAAGTCGTGAGCGTCAGCATGGAGGTTCCAAATCCAGGTAGTGGTTTTTGGTCCTCTGGATAGAGACCGACTGAAGTGACCAGGCTTACCAAACTTTTCAAAAGAAGTAGGTACGGGGTCAGAATCAACAGTTACTCTTACCTTTGCCTCGCGCTCTGGAGGACTTATTGTCATGAAGACTCTCCTCTCTCAAAGACAACTAATTAAATTATTGATGTTGTTGAAAACCTTATCAAATACATAGATTGGTTTTTACCAATTCCATGTACATTGGGAAGTTCTTTAGGTGATTATAGACTTGCTTGAGATGTTTAAGTTGCATGTTTACAATTATTAAAATTTCTTGATAAAAAATTAATAAAAGATTTTTATCTATTCATGACAGAGCAAAAAAGTCAAGGTATATTACCTAATATTTTACAAAACTTAACTATTAACTATAGCTATTAGCTACAAGACTTCCCCATAACCACTATACAGCGCTTTTCAAATTGATGAACTACATCGCCATAACCAAAACCTTGTAGGGACGTTGCATGCAACGTCCCTACTGTGGTTGACTGAAATGAAAACTGCTGTAAGCTGTTAACGGCTGTTAACCTCTATATTACTGTGTATGTTTGTATTTTGCCTAAGTCCTGGGCTATTAATGTAGGTAGGTATGAAAAAACTTAGCTATATGAAGATTTGTCTGCTAACTCCAAGCTACTCCAAACAGTTGAGTTGGTTGGTCTTTATATTTTGTTGTATAGTGACAATTTTTAACGCCAACTTACTTACTGGAGAGTACAAAGTTCTTCTCAAAAATGATTGGCTTTGAATGCTGAAAGTATTACTGGAAAAGCTTTACAACACCTACAGTTTTTTCGAGAGATTTTCTAACGTTGAGATGGCTGAAAGCCTTATCTAGCAATAATTATTACCAGAACTTCGCACTGTCTAGTTACTTATACCAATTTGAAAAAAAATGTTACGAAATAGTTAAGAGCAATAAAAAGACTTTATAGGGTATCTCCGTTGATGAGATGGGGAGTAGGGGAGATGCTTAGAGAGGACTTTGAAAAAGTACATGTATTAAGACCCGAATTTGATATAAATTATATCTCTAACTGAATTACAAGACTTTCATATCTAATGTCTCTAATCCCTTATTTATTCTAAGTAAAACCCTTTATTTTTGGTTGAAAATTATAGGAGTATCGTCAGTGTTTGGTATAAATTTGCAAGCAAAATACCTCAGAAAAATTATCACATTCCTAATTACAGTAGTTTTAATATCTGGTTTAGTTGGTTGTAGCGATCGCTTTTCTGAATCATCTCAAATTCGTCCCCAAGAATCTCCAATCATTTTTACCACCCCTAAAATATCTGAAGTTTCCCCACCGGAGATAATTCAACAACTGGGCCAAGCGCTCAACAGATATAAACCTCAGCTAGTAATACAAAGTCCACAACCGGAGCAAATATTTGAAGACAACAATATTACTGTGCAACTACAGCTCCAAGATTTACCTATATTCAAGTCCAACTTAAACATGGGACCTTATATAGAAGTTATCTTAGATAATCAACATTACACAAAAATTTATAATCTTAATGAATCCATTGTGCTATCAGACTTAGAACCAGGTACTCATACCCTAAGAGTTTTTGCCTGTCGTCCGTGGGATGAAAGTTTTAAGAATGAAGGTGCTTACGCTCAAACTACATTTCACATCTTTACCAAAACTGGAAATAATAATCCTGCTCCAAACAAGCCATTGTTAACTTACAATAGTCCGATAGGTAGTTATGGTGCGGAACCTATTATGATTGACTACTACCTTACTAATATACCATTACCCTCGGTAGCGATAGAAGATCCTGAAGATCCTGAAGATGAAATAGCTGATTGGCGTATTCGTGTTACTATTAATGGAAATAGTTTTATCACTGATCAATGGCAACCAATATATTTAGAAGGGTTCTATCCAGGAAAAAATTGGGTCAAGTTAGAATATATTGATGAATCAGGTAATCCACTTAATAATGTTTATAATAATACAGCTCACTTGATTACCTACAAACCTGATGGGGAAGATACTCTCAGCAAAATAACTCGAGGAGAAATTTCACTTAAACAAGCACTTAGTATAGTTGTTCCGGAATACATCTACGAGGAACCACAACTAGAAATAACTTCAGAAACAGAAGAAATTCCTATTGATGAGGAAATAGAAGTAGAAGAAATTTTGGTCGAACCAGAATTACAAGAAATTCCTATTGATGAGGAAATAGAAGTAGAAGAAACTTTTGTCGATCTAGAAACAGAAGAAATTCCTATTGATGAGGAAATAGAAGTAGAAGAAATTTTGGTCGAACCAGAATTACAAGAAATTCCCACTACTGAACCTACTGCTGAAAAATTAGAAGTAGAAGAAACTTTTGTTGAACTACAAACAGAAGAAATTACTACTAATGAAGAATTGGAAGAAATTCCCACCATTGAACCTACTAATGAAGAATTAGAAGTAGAAGAAGTTTTAAATATTACAAAAGAGCTTGAAATTGAAGACGAGTAATAGTTGACCAAAAACCTTAATAAACCTTGGCAAGTATAAGAAATGCCTTTGCCAGAAACTTCTAAGCCAACTCCAAATGCAGAAGAAGTTACCGAAAAATTGGGTTTAAAGCCTTGCCCATAAGCGGGGGACTTTTTAGTTGATTTTTTTCACAGGTTATGTTGTGATGCTTTTTAGTTCACAAGAAATATATTAGTCGCGGGTGGGCATACCAAGACAAAAAACGGACATTGAGGCCAGCAGCCAGACTACTGCCAAAGTAGCAGCAGCCTGTGAAATGTCAACCCGCCGAGGGGCTACGGCTCGGTAGTAAGCCCAGTGCCTTTAGGCCGGGGAGGATGTCAATAAGTCAATAGAAAATTATTCTATTGATACAAATGAAGAATATCAAGAAGAAACTACTATGGAATCAGAATAAATGATTAGTTTAGATTGATATAACTCACGCTTATACTTTAGCTACCTTCTAAATTCATAAGGACCCATATCAACACCCACCCGTCTAGGTGGGGCTAGGGACGTTTAGCTACGGGACATGAAATGGGTTTTTGTTATGCAACGTCCCTACAGAGGAACGGGGAATTGGTAGAAGAGGTAGTTGGATATATTTGCCCCTTCATTTTTCTGCCATGGGAGTGCCCGAAATCCTAACTTTTTCAGCCTTTTACCAGCAAAAAGCTAGTACTTTTTACTACCCCAATTAGGCTCAAGCTTTTATATGTCAATGCTTTTATGATTAATCAATAAACCCTAATTAGTCTCAAGAGTTTGTGTCATATGTAGAGCTTGCTGAAAAAATCTTTTTAAAGAATAGGTAGGGACGTTCCATAGAATGTCCCTACGTCATTATTGTTAGCCAAAGTTTTGAATGGTTATTATAAAAACTACATATTGTTGAAAATTTAATAATATTTTAAATTCTGCCCCGTAGCATTTGAGCCATTTCGTTTGGGGAAGGTGACTGATTGATTGCTATCTCTTCAGTGATTCTACCATCTTGATAAAGTTCATACAAAGACCTGTTCATGGTAGTCATACCTTCATAAGTATCTTTAAGCATGATCTGCTGAATGTCTTCATACTGGTCTTTGAGAATATACTCCTTAATTACATCAGTATTAATCAAAATGTCATGGAAAGCCGCTCGTTTACCATCAGTAGTTTTACATAATAACTGAGCAATAATCGCTACCAGAATTTCCGAAAGAGCCAATTTAATTGCTGGTTGTTCTTCCGCGGAAAACATATCCAAAATACGAGTGATAGTTTTGACTGCACTGTTAGTGTG
This sequence comes from Trichodesmium sp. MAG_R03, assembly GCA_023356535.1. Lineage (GTDB taxonomy): Bacteria > Cyanobacteriota > Cyanobacteriia > Cyanobacteriales > Microcoleaceae > Trichodesmium. The sequence continues at coordinate 10,588 of JAKQYF010000080.1, read as the reverse complement.
CAAAGTACCCATCACCAAGTGTCCTGTAGATGCTGCCTTAATTGCAATTCCCACCGTTTCCTTATCTCGAATTTCTCCAACTAACATAAGGTCAGGATCTTGACGGAGAGCACCTTTGAGGGCATTGAAAAATTTCAGCGTATGTCTACCTACTTCTCGGTGCTTGATTAAAGCTTTCCGGCTTTCGTGGACAAATTCTACAGGGTCTTCAATAGTGATGATGTGATAAGGAAAAGTATCATTCATAAAATCAATCATCGCTGCCATGGTAGTGGACTTACCAGAACCTGTTGGCCCTGTCACCAAAAGTAATCCTTTATGGTAGTAACAAACTTTCTTAAAAACTTCTGGCAACTTGAGTTGATCCATCTTGAGAATTTTCGCACCAATCAGTCGTAATACCATGGCCGGACCTGCAAGAGAATCAAACAAGCTAATCCGTATTCGGACAAAACCTAGGTCAGCTGCACCGTCAAAGTCTAGATGTTCCTGAAATGCCCGAATTTCATCATCCTTGAGAATTTCCCGCAGCCAACTCATAAAAGTACCTAAGTCGGTCTCTGGATAATCAATTGGTACAAGGTCACCACGCTTGCGAAATCTTGGTATTTCATTTACACCCAAGTGAACATCTGAAATTCCCTCTTGTTCAGCCCGCCGGACAATTTCTGTCAATTTTACTTGTCCGGGTCCAAGTCCTACACCCGAAGAAATTCCTGTTTGCTCTTTTGGTGCAGTTTTTCTTGGAAGAATTGTTTGATCAGGACTTGGAGGTGATGCTGGTGAAGAATTGGAAGGTTTTGGAGAAGCTGCTGATTGTTTTTTTGCCCCTGGAGGTGGCGGAGCTGGGGGACGAGGTGGTAAACCACGGCCTCCTGGAGGTGGTGGAACTGGGGGACGAGGTGGTGGTGTTTGTGTCATTTCAGTTATCAGTTATCATGTCCGATTGAATACTTTTTATTATAGTTGGGATTGAAGTATAGATATAGATAGAATTATCAGCATATATTATAATAAGTGGTATTCAACTTCTGATATATTCGGTTTTCATATCCAATTTAGAAAGGTTATATACGAGTTCCATATTTATTCAGTTTGCTCTAATTACAGTTTTGTTTTATTTTGAGATTAATGCCATTTCTTAATTTCAAGCTTTTGATGATACAGCCATCTTTAAATATTTCTATTCCATTTCTTGTATATTTATTTGAATGTTTATTTGCATGTTTTTTAACTGACTGAGGTTTGTTAAGTTTCAATATCTTATTTTCATTGGCTGAAAACTTTTGATTTTTAGTATAGTTTTTTGAGAAAGAAGGATACTCAAAAAATGTAGTTAAACATAAAAGTATAAATGCAACAAAACCTAGTTTTTTTAATAATAAAATAGTCATACTAAGTACCTGAATCAAATTAATTCAACTGGATTGCAATAACTTAAAGTAATAATTAGTCTGAGTTGAAAGGAGGGTAAGAAAGTCTTTATTGATATGAAGATACCTGATCCTTCTTTCACCTATTTTATCAACAGCAAGAATACTGAAATAGAAAGGCTGGGCGGGAAGAATAGGTATATAATTTTTTATACCAAATATTCTCTAAATTATAAATTCTAAATTATGAATTCTAAATTCTAACTAAGCTAATACTCATTTAAAATGCGTATTAGCTTATGCACTATTGTATATATTTGGTGGTCATTATTATAATTTTATACCTATTTTACTGTAACAATATTTTTTGAAAATGGTATAAGGTCAGGCCAAACAGATTGAAATAATTTTACATCTTGCTGATTTAAGAGTAAGAGGTCGCCACACAGATAATTTTATAGGTTCTCAAGATTTAATATAAAATGCTCTTCTCAAAGTTTAAACAAACTTAGTCAAAAATTAATAGTTCGAATAACTTGTTGCAAATTTATTATTAATTTTTGCTCTTTAGGGATTTGTGGGTTATTAAGATATCAGCTAAGTTCTGGAAAATTTTAATTAAATATTATAATAATATCTCACTATAGCAGTATGAAATGATTTGTGAAAAAACTGTAGGGGTTTGGTTTCTCAACCCCATTTCTGTTTGGGTACCCATATGATAAAATTTGACAACCTATGAGGGAATTGCTATATCTTAAATATTGGGTTGATAAAAGGTATTTCAAGCTATAATATACTTTGAATATTAAATAACTTATCTAAAAAAAATATGCCAGGAAAGCCAAAAGCGACTAATAGTAAAGCAAAAATAACTCAGGAAAAGAAAGAAGCTGCTGAAGTTGAGATTAGAGAAAAGCAAAAAGCTGTTAATTATCGAACAACAGAATATCCAGTAGAAGTTATTGTTCAGAAATATATGGACGGAATAGAAAACGATACTAATGAGTTATTTATACCTGATTATCAAAGAGAGATGACTTGGGATGAAGAAAGGCAGTCAAAGTTTATTGAGTCTGTATTTTTAGGATTACCAATACCTCCTATATTTATTGCTGATATTAATGAGCAAGAAAATGAAGAGGATGAAGCTCGTTTAGAAATTATTGATGGTACTCAACGTATCCGCACCCTAAATAGATTTATTAATAATGAGCTAACACTGTGTAACTTAAAAAAGTTAAGTAAACTAAATAATTTTATATTTGAAGACTTACTTCTTTCTCGTCAGAGACGTTTCAAAAGAGTTACTGTTCGGATAATTCAACTTACTGCAGATTCAGATGAGGAAACACGAAGGGATTTATTTGAACGGATTAATACAGGTAGTATAGAGTTGAATGAAATGGAAAAACGCAGAGGTATATACCCAGGAAAAGTTACTGATTTAATTGAAAAATTATCAAAAGCACAAAAATTTAAAAATCTTTGTTATTTTTCTGAAGTAGCTATTGATCGACGAGATCCTCAAGAATTTGTACTACGTTTTTTTGCTTTCTTGGATAGGTATAAAATTTTTGATAGTAAATTTGGGGTAATTCAATTTCTTGATGAATATTTGAAAAGTGCTAATAATAATAAAAATATAGATTTAGAGAAAATGCAACATGAATTTGAAACAATGATAGAATTTGTCGAAAAATCTTTTCCCAATGGTTTTCGTTCAGGTAAAAAATTAAATCAAACAACTACTAGGATTAAATTTGAATCTCTTTCTGTAGGTGTTGCTCTTGCTTTGAGAGAAAAAAATAATCTTCATTTTCAAGGAGATGATTTGCTGGATGCTTCTAAGAGTAATTTTCAAAATTACACAAAAGGTGATGCAAGTAGTTCTAATAAGAAGGTAATTCGACGTATTGAATATGTTAGAGATCAACTATTAGGTAAATAATGGCAAATATATCATTGGTATTTCAAGATTTTAATGAACGTTCTGAAGAGGTAAGTAAATATTTTATTTTTCTGCAAGATTTAGAGCAAGAACAAGTAAAATTAATTAAAGAAAGTCAAGTAAATAATAAAGCTAAAAAAATAGACAATGAGTTAGAAAAGACTCTGAAAGCAAGTGCCTATTTATTACTTTACAATTTAATAGAATCTACTATAAAAAATGCTATAGAAGCAATCTTTGATGAACTACAAAATAAAGGTGTTTCTTTTGATGGGATTAGACCTGAATTAAAGAAAATTATTTTGGTTAACCTAAAACGTAGAAACCCTGATAAAATTTTAAACGAAATTGAGGACATATCTCTTGATATTGTTAAAATTGGATTTAATAGAGAAGAACTATTTTCTGGAAATATTGATAGTAAATTGATTAGAGAAACAGCAAAAAAATATGGATTTTCTTCCCAAACAAATTACGAAAACACAACTAATGGTGAAGATTTATATCTAGTTAAGAATAATAGAAATGATTTAGCACATGGCATTAAATCTTTTGCCGAAGTAGGAAATCATAAAGGTGCTGATGAACTGATAGAAATTAAAAATAAAGTAGTCCAGTATTTAAAAGAAATATTGACAAATATTCAAAGATATATAGATAATCAGGAATACTTAGACTTCAACAATACTCCCTAACTTAATTTCCTGAACATGGTTAAGAATACTTTTTGCTACTAACCGACCTAACTTTACAACAAATGATTCATAAGGAGGAAAAATTGGTATTTTCTAGGAAAAGTCTGCAATAATGCTGCTGCTCTCAGAGATATGGCATCCACTGTCAGAAGTTATCTTTTTCGTCCCCCAATAAGAAGGGCCCCTTCAAAGAACTCAGAAGAAGGGGTGATTTTTTGTAATAAACCGGCTTCCGTACTTAAATTGGCTTCTTTAATATACATTGCTAACTTTTCTATGCTCGCGTTACCGATATACCATTCATTATTGGTACGGATATCTGACTCACGCCATAACTTTTGGAATATATTAGTGGGTGCCATATAAGTACCTCCTTCAATATGTGCCATAATACCTCCAGAAGAAAGTAGACGAGAACATTCTAAGATGACTTTGCGCCTGATGCTATTGGGTAATTCATGAAAAACAATATTACTGACTATCAAATCAAAACTACCATCAGCAAAGGTTGTTTTGCTGGCATCCATTTGATGATAATGTATTGGTAAATCATGAGCTACAGATAAAGCATGGCCACAACTCAGCATACTTGAAGATACATCTATGCCATGAACTTGTGCTTGGGGAAACTGCATGGTTATGGTGATGGTTGAACCCCCCGCAGAACAACCCATATCTAAAATTCTTCGGGGTTGAAAATTAGGAAAGAGTTGGGATAAATAGTCTACTACACTGATTAATCTTTTGGTTCCTACGCTATAGTTACGAATATTAGGGGATGACTGACCCATAATACTGGTGCCAATGTCCCAAACACAGCCTAAAAATTCTTCTTCCCAGTCATTGGTGGCAACATAAGGACACCAATGAAAATTAGGGCGACTGACATAAGTGGGTATTTCTAATTTAGGGTTAAGGTGAAGACGCTCTCTAGTAGTATTTTCCCAGTCCTTAATACGTTTTTGATACCCTAGATCAACTCGAATATCTGCACGGGCAGCACTAAAAACAAGGTTCACAGAACCAGTTCGCGTCTTCTCAAATTTTTTGATGAGATCATTGGCAAACAACTGTTTACGAATTTGAGGGTAGGTGGGTTTTTCCCCTGTTGCTCGGGTCCATTGCTCAACTTCTGCCTTAACTAACTCGGCAACTTCATAAAATAGTGATTTTCCAGCATTACATTTCTCTATCCACTGTTGACAAAGTTGATGTCCTTTATCGGAAATGTTTGGGTATAAGTCTTCAATGGGTGTTTTAATGAAATGAGTCATTCCAGGAACTGTCATTGTTTTACAAAAAAAATGGGTTTAAAGCCTCGCCCTAGAAGGGAGGCTTTTTTTGTTTTTGAGTTGCAGATAATAAACTTTATATTACAATATTATTGATTATCTTGGAAAAAGCAGGTAAAGGAAATTATATAGATGCTAACAATAGTTAATCAAAAATCATGAATTTTTTCCCTTTTTCAGTTGTATGAACTATATAGGATAGAAGTTGTGGAAACAGAAGAGTCTTATATTTCACAGGCGAGCTTTTTTAGATGATGACTTCGTAGCCCAAATATGTTAGAAATAATTCAAATAACTAAACCTATTCAAAAAATTCTATTTGGTAGCCCAGGTACAGGCAAAAGTTATAAAGTACGGGAGATAGCAAATAATTCCTTACAAATTCAATGGAATGAGCAAAAAAAGTCCTTAGAAAATACAATTAAAACTGTCTTTTACCCTGAATATACATATTCAGATTTTCTGGGAAAGTTATTGCCACAAACTACTGCTGGTGGTGCTGTTATTTATAAGTTTTATCCTGGTCATTTTCTCCAAGTATTAGGGTTAGCATATAAATATTTAATTGATGGTAGTAACAAAAATGTACTTTTAGTAATTGATGAATTAAATAGGGGAAATCCTGCTGCTATTTTTGGTCCTATTTTTCAATTATTGGATAGAGAAATAGATAATTGGTCAACTTATGATGTGAATTTATCAGAGTTGGAAATAGTTGCTTTATTAAGAGCTATGGGATATGATGCTCAAACAACGGATAAAAATATACAGGTGGATGGAAGTAATTTTGATGTTTTTTGTCAGATGACAAAAATGAAACTAGAAATGAATGATAATTGGGATGGTTTACGAGTATTAGAAAATTTGATTAGTCAGAGAATTTCTATTCCTAAAAATTTATCAATTATTGCTACTATTAATACTTCGGATGAGTCTATATATTATTTAGATAGTGCTTTTAAAAGAAGGTGGGATTGGGAATATGTGGATGTACCTGGTTATGGAAGGGAAAAAACTAAGGATATCGTGATAGAAGGTAGGGAGGAAAAATGGTTGGATTTTGTGAATAAGCTAAATGATTTTATTAAGGTTAATCATCAAGTGATTCGGCGCATAGAAGATAAACAAATTGGTGTTTGGTTTTTGAAGTCAGAGAATAATCAAGTTACTAAAGAATCTATAGAAAATAAGTTAATGTTCTATTTATGGGATAGTGTATTTCCTAGAAATAGAAGACCTTTGGAAAGTTTGTTGTCGAAGGGCGATCGCCAAAGTATTAAGTTAATTACTTATTCTGATTTTGTTGCTTTATCTGATGATTTTATTGATGGAATTATTTCTTGTGAATGGTTGACTTTTTAAATGACTTTTTTTTGAATAGGAGTAGTCTGTAGGGGTTTGGTTTCTAAATTTTTTTTCAGGGTATGTGTTTAATTTTTTTTAGTCGAACATACAGTAAAAAATAGGATAATTTATCTGGATGAGAGAAAAGCAAAAGTATAACTAAGAATAATATTAATTTTTTGACTGGCTTTGATGCTGATTCTGATGTTGAGGTAGTCAATACTTTTATTGGGAATGTAGGAATAAGAATGTTTGCTCTGTCTGAGACTCAGGTAGTCGATACTTTTATTGCGGATATAGCAATAATAGGAATTGTATCAAAGTTGGTTTAATATTAATTGATGGTTCTTAAATTTCTATGGGGGTTTGAAGAGGAAACCTCTAGGAATTTCTTAACTCCTAACAGTTGCTCAATGTTTTGTAGTAATATTTTGGGAAATTAATATAAATTTTTTAAATTTTTTACTAAGTTTAGTACTTGAGTAATGGCAGGAGTTAATGAGTATTTTAGTTTTATAATTACTGAGCTTTTGTGTATTTAAATTACTTATTGTTGTATGGCTCGTTCAGAGAAAAAAATGATAAATTTTGCCGAATTAAAACCTCAAGTTAATCCTAAATATTCTTTTGTTGGCATTGAGAAAAAGAGAGGTAAGTTAATTTTTCATTTACCAAAAGGATTTACTCGGGACGACCCAAATATTGATGGGTTTGATTTTAAATGTGAATTATTTTTTAAACTCTATAAAATCCTGAAAATTATCCAGAAAATCTATCAAGAAAAAGGATATTTATACAAAAATATTAAAGTTAATGACCGTGACGGTGTATTGAATCAGGAAGTGGGAAAAGAAGTTGTTGTTAAAGAGGATCAAGAAAGTATTTTTTATAGCAAACTTGATGCCTTAGATAATATATTAGATATCTACGATGAGTTAAAAATATTAGCATTTGTCTCTCGTCTTAGTAAGTCTGAAGTTATAGACTATGGTAAAATTCATCGCTATCTTCATAAAGCTATTTTCCTAAGTAATGGTGCAATATTTATAGATTCTATTGATGCATCTAGGCAACAAATATCTTATGAAGCTTCTGATATTGTGGCAATGTATTGTTATCTATTTAGTGAGATTCAGGAAAAATTAGGGGAAAATGTGAATCCCGAAATTGCTGCTTTATCTACTAGGTTTCGGGAAAAATATATTGGGGATGAATATAGCTTATTTAATGAAACTCATTATCCATTAATTATTGAGACTTTACGAGATGCTTTAGAGATAATTGATAAATATACGGCTTTAAAAGATATAGATTATTGGGATTTTTATGATGCAATTGAGAAATTTTTATTTGGGGAATTGGATGACACAAAAGATGGTAAAATCTGGGGATTTAATAATTTTCATAGTGTTTGGGAAGGAATGTGTTTAACTTATTTGCTCAAACAGACAAGTTCGTGTTTTGTCTCTTATCTGAATAGTCGATATATTGCTTCAGAGGTAATTGCTCATTTGAGATACACTGACAAAATTATCGATATGAGTAATATTTTCCACGTCAACGGTAAAGAGATTTTTCCTGATGCTGTAGTTATTTCATTTCAGTCTAAAGATGACCGCTCAAATTCTAGAATTTCTAAGACTTTATATCAAATTGAAAAGGTTAAAATTTGGAATGATTTACGCTACTATACTAGCTTCAAATGTAATAAATATCAATTAAAAATTGCTTATCTTAACCAAAATTATGAGCTGGAAAATCATACTTTTTATGAGTTAACTAAATTCTGCCAGCTTGAGGGGGAGTTATTGAAAGTTTATTCTTTGCCAGAGGGTTTTTTTTCTTACTGGGAAATATTGGATGATTTTAATATTGAACAATTAGATATGATGAAAAATTTGAATCATGTATTTTATTTGGCTTTGAAATTTGGGATTTTATCATCTGACAGATTTTTTCAACGCTTTATTGATTATATATTGGGGTCTGAATCTTTGCTGAAAGATAATATATTTTATTTATCATTATTTCGGGATAAGGATAGACTCCGCTCTCTGAAAGAAATTAATCAAATTTTTGGGAATTTCCTGAAAAAAATTATGAGCCAAATTTCTATCCAAATCATTGATATTAAATATGCTAATTTTGACTATTATCTGAATCCTGGAAACAGAGAGGAAATTAAAAATAGAAGTATTAGAAAACAGTTTGTCTATGAATATTTGATTCAAAATTATCTGGAAAATCATCAAACTATTGTCAGGAGTTGGAGTATTAATAGTGAGTTTTGGCTGCCTATTTATAGACAAAATTTGCCACTTTTTACTCCTGGTGCTAAATATATGGATAATTATGTGAGATTAACAGGGGTTAATATTATGAAAGTTATTGATAGTTATATTGAGGGTTAAAGAATTTAGAATTTAGAAGTTATTTGGGTAAATCAAGAGCTGTTGTAGGTTTGGTTGAGGTAACGAAACCCAACAGATATAGCACCATGTATTAAAGTTAGGAAATCTTACTATTAATATATGGTAGGGATGTTCCATCGAAGGTCTCTAAAATGGTCTACCCATAAAGAACCGCTGTCACTAAAAAACCTATTCCCATAAAAATTTTTGTTGGGTTGCGCTGTCATTTAGCCCAACCTACAACTGTTCCTTATTCGATGAAAATATCTTGAAAATATGAACGATAAAAAACAAAACCGACAAAAAGAGATTTTCAAATACCTCAAAAAAAAAGGTACAAAGTTCGTTCGTATCCTCTTTTGTGACAATGCCAATATTATTCGCTCCAAAGCATTCCATGTTGATGTGTTACCAGAACACTTCGATACAGGAGTTAGCATTACAGTAGCTCAACAAGGTATCCCGGTTATGTATGATGTGCTAATTCCTGAAACAGGTCTGGCTCCGGTGGAGGAAGCTTGGTTAGTTCCTGACTGGTCTACTCTCCATATATTACCCTACGCTCCTACTCATGCTAGTGTAGTTAGTGATATGTTTAAAGATGGCTCTCCTTGGTCTTTGTGTCCCCGTGGGTTTCTGAAACAAGCGATCGCTACTGGGAAAAAAGCCGGTTTAGAAATCAAAGCTGCTTTTGAAAATGAATTTTATCTGTTGAAATCTAATTCTGATGGTATTGTTCCCACAGATAATACAGTTTTTGCTTCTACCTTGGGAATGGATGTTAACCGTCTTGTTATTGATGACATTGCTGAGTGTCTCATTGCTCAAAAAATTCAAGTGGAAAGGTATCATCCAGAGTCTGGTCCTGGTCAACAGGAAATTTCTATCTGCTATACCGATGCTTTACAAGCTGCTGATAGACAAATAAGTTTTCGGGAAACAGTGCGAGGAGTAGCTCTCAAATATGGACTTACTGCTTCTTTTCTGCCGAAAATTTTTGCTAACAAAGCAGGTAGCGGTTGCCACTTACATCTAAGTCTCTGGGAAGGAGAGCAAAATATTGTTCCTGACTCAGATGGAATAGGGGGAGTCTCTAAAATTGCTCGTGGTTTCATTGCTGGTATTCTCGAACATTTGCCTGCTTTAATGGCGCTGACTACTCCGAGTGTTAATTCTTATCGTCGCATTCGCCCTCATTTTTGGAGTGGCGCTTTTCGTGCTTGGGGGTTGGATAACCGGGAAGCTGCTGTGAGGGTACCGAGTAATTTTGGTCTGCCTTCTCCTACTCATTTTGAATTGAAAACTGTTGATGCTTCTGCTAATCCTTATTTGGCTTTGGGTAGTGTTATAGTGGCTGGTTTGGATGGCATTAACCGTGGTCTTGATGTGGGAGAACCTGTGGCGGTTGACCCTGGTAATATGATGCAGGCAGAAAGGGAGGCGCGGGGAATAGATGCTTTGCCTAGTTCGTTGGCAGAGGCGATCGCTCATCTGAATAATAATGATGTGCTGAAAAATGCTT
>JAKQYF010000008.1 GCA_023356535.1 Trichodesmium sp. MAG_R03 | reverse complement strand
CTCCAACTCACGAGATTGATCTTCTCCCCCACGAATTAGATAACGATTATGAATACTGAGGATTCTCATAATTTTTCTGAAAAAATTAATTTAAACTTTTTTATGTGCATCAATTTAATTTGACTAGTAGATCCGATTTATAAAGTCTCCTGTTGTGGAGATGAGGAGATCAACTATAGGGCAAATGGGGATAGGGTTAGAGAGAAGAAAAAAAGGTGTCTTTGATTGCCGAATTTGGTATTACCTATTGTTAATATTTGATTGTTTTTATAGAGAAATATCTATATTGATTACATGATATGTGTCAAAGTTTTTGCTCTCAGGAATTTGATAGGAAATTATGGATACTTAAAGATACGAATTTTTATTGTTTCCTGATTTTAGATTACCCGTGATCAAAATTTGTTGATTTTATATTTATTCATAGTTACACGACATAATTTTATGATAAAAGTCAAGATATTTTTCTACTACAGTTGCTTTTCCAAACCTAAAATTATTCATTTTAGACTTAATTATATCCTGCCTATAGACATTAATAATAGCTGTGGATAAAATTTTAATAGTTTCTCCTGCCAAACTGAAATAAGTACAATTTGAATCACCTACTTCCCTCAAAATAGGAATATCAGAGCAAACAATTTTACAGGAAAAATATAATGCTTCCACTAAAGGCAAGCAAAATCCTTCACTAGTAGAGGTGCAAACAAATAACTCACAATTTTGATATAACCAGCATAATTCTGGATCTGACAAAGATGAGGTAAAGATTACAGATTTTTCTAATGAAAGATTATTAACTAATTGTACTAATTTCTTAGTTTCAGGACCTTCGCTACCAACAATAACTAATTTAGTTTGAGAATTTATTTGCTCATTCTGAACTAAGAAACCATAAGTTTGTACTAATAAATCTAAGTTTTTATTTTTTCTATGTTGAGCAACAGCCAAAATAAAAGGAGTATTTTCTATCATGTTAATCGATTTAGATTGGATGTTTTTAAAATTAACATAGTTATAAATTACGGTAGATAATTTTTTCCGATAAATCTTGGGAAAATAATATCTTAATCTGGATAAAGTTACTTGAGATACACAAGTTATGCCATCAGCATTTTTGACACATATTTTAGTGAATAATTGATTAAATATGTAATTAGGAAATCCAAAATTATCTGGGTTTTCAAAGGGATAAAAATCGTGGATAGTTGCTACTACAGAGCAGGGAAATAAAAATCTAATAAACGGTATAGGGAAAGAGATATGAAGCAATTCAGGGTTAATAATTTTGGTTAATTTAGGTAGTTGAAAAATAAACCATATATTCCTATAAATAGAGCTATTTTTAATATTTACTGGAAAAATTTTGATTTTTTCTGAATCAATTTGTAAATCTTCAATAAAATATTTTTCTTGCCAACTGCCTAATACTAAAGTAATTCTAGAAATTTGCTCAATCTCGCCTAAACATTTAGCTAAATTAGTAGCATATCTACAAATACCACTAGGACAATTGAACCGACTAAGAGCTGAGATTAAGATGTGCATAAATTCTCTTAAATATGGGTAATCAGTCTTCTTATATAGAAGTAGAAAATTGTATTTTTGAAATTGTCATAATTATAGTCGTTTCACTTGAGATTGAGACAAGTGTTTCTTGCTATGAAAGTATTTCAGGCGAAAAATAGTCTCATTCTTATTTAAAATGACTATAATAATTATTCTTAATCCTATTCTAAGCAGTCAGCTATCAGCTATTACTTTCAACTCCTCCCTGACACCCAACCCCTTCATTTATAGTAATTCCGAATAAGAATGGGATACTTTTTCAGCTAAAAACCCTTTCACAGCAAGAAAATCTTGTCTCAATCTAAATCAGAATGACTATAACTATCTAATAGTAAAGGTAAAGAACCAATTTCTAATTTTAAACCTGATAATTTATAGCTATCTCCTGCTAAATTACTAACTCGTTTAATACCCCATTCTTGGGGAATTTGAAAATCTAACTTTCCCTCTGGATACCAAATAACATAACCTTGATAATTATTATCGCGAGTAAGCTGACACATCCATATTTTTCGCCAATTAGAATTACAACTTTCCATCTTTGCCCCTACTAACCATTTTTGAATTTGTCCGTAGGCAATACCAGCAGGAGTTAGAGTCTTAGCATCTTCAGTAGTCATATTTAACTTTAATCCAAAAGGACTATCCCAAGAATACCAATAAAAACGTTCAACTCCTGCCAACCAATTTAAAATATAAGCTCTAGCAACATAAGCTGCTCCTTTATGTTCATCTTCAAAAGGTTCTTTCCCTAACCAACCAGCCTCCGTATTCCAAAGAGGTATTTTTTCTACTCCATATTTAGTCATTATTTTTTTGACTTGCATAATTTCCGATAGCATTTTTTCTGGAGGTTCGTTTGGTACATAAAAATGGTAGCCAATTACATCAATATAATTTTTACCACCATCTCTTAAAAATTCTTCTAACCAAACTAAGCCATCTTCAACTGTGGTCATAGATGGAGAGACTACTTTAATATTAGGGTCTACTTCCTTGAGAATTTGGTAAGCTTCCTTAGATAAATTCAACATTGTTTTGCTGGTACCAGAAAAATAATGCTTTAAATTAGGTTCGTTCCAAATCTCGTAATAGGGAATTTTTCCTTTGTAGCGGGTGGCAACAGTACGAACATAGTTACGCCAGTCTTCTATATTTTTCGGTTCGGCAGGCCAACCTGGTCTATAGGGAGAGCGATCGCTTGGTCTAGCAGAGGCCCAGGGAGGAGACTGACCTAATGTCAGTAGTGGTTCGACATTATGTTTTGCTGCTATATCTATATATTTATCTAAAATTTGAAAGTTCCATTTTCCTGGTTCCGGTTCTAGTGACGGCCATGCAATAGCAGAAACCCACAAACGTAGTTGTGAAAAAGGAACCCTCGGCCAAGGTGTAAGCTGTTTAACATGAGGAGGTTGCCAGACTACATGGTGAACGTGCATCCCAAAAAAACTTGGTGGAATAATAGTAGCGGGTGGTTGGAGGTTTTGACTATTCAAAGCCAAAATACTCCCGACACTAGCAAGTAGAAATAAGGAAACAAGAATTATCCGCTTTAAAATTTTCTTCAATTGACTCACTGCTTCATCCTGACAACTTTAAATTTTGAATTTTAGCAAACCCTCTATAAAGTTATAGTTTTAAGGCACTAGATAAACGGCATGTGCAACTTTTCCCAACCTACAAAATAATGGGAGTTCTAAAAATAACCTTTTCAGCCATCAGGGGAGAAACCGTTGTATTTTCGTATAAAGTTGCACATCGCGTTAATCTTGATAAGCAATACCAATGCCTCCCCCCGGAAACCATATATCTTTTGGTTGTTCCTGGAAAAACAAAAATTTTAAATTTCTTGATTCAGCAAATTTAATTAGTGTAGAACTGTAGTGAGCCGTATCTGAGATTATCAGAAAACCTTCTTGAAGCTGTTTTTCAACTGTCTCATATTCTTGTAATTCATAATTAAATTTATGATCGCTGTCAGTTATTAGAATATCAATTCCGCGATCAAAAGACTTTAAAGTTTCTATGGAATCACCATAGATTATCGTTCCATACGAACTATAAGGTTCTGTTAATAGAAAACCAGCTTCTGGGTTGTAGTCCGTGCAATAGAGATGCCCGTTAAATCCTTCTTCGGCATTTTTCATTAGCGCTACAGCCAGTACAACAGAACCTAAACCTTTATCTACTCCTGTTTCTACAACAATTTTTGGTTTTTTTATTCTCACAAGGGCATACCAGCCTAATCTACGACCATATCTTGCCTCTGCATCAGAAATGAATGACCTAGGGCTTTTTAAAGTTGTTTCTTGGATGTGTTTTTTCAAGTTATCGTCGTTCTCTAATTCTTCTAAATATTCTCTTACTTTTTCTCTGTCAGTATTAGTTATTTGGGATATAAAACAGGTTAGGTATTTTTTATTCAAGTCTGTTAATTCATAAGTTATGTTAGTCCATTCTTGAGAAGTAAAAACCCAACTCAAAATTTGACTTGGTAATCTGTGATAAACCTTTAGAGCATTATAGAATCTTAAGGGCATCAATAAAAATTTAGCACCAGGTATGTAGGGAAGCAAGGATTTCAACAATTTCATCATAGCAAATAACAATCCTATTTGAGTTGTATATAAAAATGCTTTGAGACACGAGGTACTCTTGCAATAGGGGATAGTTTTGATTCAGGAGAAGGAAAACCAATATTTTTAGCTAGCTCCCAAAAAAATAAATCTCCTCCAACATCTAATAAATTGGTTGATTCATTGATGGAAAATAACTTGTAAAGAAATTCCAATCTTTGCCGACGAAAATAGATTAAAAAAGGACTATATATTCTGTGAATATCCATTTTATTTACTTAAAATGAAAATAATTTTAACAAGATTTAACCTAAGTAACGTAGCCAATAGCTTCTAAAATATTATCAGCTACAAAGTCAGGAGTCAGGTATTGGATGCGATCGCGAGCCATAACCCGCATTTGGGCCAACTCATCTTCGGTTGTTGCTAGAGTTTTTTCTAAAGCGCAATAAATTTCTTCTTGATTATCTGGACGAAATACCCAACCTGTTACATTATCTTCAACTAATTCTTCTACAGACTGACTGTAAAGACTTCCCAATACTGGCAACCCTGCTGCCATTGCTTCATTAGTCACTACACCCCACTCATCAGCTAGGGTTGGAAAGATAAAAATCCCAGCTTCGGCATAAACTTCTGGAAGTTTTTGATATTCGATATTGCCAAGAAACTTAACTTTAACATTTTCTGGCAGTGGTTGTGCTGCTAAAGTTTCCCGTAAAGTGCCCCTACCTACTATCCAAAATTCGAGATTTTGTTCGGGATGATTCTCCCCCCACTTGACTAAAGTAGTCATAAATGGTACCAATCCTTTACGCTCTACCAGTTGTCCTACTGATAATAGACGGTAGACTTGGTGAGATTCTTTAGATAAAGGAATAGCTAGAAAGGGAGAGATGTTAGTAGTATAGGGAGCAAAAAAGATTTTTTCTGAGGAAATGTCAAAGTTACGAATATAGCGTTTCCCACTATTGCCATTGACAAGTACTGCATCTGCTTGGGGTAAAAGTACACGCCTTAACTGATGTCTTAACCAACCTCGACCTTTTTCACTATATTCGGAAATTGTTGCCCAGAGGACAAGTCTAGTTTTGGGATGGAATTTTCGGTAAAGTGCTGCTTGGAGACTCCGCATTCCCAGTTCCCCAGAAATTATGACATCTGGTTGATATTGGTGGAGTAACCAAAGGGTGTCGTAGGGGATATGAATATATAGTGGCTCAGAAAAACCTTGAGGATGTCGCCAGGTACGTTGAAGGGTAAAATTTTTTTGAATCGTAACATTTAATCCTTCCCAGTTTGTTTGCCAACTGCGGTTAGCTTCCATTGGGGTAGAAATAAATACTTGAAATTCTGAGACTCGTTGAGCGATCGCCTGATACAAAGGCAACCTATGGGGAGGAATAAAGTTTGTTAATAGAGCAACGCGCCTTACCATAATTATATCTCTACTTTAGTAATTTAATTTACTCAGAAATAGCTATTTCCTCGCCTCAATAATCACTGCTTCCTTAGTCCGCTCTTCTAACTCAACGTTCTTAATATTTGGAATCTCACTTTCAAAAGGTTGCCTACTATAACTTGTAAATCCAAAATAAGACATAATTCTAATTAAATTGGAACTATCATACATACATTTATGTGGAGACCTAAACCAAGGAGCAAGTTTATTTTTCAATAAAGTATCCCCAGACTATTCATACAAAACATACAAATTTTCTATGAAATATTCTGCTAAAATCTCACCCTTTAAGTAGTGCTATACAAAACATTTTAAATCTGGCACTACTATTCTGATTATCCCATTTTTTTTCAAAACTCGGTAACATTCACTTAAAAATAGTTTACCTTGTTCTTTATCAAAGTGTTCTAAAGTATGGGAGCTATAGATAATATCAACGGTCTCTTTTTTCCAAGGAAATTTAGTTGTTAAATTATGAATAAATATATCTTCATCCCATTCCAGTTCAAATAATTTAAGCTTTTTATTCAACCACGAAAACCCTGGTATTCTTGATAGTCTTGCTCCAATAAAATAGTCTACATTAATCCAGTCTGTAACTACTTAATTTCCACATCCTAGATTTAGTTGAATTGTTTCCATCTTAGAGACCTTCAAAGTTTTAATTGACGACATGAGAGATAAAATCCTCATCAATCATTAATCCGACTCCCCATTTTGCCACTAAATATACCCGCCAATAGCAACCTTAGATAAGGTAATCCCCAATAAAAGGGCCATAATAATCCGGCATGACGTTGGGTAAATACCTTCCATTCTTGGACGGGTAAACCTTTTGGCTGTTTAATTTTTTGCAGACGTTGGGAAAAGGTAAGATTCTGATTTTCCCAAATATCTGTTTCTGGAGGATTAATGGTACAAGTTCCTACATAACCAGGAGCTAACCAAACTGAACCCCCTGCTTTATTCACCCGTAAACCATAGTCAATATCTCCTGTACTATGAACGAAATTGGAGTCTAAATTTCCCACAACTTTGGCAGTAGATTTAGGAATAAGTACACAATTACCATTCATGGTGTGACAAATTTGGGGTTCTTCTGTTGGCTGAATTAAGTTATACTTAATTGGATGCCACCAGGTTTTACGCATCATACCACCATAAGTTAGATTGCCAGTTTCTGGGTCACAGGTCGAACCAACTATTACAGGGTTTACTGCTCCTATTTTAATAATCTCGTCTAAAGTTGAGAGTAATTTCTCTATTGCTTCGGAGTAGAGGTTAGTATCGTCGTTGAGCCACATATAATAGTCTCGGTCATCTTGGAGTGCTGTGGCAAAAGCAAGTCTTGTACCACCATTCCAAAATAGACCGCCATCCCCAGGAATAATTTTGACTTGAGGGTATGTTTGGGCAACTGCCTCAGAGGTACCGTCGGCACTACCATCATCAACTAGATAAACTTGCAGTTGGATATTTTCTAGGATTTTTTGCTTAAATATCCCCGCTAAACTTGCCATAGTTTTTTCTTTGCGGTTATAGCAAGTCATTAATATTGCGATGGTTTTTAATTCCATTGGTTTATTTAGTAGTAATAATTTTTTGGTGTTCAACCTTTATTCAATACTCACAAATGGCATATCTTTAATTATCGTAAATTGGTCTTCGACAGAAAAACCACGTTCTAACCTACTTTTGTGTGGTCGATAAGCTAATGGGGAAGATATTACTTTAATATTCTCTGTTAAACAGTCATCTCTTACGAAAAATGCATTAACTCCATTTGAGTCACAACCAATTAAACTATAGCCTTTTTTCTTACCTAATTTTTCAAAAGCTTTTATCGATGCACCACAGTAAAATCCACTTGAGTGTTTCTCATGTCGATTAAAAGCAGGATCGTAAGGAGTAGATAAAGATAATTCTGGTCCTAAACTAGCATTATATTCAACTATAACTATCCGTGGAGACAGAGATTTTATTGCTTCCCAAAACCAATAGTCGTTGCCATCAACATCTACAGATAGTAAATCAATTTCTTTAGGAAGGCTACTCTGAGTAATTGTAGTTTCCAAATTATTCAAATTAAGGAATCTACTAATAGCTTGCACATTTGTAATTCCAAATGACTTTGCTGCTTGATTAAAATGTTTTACTGACAATTCATTTCCATCTATAAAAACACCACCGAAACCTTCTTTTAATATGAGTCTAAGACTGTTGCTCTCAGTGACGCCAAAGCCAAACTCTAGAAACAATTTTGAGCAAAATCCAATTTCCGAGAACAAATATCGTATAATCCCATCTTCTCCATTTTGAGAAAATAAAGAGTATTCGTACTTTTCAATGCCTTGCTTATTAATTAACTCAGATAGAGGCCAGTCCAAGGGGTCAGTCCGTTTCCAGATATTATGCATATTAGAAATGGTAAAATATTGTCGAAGTAATTTATTCCCTACAGATTTTAGTTGAGAAGGGATAATATTTTTTAATGACTGTAAGATGACATTCATCACAATACTCCTTGAAAACTATCTACTAATTTTGTGAATTTATAAATTTTAATTTAGAGTAAGGATAAATAAACCTCCTTAGTCTCTTTAGCTGTTTTCTCCCAAGAAAATTTTTTGACTTGCTCTCTGGCTAGTTTGACTAATTCTGTAGATTTGTCCGATGAAAATAAAACATTTTCAATAGCATTAGTCATACTGTCTGGTTGTTGTGGATTGAAAAATTCAGCTGCATTACCCACTACTTCTGGTAATGAACTGGTATTACTACAAGCAATCGGACAATCAAGCGCCATAGCTTCTAAAAGGGGGATGCCAAAACCTTCATAAAGTGAAGGATAAACAAATATAGATGCACTGCGATAAAAATTTACTAGGGTTGTATCGTTACCACTAATTTGAAATATTTTTTCTGGAGATAATCCTAATTCCTGGATTAATTTTAATTCTGTCTTTGATAAAGAACCCCCGCCAAAACAAACTAAATTAAAATTATTTTTAAGTTGGGTAGAGTTAGCATAAGCTTGCAAAAAAAGTCTGAAGTTTTTATGACCAGAAATTCGTTCTCCTACATACAGAATATAAGGTTTAAATTCTGCTAAATTATTTTGTGAGTTAGTTGTAAGTTTTAAAGATGGTCCGTGATAAACTACATTTACTTTTTCTGGATTAATATCTAATATTTCTATTAAGTCTTTTTTTGTATTTTCCGACACGCAAATAATTTGATCTGCCCTGGTTACAGCTTGCTTTTTGATTTGCGATGTCCTATCCATACCGAACATTTCTCTTCTGACAAACTGACTCAATTTTTCGTGAATCATGTCATGGACTGTCACCACTATTTTACTTTTTTTTGGTGCTAATCTATCTGAATGATAATAAGTTTCGTGAACAATATCTGGAGTGTTATTTTGAAACCAACTTTTAGCAAATTTATCGTTGATTTTACCAATGATTTTTTGAATTTGAATTCCGGGAAATCTCGGAACTGGTAATCCAATAATTAATTTTTTTGGGCATTCCTTTAAATACTTATTTACATAGGCAAGAGCTAGAATTTTTACTTGAAAATCATCCTCAGATTCAGAAATTTTAGTTGCTACTTCATAAATATATCGAGAAATACCACCATATCGTTGTCGCCAAAATATTTGATGGTCATAAACTATAGTTGGCATATTATATCGCTCCATTTTCTACAGAGTAATCTAATTTTTTTTAGGAAAGCCTTCTTGTAACATCTGATCATATTGATTAGCTATTCTTGGTAGTGAATAATAATTTTCTACATATTGACGAGCTTTTTTTCCTAACTTATATCGTTCTTGTTCCGAGTCTAGAAGATTTGTAATTACCTCTTGTAATTGAATAATATTTCGTTCTGAAACCATAATTGCTACATCTTTTTCTCTAATTGCATAAAGAATTGCCCCAGATGATGTTACAACACAAGGTAAACCACAAGACATAGCTTCAATATTGCTAACACCAAAATATTCTTCCCATCTGGAAATATTTACGGCATGATTTACATATATATCTACTGTACCTAAAATAGTAGGCAGTTGATTGTGTGGAACTGGGTTGATAAACAAAACTTTTTCTCCTATACCCCGTTTTTTTACTTCTTTTTCTAGTAATGATTTAAGTATACCAGTACCAACAAATTGTAGTTGGATATTGCTGCGTTTTTGCAGCAAAGTAGTCATTGCTTCCAAGATATAAAATTGCCCTTTTTCTGGTAAAATTCTCCCAACAACTAACACTCGTAAAATACCATCTTTCTCTGAAAGTTTTTGTTGAGGAGTGAATTTCATAGTATCAACTGGATGGCCCATAATAGTAAACTTATGGGCAAGTTTTTCATCTAATAAATCTAGGTCTCGAAATCTTTCCAAACACTTAGGTACTGTGGCAATTATTCCTGTGGTTTGGTCGAGAGCTTTTCTAATTAAAGGACGTTGTAATTTCCATTTAATATCTCGGCGTATTTCTGTAAATGTGATGGAAGTATCAAACCAAACTGGTTTACCTAATCTGTATGCTTCTACAATAGCAATTAATCCTTGTTGATAAATAGTTGGGTCCAAGGTAATTATACCATCAACTTTAGCTAAAAGTTGGGCAGTTTGTTTGTCTTTTAATTTTGGCTTTTGCCAATTTAAAAAGGAATTAAATTCCCAATTTTTCCGAGGAATTGAAATAATTTCAAAGGCATCATTTTGATAATTATCGTCTTCATATTTGATAATAGTGAAATGATAATTGCAATTTTTATGCAGATAATCATAAATCAAACTCATTGCTTCAAAAGCAGTTTCATTTTGAATAACTCCAGGGCGAAATATGATGATATTTTTCATCAGGGAAATTTCCTCAAGTAGTTTTGATCTTTATCAATAAATTAGGCAAATTTTCTGAATTTATTTTTACACCTTAACTGCATCAATAATGAGACTGGTATAATTAGGTTGACTATTAGCATTTCTCCAATCATTTATCAAGGATCTTTGTATGTATCCTAGACCATCATTATTTTGATATATGCTCTGAAATTTACCAGACTCGTCCCAATATTCTATCAACCTAACTTTAAAGTTGTTTTCTACCAAAATATCACTGATCATCTGGTAATTAAATAAATGTTTATGATCTTCAGACCCTGGTCCTGTACCGCCTGGTTTAACATTTTCTATATAACTAGGGTCAGGGTGAAAACCATCTGGAATAGCTATCCGAAAATTACCACCTGGTATCAAAAATTTATGAATGTTTTTTAGAATGATGTTTAAGTCTTCCAGTTCTATATGTTCAAGAACGTGTTCGGCTAATATTTTATTAATTTTTTTGTTGCCTAATACTCTATAAAAATCATTTTCCTCTAGTAAGTCAAGACTGTCTATATCTGATGGTATCCATTGAGGATAATTTGTTGTAGCAGCTCCCACAATTAAGTTGATTTCTTTCGCTAAATAAACTTTGATTTTTAGTGCCAGTTTTTTGAAGATTGTTTTGATTTTTCTATATATATTTTTAATCTTATCCATTGTTAGTAATTCCTGATTTACTGATATTTATAATAAATCTGTATACTTCCAAAGTTATAGTTAATTTAATTTAGATTGAGACAAGTATTTTTTGCTATAACTAAGTTTCAGTAGAAAAAGTTTTCCATTCTTATTTGAAATGACTATATTTATAAAGTAGGTATAGTAATACTATCTGATTCGTGAGAGAAATGGGCTGTGTTAAGATAAAGGGGACAGAAGTTTAAAGTCTTGTAAGAAGGCATGTGATTTGACATAATGATTGAGGATTGCTATAGTGGTGTACAAGTAGTAATTTTCTAATAAAAAGTCAACTGGGTAAGTAATTATTATTCTCTGTGAAACGAGTGAATTGAAGTATTTTTATGTTCCCTGTTTCCTACTTCCACTGTAAATTACATTCATCAAAGAACTATCATAAAGTAAATCCAGACACAATGGGAAGTGTTAATAGTTTGCTTCAGCTCTAGTTTGATTTTATTGTTAGATTAGAGCTACTCAATTTGGCATAAACTTACCCGCAATAACTATTAATGGGGGCAATTTATTAACTATTGTACTGGAGATTTTGGTACTATAGTTGAGGAAATTCCATCAAAATCATACCCAAAATTTTCTATATCTTTTTTAAAGACCTCTCCTACTATTTGAGCTGTTTTTTCATCGTAGTAAGTCCGATAATCTTTAGTAAGAGAAACATTCTTTTTCGGCAATATTGCTTGAATATTAAGATGATTACATAAACATTCAAAATCCTGATATAACTCTTCAAATATTCCCAAATAATTCATCCCTAAATCACCTTTATTGTTAAGGATAAAGTCTGTTTGAAATTTAACCTCATTTTCCACTCTCCATGAGATTTAATCTCTAAAATCAAACTTATTTAATAACTGGTGCTGGAAATGCTTAGTATCTTGCTTGCCAAACTCATACAGAGAAACTTGCCATGACTAAGGATTTCTGACAAATGCAAACTTAAAATAACTTTGGAACAAATCTGCAGGCAGATATTTCTCTAAATCACTTAAGTTTGTATGTGAGTTTTTTAAACTATCCATCATCTTCAGTCGAGACATATACCCCAATCCATATATTTCAATTTTAGTAATTTTTCTCAATCCTTTTAAAAGCAAATTTTGCTCTAATGAATTCTATTTTTTGAGGGCTGCTTGAATAGAAGTTCCTGCATTTTTATAAATATGGATAAATATAAACTGCTTTGAGTGTGATAATACATAAATTTTGCTTCATAATTACAAGTAAAATTATATAGCTTTCAAGCATATGGAAAGTCACGGGAATTAGATTGTAATTTGCCAATTAGTAATGATTGTGCATCATTATAGCAGAAGTGTTGAATGTCATAAAAAAGTTATAGAAATCCGATTTTATTGATGTCAAAAATCTTGTCATTTTTCTAAAAATAATTATCAAGCTAAAAAAACAATCTAAGTAATCAAAAAGGGGTAGCAGAAAGTCTGAGATTATTTCGAATTGATTCAACAATAATTACGTTAACAAGTAAACTATTATGGAGTCAAGGATACTACCAAGTAAAGTTGTTTTATGGACAATATAGTTGGACAGCAGAAGTAGGAGAAATAGTAATTCATGTTGGATTTGGACATGACCATAAATATGGACTTGAAACGATAGAAACAATTACCGACAATGGAGTAGAAATAATGGATAGGGGATTTGCTTTTTATGAGAGATTCAAAGAATTAAAGGAAAAAAACAAGTCATTGTTTACAAATTAATTCTAAAATTTCTGTTTGCGCGGCATGAGCTAGGAAAATTAAGTTTAGTCTGTCTAGCCGAGGAAATCTTTGTACTCTAGCTAAATGAAAACTATTATAATTTCCACTAATTATCTAAGGACTTAATTTCTCCACAAACCCATAAGCAATAAAGCTTTTGTCTGTTCAGTAAAAATTCTTCTTGTTTTTGGGTAAAAACTATGAGAGACATAGGAAGAAATAATTTGAGCAATAATAGTAGAAATTGCAGCTCCCATAATTCCATATTTGATAATTAAAAAGTAGTTTAACATAACATTAACCACTGCTCCTGTAGCAGTAGCTGCTGCTGAAAATTTAGTAAGTCCCTCTGCAATCAAGCAGGGACTTCTAGCAACACCAAGAGATACAAATAATCCCGACCACACATGAGCTGCAAATATGGCTCCTCCAAGTGCATAGTTTTCTCCGTATATTAGTGTAACAACTGAAGTGGCAATAAAAGTTATAGGTATGGCAAAAGCATAATTTATTGCTGTGACAATACTAAATAATTTTTGTTGTCTCTGATAATATAATTCCTTGCTAATTTCTTGAGCTTTGATAATTGCTGGGAAGACTGATTGTACAACAGTATTTGGAATCAAATATAACATTTCTGAAAGTTTAACGATCGCTGCATAAATGCCTACTGCTGATTCACCAATCATTTCCCCCAACATAATTTGATCTGTTCGTAGGTACACCATAATCACTAACTGGGAGAGAATCAGCGGCCAGCTTTCTTTAAGTAATAGTTTAGCTCTTTGAAAACTCCAACACCAAGCTTTTAATAAGTGTCCTTGTCCCTGATAAACAATGATTAATCCCAAGGCAGCTAGGACAAATTCTCCTGACCAAATTAAAGCAAATATCATCAGAGGGGCTTGATTTTTAATTGCTATAATCTTAATTAAATTTAGCAATAAATATCCTAAAATATTAGCCCAAATTATATACTTTGATTGTACTTGAGATTGAAACCACAATTGAATCACATCAAAACTTTTAAAAATCATCCCCAAGGCAATAATTCCTACTAATATTTGAGTTTGATTTTTATCTGGTTTAAGTATATAAATTACACCAAGTGTCAAAATAAATAATAACAAACTACCGAAGAGTTTTAGCAGAAATGAAGTTCCAAGAATTTCATCTTTTTCTGATGGTTTGCGAACCAATTCCCGCACTACAATATTATTTAAGCCCAAGGTCGCAAATACATTAAATAGACTAACAAAGGCGATCGCATAATTTAACAAGCCAAATTTTTCTGGTCCTAGATAACGAGCCACCCATACCCCTATCAAAAGACCAAACCCCATCCGCAGAAA
This sequence comes from Trichodesmium sp. MAG_R03, assembly GCA_023356535.1. Lineage (GTDB taxonomy): Bacteria > Cyanobacteriota > Cyanobacteriia > Cyanobacteriales > Microcoleaceae > Trichodesmium. The sequence goes on along the minus strand of JAKQYF010000008.1, from coordinate 36,167 downwards.
TTTATCACCTAAAAGCCATGCAGTATTGCCAAAAATCTGTTGTGAGTTCGGATTTATTTTTTGCCTTAGTGCTGCTAAATTTTTCCACATTATAATTTGATTATGTAATTATTTTTAGGGTATTAATGTACTAATTTTTTTTTTATTTTAACCAACTATATATACAGAAATAAAAGCAAAAATAATAGTCCACTATTATATATACCAATCCTAAATCATTTGTCAAATCACTGAAGTTCTTAAAAAATAGCTTCAACTCTTGTTCCTTCTCTCTTAAAGCAGTCTATTTCTTTCACTATCTAGATAGGATTGCTATATTTTATGTATTTACAGCAGATTTCGAGTATATAAAGTGCAGATATTAGCAATTAAATGCTGATGTTACTCACCCTATATCTAAAACCCTTGATATTTCCTTCTCAACTAATCGCTGAAACTATTGAAATATCCTTTAGCTGCCTAACATCAGTTCAATATTTGTAAGACCGGCATATTATTCTTTTCAGATAGTACCTCACTCAGGTAAATGTTCTGTATCAACCCATAAATCAATTCCTTTTTTTATCCTATATGAACAAAATATTTTTAACGACTAGGAAGTTTTTTAGACTTAGGTTCTGCTCTAAAATTTCTCCCCGAAATTTTAATAGCAATACCTACACTTATAAAGATGTAATAATACCAATTATGATTATTTTCTACCAGTGGTCTTTCTGTCAGATTGGGGAAAATGACAAAAATCAATAGTAAAACAGGCAAAACTGATTCTAGAACTGACTCTCGTTGTCGAGGTCGAGTTAAATATTGTATTGCTTGGACTGAAGCAGTGATAAAAGACAAAGCAAATATAGCAAATCCGATTAAACCAAAATCTAAAATAATTTCTACAAAACCATTGTGAGAATGAGGAGGAGTCCAGTATCCGCTACCAGAAGGCATTCTTAATTCACCACTAATATGATTAGCTGCAGGGTTGTCAGCTCTACGCCAAGGTTGCCAAAAACCATGGAATCCATAACCGAACCAGGGACGTTTGGGAATCTTTTCTGCAAATAAATAAGTCCAAATAGGTGTCCTTCCTGTTAAGGTTAAATCTTTACCTAGAGCATCAACAACTATAGCTTCTAAGTTATTTGTAATAATAATAAATCCACTAATAGATAGGATTAGAAAAACTACAACAAAAAATAAACTCCATTGAAAAGGTAATTGTTTGAGAAATCTAATTGATAGAATAATAGTTACACCTATCAAAAATTGTATTTTCCCACCTCCTGATTTTGTCATTTGTAAAACAAATAGGGAATATAATACCATTCCGATAGACAACCAACGATTTTTTGGATTTTCAACTGCCTCTAATCCCCATAGAATAGCACTTAGAGCCATCAATGCTGCTAGTGGATTAGGGTGGTTAATAATTCCTTGCCAACTATTTTTGACTTTATTTATACCTATGGCAGGTTTGAACTTACTATAAAAAGTACTGAGGAGTGCTGTTGCTGCTAAACCCCACCTTAACATAGTAGATATTTCTTGATAAGAATATTGTTTAATAATATAGATATAAACAACTGTAGTTAGTAGTAAAACCCCACTATACTTAAATGTATGAATTGGAGTATCAGAAGGGGAAAAGGAGAGTAATATTATAAATAAAAATAAACATATTCCTGGGTTGTTTTGTAATAATAAAGCAAGCAAATCAAAATAATACTTGAGAGTATATTTTAGACGTGGTGAAAGAACAAAAAGCACTGCTCCATACAGAGCCAATTGAACTATTATTGATGGCAAACTTTTTTGAGGATGAGCTAAAGCATTAGGGACAAATGTAGAAAAGGGAGGAATAGTTAATCCAGGCATCATAAACAGAAATAAACCAGCTATCAGTTTTTCTGCCAGAGCTCCCAATTTTTGATTACGACCAACTGCCAGAAAAGCCAGGAGCAGATATATTACCCCACATCCTAAAATCAGGAGTAAAATTATTGGATTTTTCAGTAGCTCTTTCATGATTAGCTACAAGTTTATGCCTGAGAAATTATTATGTATTATACCCTAAATTATTCTAGTTAGTAATTTTTTTATCTCATCAAAAATCCTTAAATTTTACTATACTGAAACTTATAATCTATATAATTATCATATTCTTAGTTTGATGTACTAAGATATATAGTGATTTCAAATAAGAAGAGAAAACTTTTGCTGCTGAAACCTAGTTATAGCAAGAAATACTTGTCTCAATCTAAATTAAAATGACCATGCTTATAATTCTAACGTTTTTAGTTTGATGTACTAAAATAAATACTAAAATAAAAAAAGTTCTGGTTATTGTTAGGCCAGTAAATTTTATTCACTAATTATTAACAAGGAAAATTGACAAATGAATACAGGAGTACAAAAACAAAAAGAAACCTTATGAGGATATTTACTCAAAGCCTAATAATTGGTCTTATGGGGATGATACTGACCCCCTAACCAGATATCTACTTGACAGAAGACTTCAAATAGGAGTCAAACATCTGATGCAAATCACAAATTCATTGCCTCAAGACTGGGATGTATTAATGTATGTGGTGGAGTAGGTGGAGAAGGTACAGTATTAGCTAATATGGGTTTTCGCTCAGTTACAGTTTCAGATATATCTGAAAATGCAATACAGGGATGTCAACTTAGAGATTCACGGCTCAAAACAAAAGTTATGAATGCCGAAAATTTAGATATACCAGATAAATCTTACGATTTAGTCTTAGTACAAGATGGACTGCATCATCTTCCTCGTCCAGTTCTTGGTTTAACAGAAATGATTCGAGTGGCCAAGAAAGCAGTAATGATGATTGAACCCCATGCTGGAATAGTAGCAAACTTGCTAGGAATGGAATGGGAAGATCATGGCGGTGCAGTTAACTATGTATTTCGGTGGAACAAATTAATGTTTGAACAAGTGGTTAAGAGTTATATTTTGCAACTCCCATGCTATATCAAACCAATTCGTTTATGGAATCATAATTTGGTAATGGATAAGGTAGGAAAAATTTTTGGTGGTGGCCAAAGGGGCAAGGTAGTTGTACAATGTTGTTATTACCTATTGGATTTATGTTTTGGGTGGTTAGGAAATATGATGATCGGATTATTCATTAAAAAAATCCCGCTTGAGGATTATAAGCAATAGAATCATAAGTAATAGTTAATTGATATGGGGGAGTAATGTAGATGCGGTTTTCCCTGATTACTAGATTTTTATTAGGTCTAAGTTGCTGGAATTTATTTGGCCTAATACAGTTAGATTATATTGCAGCACTAGCACAGCCAATCAATCAAAATGATGATTCCGTCTCAGAATTAGTAGAAACCGATTCTTATCTAAGTTATAGTGCCTATAGGTTAGGTGGTGGAGATATAATTAATATTAATATACTGGGGGTACCTGAATATAGTGGGGACTATCAAATTCCAGCAGATGGAGTGATCGATTTATTTTTAGTGGGTAGTGTTGATCTTAAAGGCTTGACAGTTACCGAAGCTAGCAATACTATTTCTGCAAAATATGCAAATGTCCTGAAACGTTCCGTTGTAGCAGTTAAACTTAAAGCTTCTCGGCCTTTCAATATCTGGATTTCTGGGGAAGTAAATCAACCAGGTTCTTATGCAGTGGCCTTAAAATCTGGTGTAGGACAGAATCCAGGAACTCAATATCCCACGATGCTTCAGGCAATAAAACTGGCTAAGGGGATCACCCTCGCTGCAGACATAGGACAAGTTAAAATTCGTCGCTCCCAAAGAGGAAGTCGAGAAGTGATTATTAATGTTGATCTTTGGGAAATGCTCACAAGTGGCGATCGCTCTCAAGATATGACATTGCGAGATGGGGATTCTATTTTTGTACCTACTGCTAAAAGTATTAACCTTCAAGAAACATACCAAATAGCCACAACTGCTTTTGCTACCCCTCTAGATCAACCCCGAAATGTGACAGTAGTTGGAGAAGTTAAACGTCCTGGTGCTTATGTTGTGAGTGGGGGAGATACAAAATCAGAGTTTAATGTTACTGGACAACCTACTGTAACTAGAGCCATTCAGTTAGCTGGAGGAATTAAACCACTAGCTGATATTCGTCATATCCAACTGCGAAGACAGACAAGGGTGGGAGCTATCCAAACAGTAAATCTAGATTTATGGGAACTGCTACAGAGTGGAGATATTAATCAAGATGCAATTTTGCAGCAAGGAGATATGATTGTAATTCCCACTGCCTCAAAGATTAAGTTAACAGAAGCACATGAATTAGCAGCAGCTAGCTTTGCTCTTAATGAAATACAAGTTTCAGTAGTAGGAGAAGTCGCAAAACCAGGACAAGTTAAAATTCCGCCAAATACTCCCTTGAATCAAGCTATATTAAAAGCAGGAGGATTTAATAGAAGTAGAGCCAAGAGAAATTCTGTAGAATTAATTCGCCTCAACTCCAATGGTACTGTTTCTCGGCAAACTATAGTTGTTGATTTTGCTTCTGGAATTAATGAAGAAACTAATCCTATATTATACCATAATGATGTTGTTATTGTGAGTAGGAATGGGATAGCTACTCTATCAGATACATTAAATACTACATTTGCATTTGGAGTGAGTACCTTATCCGTGCTGAGATTTTTCGAGGTATTTGGTATTTTTTAACAATAAATACTTAAGCAATTATACAACATTAATTACACATTTTGCAGGCCTAACTCCAACTATATGCCTGGCATCAAATTAGACTAGGTAAAGAGTTTTGTTTAGGTGCCTATATAGAGCAAATGAAATAAGGCTAAGGGTTATTTTGAGGCTAAAAAGATTAATAGGACTTACCCATGAACGCTATTGGTAGGGGTGTAAGCCCTAGGGCCACGGACCAAGGATATATATAGTACCTTAGAGGTAAGTCCTGAGTAAATTAATTATTTAATCAAGCAGCGTTAGATATGGATTATGAAACTAATTATCAACAAATTCCACATAAAAATAATGGTAAGCAACTATCTCCTTCATTTCCTCAAGCTTTACAAATAAACAATGAAGAGAATGAAGATGAAAACTTTAGCTTGGGTTGGATTTTTACTGTTGTTCGCCGTCGTCTATTAATTATGATAGGTGTAGGATTAACACTAAGTGTAGTTGCTGGAGGATTAATTGTTCAAAGTGCCCGTCAAATAGTTCCAGTATATCAAGGTTCTTTTAAATTATTAGTGGAGCCAATTACTGCAGAAGGGAGATTAGCTAGACTATTTTTAATGGCTCAAAATTTTAATGCTAGAGCTGATATGCAAAAAATTAAAATTGAACAAAATAGTCTTATAGATTATGAAACTTTAATTAGAGTATTAAAGAGTCCGACTATACTTGAATCTATAGTAGAGAGATTGAAGATTGAGTATCCAAATATAAATTATAACCTACTAAGATCTGGCATTAATATTACTCGGATTAGTGTGGAAAAAGGTTCTCAAGAACAAGGTACAAAAATCTTAGTAGTTAACTATACAAATAAAGACACAAAACAAATTAAAGTTGTATTAGAATCATTAGAAAAAGCTTATTTAGAGTACAGTTTAACAGAACGTCTCACTAATCTACGTCAAGGAATTAACTTTATCAAAGAGAAACTGCCTAAGTTAAGGCAGCGTGTTGATTTATTACAGAGAGAAGTACAAAAACTACGGCAAAATTATCATGTATTTGATCCTAGCAAAGCTGAAAATTTATTGTTCGAGCAGTCATTAATTATTCAAAGACAACAAGTAGAATTTCAAGGAGAATTAGCAGAAACTCGCTCGCTCTATAATCACTTACGAAAACAGTTAGAAAACAGAGATATTATTGCAGTATTATCAGTAGAAAATAAAGCTTATGAATTTTTAATTAGAGAGATTCAGAAATTAGACAGTGAACTTAGTGCTCACTCAACCCTATTTTTGAATGATAGCGAACCAATGCAAGTGCTACGAGAAAAGCAAAAAAAATTGAATGCTTTGGGGTATCAAGAGGCTGAAACTATATTAGACAAAATATCTGGTAAAATTGAGGAACAAGAAGCTAAAGAAAGAGCTTTGGCTGAAAATATTAGTAAACTAAATAAACAACTTAAACAACTGCCAGTAGTAGCACGTCAATATGCAGATTTAAAAAGAGAATTAGAAGTTGCTACAAAAACTCTCAAAGAGTTTCTATCTAAACTAGAAGCATTAGAAGTTGATGCTGCTAGACAAGAAGTCCCTTGGCAAGTAATTCAGGCAACACAACTACTAAAAAATACAGATGGCAATCTTATACCTACTGAATATACACAAACTAAGCGTCAGTTAGCTGTAATATTAATTGTTAGCCTATTACTAGGTGTTGGTGTAGGTTTTCTGATAGAAGTTTTAATGACGGTCTTCCATACTCCAGAAGAAGTCAAAGCAGCTACCAAACTTCCTGTCTTAGGAATGATTCCTGTAGCCAAGGGGCTCAAGAAAAAGCTGAAGGCTCAAAGAAAAAAAGTTTCTGTGTTGAGCACAATGGATAAAAATAATAATTATTTTGTTGAGCACGATCCTCTCGAGTTAATTTACAGTAATACTAGTTTGTTGGAGGCTTTTCGGTCTTTTTATACTAATGTTAGTTTGCTTAGTGAGGACAAATCACTTAAATCTTTGGTCATAACTTCTTCTACCTCTGGAGATGGTAAGTCTACTGTTGCTATTAACTTAGCTCAGATAGCTACAGTTGTAGGTCAGAAAGTTCTGTTGGTAGATGCAGACCTCCGAGACCCACAAATTCATTTGCGCTTGGGTTTGCCTAATTTACAGGGGTTTAGCGATGCTCTTTCTACAGACCTTAGTTTGAATGATGCGATCCAGCGATCGCCTATAAACAATAACCTGTTTGTATTGACTGCAGGTCAAGTTCCCCAGGAGCCCATTAAGTTGCTCTTATCTAAAAAGAAGCAATATTTGATGGAACAATTTCAAGCTTTTTTTGATTTAGTCATCTATGATACTCCCCCACTGGTTAATGTAGCAGACGCAAATTTAATAGCTACTGATGCAGATGGAACTATTGTGGTGGTAGCCATTGCCAAGACAGATCGTTCCATTTTGATGAAAGCTTTAGAGAGATTTAAAATTTCTGGTGGTTCAGTATTGGGGATAGTTACCAATTTTATCAAACTCTAAATAGAGCTTGCTGATTAAATATAAAGCAGATTTCGGGCAAATGATGTACAGGGTAAATGGTAAAAATCATGTATTACGGGCATTTTGCCCGTGTAAATGTACCTCATATCAAAGGAAAGGGCTGTAAAAGAATTAACACATATTCGTGTAGCCCACATTCCGCATTTGATAGCAAATCCGGTTATTATAGACTGATTATAGGGCAAGGCATAATATAGATATTTATAATCAGCTTTTCTATAGCAACGTGGGCTGGCATGTTTACATAGTACAAATTCTGCTAATGTAGTATATGTGAAAGTATTGGTAATAGTAGCACAAATTCATACTACATATAAAGACAATAGTAGCATAGAAATATGTGAATGCTCATGGCTATAAATAGGATTTTGTATCATAATGTCGTACAATAAATCACAGAAGGCCTCTCTGTCTAATTAAATAGAATTACTTATGATGTTTAGTAATTTGAAGTGATATCATAAAGCTGAAGATAGAACTCCGTTGTGCAAAAGTAGTTAGAACTTGCTGAATTAATTCAAAAAACTTACACCATAAGGATTTAAGGAATTTTTAATTCCTTGATAATGCCCCATTTTTTGCTAAAATACGCCAAAAATCAAGGATCTAGTTGCAATAACGATGTATAAAAAAAGGGAAAAGTAGATCCGACTACCTCATCTATACCTTCCCTGTTCCTCTGTAGGGACTTTCTGTGGAACGTCCCTAACTACTGCTGTGCTCCTTAAAAAACTTTTTCAGCAAAGCCTAGTTAATTTCACAGAAGAAGGGAGCTTAGTTTTTGAGTTTTTACTCTCTTGTTGTCAAAATATTATCTGTGATGTGCTTCGGGTAAGCGATGGTGTTCCCCACCGTCGGGAAGACGATAGTGCTAAGCACCTCTAAGGGATGGTTCTCCGAGCCGCCCGGATGGCGATCGCACTACCTGAATTGAAAAAATTGATTGATACTCTTGACGGGAGTTTAGTTACTCCTGTGTTTTCTGCTGTCAACAGAACCTCTAGGTTCACCAACAATACTTGTACCGCTCACTTTTGTATGTTCTATCAACTAATTTGTTGGCTAAAATTCTAATGATGATTCATGTACCCTTCCATAATACATTATGAAGTGCGGAATGTGGAATTTCATAGACATTTTATTGGTAATAAGAAGAGTTATTTAAAGATTTAATGAAGCTTATCACAAAACTATTGATTTTCCAGGCTGAATAGGGTTATTATTTAGAGAATAGTGAAATCAAGAAAATAAAGTAATGAAAACTAAATTATCTATATTTTCAGTGGCGATAATCGGCGGTTTAATAGCTACTATACCTGCTCAAGCTGCTTCTATGTTTGACGATCAAGGTATTTACTTTGAGAAAGAGACTACAGTACAATTTGATTTCTTACAATCAAATGGTTGGTGGCAAGCAAACTTTGGTGTAAAAAACTTGGATACAGAGAAAGCAGAAATTCTGTTGGTAGAAGATTTGAATATAGACCCTGGTAGTGGTTGGGCAAATGACAACTTGGGAACAGCCGGTATTGCAGTTACTCAGACAAGTAATAGTTTCACATTTGAAGCTAACACCAATTACACACTTTTCTTAGAAAGCTTAAACCCGGACGGTAACCCAGACACACCTTACAATATTCAGTATTCTACAACCTCTGAAAACCCAACTTGGTATAAATTTGGTACAGGAGATGGAGCCATAGGTGACGGAAACTTTAAGATGACAAAAAATGACTATGACTCTAGCATTGATAATACCATTCTTGCTGGTCAGCAAAGAGTTTTGTTCAAGGGCGACCTCTTTAATGAAAGTCTAGTTAAACTCTTCTTTGAAGACAACACGACATGGACTAGTAGCAATGACTTTGATGATTTCGTAGTTAAAGCGACAATAAATACACGGGGTCAACCTAACCACGACTCCAAACCAACAGATGCTATTATATCTAATGTTGAGTCAATTCCAGAACCAGCAACATTCGCTGGCTTAGCTTTAGTAGTTGGTGGAATTTTCTTATCTGGCTGTTGTGAAAAGCAAAACTAGTCCTCTCCACTATATGGACAACTAAGAGTATCAAGACAAGTCAAGTTTAATTAAATATCGACAAATATAGTGGGACTTACACATTTTCTAGGTAGAAAAAGGCTTGAAAGTTGCTCTAGGCAAGGGAATTACGTCAAAACCCTAAAAATGCCGAGAATCCTTGGTAATAAAGGAATCAGGTCTTTTTACCGAAACATTGGGTTTAAAGCCTCGCCCATAAGCGGGCAATTTTTTAGTTGATTTTTTTTCACTGCTCTAGTCCTTGTTGGTTTTTAGTTCACAGGAAATATATTAGTCGCGGGTAGGCATACCGAGACAAAAAACGGACGGGTCGGCAAGTGTAAGACTACTGCCAAAGTAGCGGCAGCCCGTGAAACGTCAACCCGCATCGGAGCTACGGCTGGCTAGGAAACCCAGTGCCTTTAGGCCGGGGAGGATGTCAACTTTTAGACGTAACAACCTCTGGCCGTCTATTTTTGATCCTATTTTTTACTGCTTTTTTGCGTAAGTCCCGATAGTCAAATCTGTGATCATCTACATCCAGAACTTTAATGCTCAAGCGCAATAACAAGATGGATTATTATATCTATATTATATCTATATAGTCTAGTAGATTTATTGTAAATAAACTATTAGAGCGTGGCGTAAATTATTTAATAAAAGGTAGCTGGTAATTCTGTCTTTGATGGAGAGCTGGTAGAAAGGCTTGTATTTTGCCCTGTAGGGTTCAAACCTTATAAAGCTTGAGTAGATTTGTCGATAAAATTAGTAACTATAACGATTATATCATTTTAGTCACTTAAAAATCCTGGCATTAAATGCAAACTACTCCTGTAGTGTTAATTTCCAAAACTTGTACCTGTGTTACTACTCCCTGATTTTTCCAAGCTTCTGTCATTGCTTTTACTACTGTTAAACTTGTGGATAGATTTGTCAGTGCTAATAAAGTTGGACCTGCACCACTAATAACCATTTCATAAGCACCAGCATTTAAGGCAGCAGAACGTAGTTCCTCGTATCCTTTAATTAAAAATTTACGGTAGGACTGGTGCATTTTATCTTGCATTCCTGCTGTCAACCACTCTCTGTAACCTGTGTCTAAACCTCTTAACAAAATTCCTAAATGGGCACAATTAAATATAGCATTAGCGCGACTATATTCTGTTGGTATAACTCGTCGCGCTTCTGTTGTTGAAAGTTCAAAGTCTGGAATTGCTACTACTGGCACAATATCGGGATGCCAGGGAATGTCGCATACTACCCAACTTGTGGGGGTAGAAGCAGTTAAACGACAACCACCAAGTAAGGCAGGTACGACATTATCTGGGTGTCCTTCAATAGCAATGGCTAAATTCATAACTTCAGTTTGGTTCAAAGGATTACCTGCTAGTTTATTGGCCCCTACTAAACCTCCAACTATTGCGGTGGCCGAACTGCCTAGTCCTCTGGCTAAGGGTATACCCAAATCAATTTCTACTAGCACGGATGGAGGAGTTTGATTGATATATTCATATAATTTTACAAATGCTTGATAGGCAAGATTGTCTTTATCTGTGCTGACTCGTGAAGCTTCTTCGCCTGTAACAGTTATTTTGACTTTTGTTGGGCCGTCCGCAATAGAAAATTTGAAGTTGTTATATAAGGAGAGGGCAGCACCGAGGCAGTCAAAACCGGGACCTAAGTTAGCAGTAGTTGCAGGAACAGTAACTTTGATAGTGGAAGGCATGGTCATGGTATTAGTAGTTAAAATAGTGTGGTTTGCTTGGAATAGTAGGAATTTGCACAGGTGAAAATATTATGTTGGCTATCCCTAATAGAGTAAGGCATAGCGATCGCGAAGAGGAAGAGAAGGGACAGTAACTGTATTGTTTTTGGGAGCTTCACAGAATGCAAAAGCAAGTTAGTGTAGGGCTGGCGTTTTTGATGGGGAGCAAAGGCAATGGTCTTTCTCTGGCCCTCAAAATTCTCTTTTGGGGTTGAATAAAACATCATGTGTATAGGCGAGCAACCCCTTATATCTAAATTGTATCATCATTTTTGAGAAAATGTCTAGGCACAACCTTCCTTTTTTTTAGGAGCTTCACAGAATGTAAAAGTTGTTAAGACGATAGCCCTTAAAACAGTTCTTTTTGGTTGAATAAAGAATCATATCTATAGGCAAGTAATAACTTATAATTTTATATGATCATCATTTTTAGGCAAATGTAATGGCAGAACTTTCAACTGCGCCAATTATTCTTAGGAGCTCCCCAGAATGCAAAAGCAAGTAAGTGTAGGGCTGGCGTTTTTGATGGGGAGCAAAGGTAATGGTCTTTCTCTGGCCCTCAAAATTCTACTTTTGGGGTTGAATAAAACATCATGTGTATAGGCGAGCAAAACCTTATGTCTAAATTGTATCATCATTTTTGAGAAAATGTCTAGGCACAACCTTCCTTTTTTAGGAGCTTCACAGAATGTAAAAGTTGTTAAGACGATAGCCCTTAAAACAGTTCTTTTTGGTTGAATAAAGAATCATATCTATAGGCAAGTAATAACTTATAATTCTATATGATCATCATTTTTAGGTAAATGTAATGGCAGAACTTTCAACTGCACCAATTATTCTTAGGAGCTCCCCAGAATGCAAAAGCAAGTAAGTGTAGGGCTGGCGTTTTTGATGGGGAGCAAAGGTGTAGGTCTTTCTCTGGCCCTCAAAATTCTACTTTTGGGGTTGAATAAAACATCATGTGTATAGGCGAACAACCCCTTATATCTAAATTGTATCATCATTTTTGAGAAAATGTCTAGGCACAACCTTCCTTTTTTTTAGGAGCTTCACAGAATGTAAAAGTTGTTAAGACTATAACCCTCAAAACAGTTCTTTTTGGTTAAATAAAGAATCATATCTATAGGCAAGTAATAACTTATAATTCTATATGATCATCATTTTCAGGAAAATGTAATGGCAAAACTTTCAACTGCGCCAATTATTTTTAGGAGCTTCACAGAATGCAAAAGCAAGTAAGTGTAGGGCTGGCGTTTTTGATGGGGAGCAAAGGTGTAGGTCTTTCTCTGGCCCTCAAAATTCTACTTTTGGGGGTTGAATAAAACATCATGTGTATAGACGAACAGCCCCTTATATCTAAATTGTATCATCATTTTTGAGAAAATGTCTAGGCACAACCTTCCCTTTTGAGGAGCTTCACAGAATGAAAAGTTGTTAAGACTATAGCCCTCAAAACAGTTCTTTTTGTTTGAATAAAGAATCATATCTATAGGCAAGTAATAACTTATAATTCTATATGATCATCATTTTTAGGCAAATGAAATGGCAGAACTTTCAACTGCGCCAATTATTCTTAGGAGCTTCACAGAATGCAAAAACAAGTAAGTGTAGGGCTGGCGCTTTTGATGGGGAGCAAAGGTGTAGGTCTTTCTCTGGCCCTCAAAATTCTACTTTTGGGGTTGAATAAAACATCATGTGTATAGACGAGCAACCCCTTATATCTAAATTGTATCATCATTTTTGAGAAAATGTCTAGGCACAACCTTCCCTTTTTTAGGAGCTTCCTAGAATGCAAAAGTTAGTGCTAGCCAACATAGTGACAGCAAAAATTTAACTTGTGAGTTCTAACTTCTGACTTCATTATTTCCCCCACCACCTGGAGTTTCAATTACAAATACATCACCTATATTCATCTCAACAGTAGCAATACCCCCCAATTCCTCAACTTTCCCATTACTCCGTTCCAGATAATTTTTCCCTACTAAACCATCACCCCCACCATTCAAACCAAGGGGAGAAACAACGCGATGACCTGATAATATTCCAGCAGTCATGGGTTCCAAAAAACGCATTCGCCGAGTTACTCCATTTCCACCTTTGTATAAACCTTCACCCCCACTCCCAGAACGAATAGCAAAACTTTCCAATAATACTGGAAAGCGCCATTCCAAAACTTCGGGGTCTGTTAACTGGGAGTTAGTCATGTGAGTATGCACTGCATCGGTGCCATCAAAGCCTACACCTGCACCGGAACCTCCACAAATAGTTTCATAATATTGATATTGACTATTACCAAAAGTGAAATTATTCATAGTTCCTTGAGAGGATGCCATTATTCCCAAAGCATGATATAAAGTATCTCCGATCACTTGGGAAGTTTCTACATTTCCTGCTACTACTGCTGCCGGATATTTTGGGTCTAACATACTACCTTGAGGAATAATAATTTCTAATGGTTTGAGACAACCTGCATTCAGAGGAATATCATCGTCAACTAGGGTACGAAAGACATATAAGACTGCTGCTTTACAAACTGCGGTTGGTGCGTTGAAGTTATTGGAAAGTTGAGAAGATGTACCTGTGAAGTCTATTTTTGCACTGAGATTTTTTTTGTCGATACTAATAGCAACTGAAATTTTATTACCGTCATCTAAGATAGAAGTAGCAGTTCTATTAGTAAGTGATGAAGATATTTTTCTTATAACTTTACGTACTGAACTTTCAGCGTTATCTTGAACAAATTTCATGTAAGCTTGTACGATTTCTAAGCCATAATGCGCAGTCATTTTTTGCAGTTCTTGTACACCTTTTTCATTAGCAGCTACTTGTGCTTGTAAGTCAGCAATATTTTGCCTAGTATTTCTAGCAGGATATTTACCTGATGTGAGAATTTTCAATAGTTCTGCTTCTAGAAATTTTCCATTTTTCACAAGTTGGAAATTATCGATTAATATTCCTTCTTCTTCAACTGTTTTGCTGTGGGGAGGAATGGAACCGGGAGTAATTCCACCAATATCTGCATGATGTCCACGAGAGGCGACATAAAATATAGGAGTTGCTATTTTTTCTCTGTTTTCAGTGGAAGTTCGGGGAATATTTGTCTGATGATCCGAAATCAAATTTTCATGACTAGGAACGTTTACAGATTTTAATTTTTGAGTAATAGATTTATCATCTAAAGCAATATTTATATCTGATAAAATTTCTTTAGTGGAGTTAGTTTCAGGAAAAATATTATTGTTCTTGTTTTTCAAATTATGCGTTGCAATGACAGAAGAATTGTTGTTTGTTTCTAAAGTTGAAAATACGGGAGTAATAACTGTTATGTCTGGTAAATGAGTACCGCCATTGTAGGGATTATTTAAAACATAAACATCTCCTGCTTTGAGAGTTTCGCCTTTGTCAGAAATTAAGGCATTGACACTTTCGCTCATGGAGCCCAAATGTATGGGAATATGAGGAGCATTAGCAACTAATTCACCATCTTGGTCAAATATTGCACAGGAAAAGTCGAGACGTTCTTTAATATTTACTGATGAACTGGTGTTTTGTAATGTAATTCCCATTTGTTCAGCGATCGCTCGAAATAAGTTATTAAATATTTCTAGCATTACTGGGTCTGCTGAAGTTAGAATTTTTGTTTGAAAGTTAGTAGTTACCTGTATAGATTTTCGTGTAGTTTTACTTTTAGTTAATATCAGGTAATTTTTAGCATTTAATTCTGCTTGCCATCCAGGTTCAATAATATTGGTTCCGGTTTTTTCAATTATTAAGGCAGGACTATTAATGTTGTCTCCTGGTTGTAAATTTTCTCGTAAATAAATAGGAGCATCATGCCATTTTTCTGCGGTGTATATTTGTGTTGTTGTAACTGGAGTGGCAGGAGATTTTTGGTCGGGATATTTTTCTATTTCTTCGGGAGTTTCCATATGCTGAATAAGTTCTAGGGAAACAGCTTCAACTATTAATAATTTTTCTGCCATGATAAATCCATATCTTTGTCGATGAGCCGTTTCAAATTCAGCTTTTACTGTAGAGATATTCTCAGCAAAGTCTACTATTAATATTGAGTCACTGCCTTGATATTTGAGGTGAACTTTAGATAATAGCGAATGACAAGAAATAGATGCCAAATCTAAATCTTTAGAGGAGAAACTTTTTGTAATTAGCTCTTGTTTAGCTTCCGTTTTTAGCTTAGTAAAAATTTGCTCTAACTCTGGTAATAATTCAGGGGTTAATATTTTTTCAACTGCTTTTTCTTTCATCACTCGAATATCTGCTAATCCCATACCATAAGCTGATAAAACTCCAGCATAAGGATGAATAAATATTTTTTTTATGCCCAAAGAATCAGCAATTAAACAAGCGTGTTGACCACCAGCTCCACCAAAACAACAAAGTGTATATTCGGAAATATCATAACCCTTTTGGAGAGAAATTTTTTTAATCGTATTTGCCATTTTTTCCACAGCGATCGCTAAATATCCACTGGCTACCTCTTCGGGTTTTCTACTATCACCTATTTCTGCTGTTAACTGAGTAAATTTTTCTCTAACAATCTCTATATTTAAAGGTGAATTTCTATCTTTACCAAAGACTTTAGGAAAAAATTCTGGCTGTATTTTTCCGACCATTATATTGCAATCTGTGACTGTTAAAGGTCCTCCTTTTCCATAAGCAGCAGGCCCGGGATTTGCTCCTGCAGATTCAGGTCCGACACGATAACGGGCACCATCAAAAAATAAAATTGAGCCTCCACCAGCAGCGACAGTATGTATGGACATCATAGGAGTTCGTAGACGTATTCCAGCAATTTCTGTTTCAAATTCTCGTTCATATTCTATTGTTTGATTTGCAGCTCCAGCATAATGAGCAACATCGGTAGATGTGCCACCCATATCAAAACTAATTATTTGATGAAAACCTGCATTTTTGCTTGTTTGAACTGCTCCAACAATTCCACCAGCGGGACCAGACAATATACTATCTTTGCCTTGAAATTTATGAGCATCTGTTAAACCGCCATTCGACTGCATAAACATTAATTTAACTAAGTTAATATCTGGGGAATTACTACTATTTAAAATATCCTTGCCCTGTTCCTTATTACCTCCTGATTTTTCTAGTAAACAATCACGAACTTGATGTATATATCGCCGTAAAATCGGTGATAAATAAGCATCAACTACAGTAGTATCTCCGCGACTAACTAATTTCATTAAAGGACTAACTTCAGAGGAAATAGATACTTGAGTAAATCCAATTTTTTCAGAAATTTCTTTAATTTTTTGTTCGTGTTTCGGATAGCGATAACTGTGTATTAATACAATAGCACAACTTCTAATTCCTTCGTTGTATGCTGTTTGAAGTTGAGAAATCAACTCTGTTGTTTGAAGTGGAATTATTTCTTCACCTGTAGCTGTGTAACGAGACTCAACTTCGATAACTTTTTCATAGAGCATTTCCGGCAAAATAATTTGTCGAGCAAAAATATGAGGGCGGTTTTGATAACCAATTCTTAGTGCATCCTTGAAACCTTTAGTAATAACTAAAACTGTGCGATCGCCTTTTCTTTCTAATAAAGCATTTGTAGCAACAGTTGTACCCATTTTAATTACTTCTATTTCTTTTGAAGGTATAGGGTTATTTTGAGAAATTCCTAATATTTCTCTAATTCCTTGAACTGGCGCATCGAGATAGTGTTCTGGATTTTCTGATAATAATTTATGAATAATAATTTTACCGTCAGGAGCTTGAGCTACTATATCAGTAAATGTACCTCCACGGTCTATCCAAAATTGCCAACGATTATTAGTAATTGATATGTTATTCATATTTATATTAATTTTAATTTGAAGTATAATAATTATATTTTTTTAGTTAAAAATGCATACAAACTTAGTTGTTTATAAAATTTCAAATGATAGGTTAAAACTAAATCAAGAGGTCAAGAGGAGTAAAGTAGACAAAAAGTAGACAATAAGAAAAATTTAATAGATTAATCCATCAAATTAATTGTGACAGACTACTATTTGCCTTGGCGACTGCTTTCTATCTACTCAAAATCAAGTTTGTTAAAATTGTTTTATTGAGTCAAGTATTTAAGGATATACAGTATTGTTATCTATTCCCTGGAAATTATTTGTATGTATTACTCAGAT
Organism: Trichodesmium sp. MAG_R03; assembly: GCA_023356535.1. Taxonomy (GTDB): domain Bacteria; phylum Cyanobacteriota; class Cyanobacteriia; order Cyanobacteriales; family Microcoleaceae; genus Trichodesmium. The sequence goes on along the minus strand of JAKQYF010000008.1, from coordinate 18,983 downwards.
AGACTTTCTTTTCTGATCATCTCTCCTCTTAGAAATGTTAAATTCATCTTCCAAAGGCAATTATAATACTGCTTTTATAGGGAGTTCTTATATTAATAAGATACACTATCTTCTATCCTCTATTCTCTATTCTTCTTCATATAGATTCCTTGAATAAATTGTCATTGATTCCATTTCCAAACCTTCCTGACTACCCATTTCTCGTATCCATCTTAAAAGTGTATTTGCTAATCTTGTTGCTACGACAGTGCCTTCAAAATTAAAATCAGAATTTTGTAAACCCTTTCCCAGTATTTGCTTACCTATATCTGTAATAAAAACCAATACTGCTCTATTTTTTACCTCAATTCTAATTGCTCCTAATGTTTCTAATTCTTCATATATTCTTTGATATTTACCTATTTTTTTACCGTATTTTTTACGTTTAACTCTAGTAGTTAATTCACTTTTTTTTACTCCTATAGCTGTTTCTCCCTCTCCTCCTAAACCCCATAAAGTAAGCAGTAAACAAGTTTTATTTATATCCTCAATACTTTCCTCTCTAATACTTTCATTATCATCTTCGAAATTAATATTTGTTTTTGTGTCTAAACTCTGATTTTCTGTTGACATCTCGACATTTCCTTATGTATATGAAATCATTAATAAATGCTATTGGGTAGACTCATATTTTTGTTTATTAAACCTGCCGATGACCAGTTAAATTATTAACAAATTTAAAATTTATATTGAACTATCAAAAAAGACTCTAATAGCTGTTAATTTCAAAATTTAGAAATGCTTGTAGAGAGACAAACTTAAATATTCAGTATTTTCTGTGCCATCTCTATAATTTGACGCATCTTCCCCTCACAATAATAAATTCAGAATATTCTGCATCTGTCAAGTCTACTTCTAATACTTTTCCCGCTCCTTCACTTTCTAGCAAATAGGGTATTTGTTAGAAAATATTTTCTAAACCATATTATCTTTGAAAATAGGTACTACAAGTTATAGCTGAAGTCAACTCCCCACTTATACTATTTCTCTATTAAGTTGCACTTAATATAAAGATAAGAATAGTCAGTGTAATAAGGCCTTAAGTAAGGGAACGGTCATAATGAGCAATAATTATTAAGGGCATTATTACAGATAAATGGTATTAACCCCAGCTATCCCTTAAATGTTATAGCACTACGCAAATCGGTTAGGACATTTATAAAATGCTCAAATTCAATTGCTTTTGATAGATTATTCAAGTTTATGGAAAATTTTACTCAAATTTTTCTAACTGGTCTAGTCGCAACCAAATATTCGGAGTTGGTACTTTGCAAAATTTAATAAAAGCATAATCTCCTCTAATGTCAAGAATTTCTCCCTGACTCTCAAATATGTAAGGAGGAAATCTATTATCACTTGCTTTAGCTTCTAAACTATTTTCTAGTTTTTCTCGCACAACACGAACTAAACTACCTTTTTTAATCTCTGCCATATATGATTTCTATTTGTTGTCTTTGCTGCATTAAATTCTAATAGGGAATTAGATTAAGTTGATCTTTTTTTCTCCTTTTTATTTTAAACTCTCTATTATTTTTGACATTGAGGACAAAAATGGGTAGAGCGCCCCGCTAATTTAATTTTTTCTAAAGATGTATGACAAATTCGACATGATTGACCAGCACGATTATAAACCCAGGCTATACCTCCATAGTTACCATTAACTCCCTTAACATTAAGAAAGTTATTAAAAGTTGTACCACCTGAATCTATAGCGGTTTGTAAGACTTTAAGTATGGCTAGATATAGTTGTTCTATTTGTTTTTCTGTCAAATCTTTACATATAGTTGTTGGTCTAATACCACTGAGAAATAGAGCTTCATCAGCATAAATATTTCCTAGCCCGGCAATAGTTGTCTGGTCTAAAAGAGCTGTTTTAATTGTTCGATTTCTTTTGTAGAGTTTTTTGTTAAGGTAGTTTGGGCAAAATTCTGGAGAAAATGGTTCAATGCCCAGTTGTTTGAGACCAGTTATAATGTGGGATATTTCTATTGCTGGTGGCACTCCCCATATCTGTCCAAAAGTGCGTTGATCTACAAATCTCAATTCATGAGTAGAACTAACTTTACCTTCTAAAGATTGATGTTCAAAAAACAATCTTACTCGTGTGTGTTTGTGCAGACTTTCTTCTGGGTTTACCCATAATAGTTGGCCTGTCATTCGTAAATGTACTCCTAACCAACCATCTTGATTCTTTTTAGCTTGTAGTGTTGGTTTTTTTTTGCCCCATTTGTAGAGTTGGGCCAGTAAATATTTACCTTGTCGATACCATTGGGCGATCGCTTTACCTTCCAAACCCCTCAAAAAATCAGTTACAGAAATTGGGTGAGCAACCGTGCGTTCTAACAACACTTCCCCACCTAATATTTTTTTGTTTAGAGTCAGTTGATTTAGACCTCGTTTTACTATTTCTACTTCTGGTAGTTCTGGCAAAGTGCTAATTATTTCTCACAGTATTTATTGTTATATAGATACCATACAATTTTTTTTCTAGTTAAGCATTTTTCTGAGACAATTGTTAGCTATTTTTACTTGTTTAATTTAGAAGTAAGCATTCAGCTAAATGCCACCCATACTTTTAATTCTTTGAAATCACGAAGATGTTAATTCCTCCTTTAAAGGTAATGAAGCTGATAGCTGAATACTGACAACATTGCTTATACCTCTAGAAGTTCATTCATGGCAAAGTTGTTAGTGTTAACCCCAGTTGGACTGCCACTGAAACCAGTGTAATTTACTTTGTCAAAGCGAACAATAACTGGATACTTAATGCCACTTTTGTCGATAGAAGCAACTGTACCAACGTCCTGATACCAGTAGGATTCTTTGCGCAAAATACGAACTTTAGAACCACGTTTAACCATGATTTTTTTCCTTAAATAAACTAAGTATAGTAAAATTCCCCTTTCATCCTATCTCTTTTATGTCTGATGATTTTTTAAGTTTTATTGCAATTAATTTATCCAGGAGACTTAAACAAAATGAGTAGTATGACCCCATAAATCTCTAGTTACAGAAATATTTATTACTCTGAGGTTAAAAGAAATAGCAGTTATTAGATATTTTTGTGCTAGAGTACCTAGTTATGGTGCTACTCGAGTAGGCGCTGTAACTGCAATACCAAGACCTAAAAGTTATTGAATTGGTCTTGGGGGCAGAAGCATATTTATACCAAGAGCTAAATGCAGAAGTAAGAGTCATTGCTACTGATAAATTTTTAGTACCACATCTAGGATGTACGGCTAAGTCTCACTCTCCAGAGTTAATTCTCTGTATTGCTTTTTATACTACCTGCTTTAATTTAGGTAGGTCTAGTCTACCATAAAACCGACATTCCGCAGATCTTCATATATCTTTATATAAATTTACATTTTCAAAGAGACTTATAGGAACAACCTTCATTCTAGAACTAAATATCAATAAAGTTTATCAATAACTAATTGTTTATGAGAAAATTAGTTACAATTCTTTATAACAGTGAAAATCGATGTCCATAGCTATAAAATTTTCAGGGAGAGCATTCGGGGGGATAGATCAATAAAACTTATCAATTTAATGTTAAGAAGTGGGGAATGTGGGAAAAAAGTAAAAGTAAAATCCTTGTGTTGTAGAATCGACCTTTTCTCTAATTAGGGTCTGCTGAAAAAGTCTTTTTAAGAAGCAGAGGAGTAGGGACGTTGAATGCAAGCAACGTCCCTACAGAGCAAAAGGGAATGTATAGATAAGATAATCGGATATATTTGTCCCTTCATTTTTCTGGCATGGGAGTGCCGGAAATCCTAACTTTTTCAGCCTTTTACCACCAAAAAGCTGTTACTTTTCGCCACCCAAATCAGGCCAAAGTCTTTATATTTCAATGCTTTTATATTTAATCAGCAAACCCTAATTATCTCCAACTATAATCAAGTTGTTTACACCTTTATTTTTCTTCCTGTCTTTGACCATTACGAAAGACTCCAGGAAATCGCTTTCCTTGAGTATCTAAAATATTTCCTACACCATGAGGTATTCCACCTCTTAGTTCTCCTTCATAGCGAATTCCATTAGGATATGTACAACTACCTTTGCCATCTAGTGCTTTGTTATAAAAATCTCCTTGACACCGTATTCCATTAGCATGGGTAAACACTCCTGGACCAAAAGGAGACCCAGCAAAGAATTCTCCCTCATAGCGATCGCCATTGGCATAAATAAGTTCACCTTGACCTGTGGGCTGACTACTAACCACACTACTAGAGAGATTTTTTACTATATTAAAATATCCCACAAAGCGATCTCCATTCTCAAAAATAATTGTCCCAGAACTAATTTTTCCATTTTTAAATACTCCTGTCACCCTAGCATCATTGGAGAATATAAAAGTACCTTGTCCATTAGGAAGACCATCACGAAACTGTCCTTCATAGCGATCGCGATTAGCATAGACATATACACCACTTCCTTGCGGCCTTCCATTCACAAAATCTCCAGTATAGTTATCTCCATTGGAGTAATTACACTTAACTCTCCCTGTAGGAGGGTTACCGTTACAAAGAGGTGCTTCTGTTTGTTCTTGTGCCATTAATGGGTGAGGATGCCACATTATAATTATGTATCCTACTAGACAAGAACCGGTTAATATTATTCTTCTTAGTTGTTTGATTAATAGCAGCATGGTCATTTCAGTTATCAGTTATCAGTACCAATACTATTTTGCTAACATTTATGAAGAATGCACAATAAGAAAAGTCTGTCTACAACTACTAGATAACCCGACTCATCTTGAGAAAAGGAAGTGAGACTTAAACCGTCCAAATTTGATTATTATTTAATTTAAGTTTTGTTTTGACTGACTTATATATATAGCAATCCTATTTTATATAAGTCAAAAATCGTCCTACGTTTTGGGAATAAATTTAAAGATAATAGGCAATGGGTAAAAGTTTTGGAGTTTGACTTCTATTTCATTATTACAACCTATTTAGGATTGCTATAGTTCCGGGCCTTTAATGAATTATAACGGCAGTTCAAGCAAGCCTTTATTAGATGTAGACATGCTAAAGACATGCTAAAAACTAAGGTACCTAATCATTTTATACTGCAAATTTTCAACTAGACAACTGCTTCCTTCTCAATCTTGAGGAACTTGTTAACAATTAATCTTAAATCTAAACTTGCTAAAAAGCAATTCTTTTCTATTGGTTGTCAGTAGTTTTCGGTTTACTTCCTACCTCTTTAGTAATTTCTACACCACTTTGCTCAAAAACAACAATTGGGACAGCTCCTTTATTCAAGCTAACTCGCTTTACCAATACCTTCCCATTAGCCAGACTTTGTCCAATTTTTACATATCTACTAGTAACTTCGGTAGGAACTTTGACAATAATTTGTTTTTGACTTCCTACTTGCACAACCCCACTAACTTCTATGCCATCCGCAATAGTAGTATCTGGAGGAGGAGGAGGAGGTAGTGGAAAACCAGGCCCCCTCCATTGAGTAGGTGGGGTTGGTTGTATGGGCAATTCAGGTAAGCTTGGTACTTCTTGAGTGGATGAACTTGGCAGATCTAGAGGTTTTGATGGAAAATCAGGCTCTCTCGACACAGCAGATGGAATTCCTGGTGGAGTTTCTTTTATTGGCAATGCAGGTAAACTTGGTACTCCGCTCCTCCCGGGAGTTCTCCCAGGGGAGGGTGACTGAGTTTCTGGTATATCGGGGACATCTGGTACTTGTTGACTGCTTACTTGAGGAAGTTGAGTTATGGGCTCACCCGGACCCCCAAAAGTTTCTGGTAGATTGGGGACATCTGGTGCTTGTTGACTGCTTACTTGAGGAAGTTGAGTTATGGGCTCACCCGGACCCCCAAAAGTTTCTGGTAGATTGGGGACATCTGGTACTTGTTGACTGCTTACTTGAGGAAGTTGAGTTATGGGCCCCTCCGTTTTCAGAGGTACTGGTGGCACTGGAATAGTTGGTAAACCAGAGAAGGGATCTTTGGTATTTGGAATTATTGGAGAGTTTGGGTCACTTGGAATTCTTTGCTTGAGGGATTTAATTCTTTGATTAGGGTCTGTAGGCCTAATTAAATCTATTGCCGTTTCCGGCTTCTGGGGAAAATCTTCTGAAGATGGAAATACTGCATCAGCAGGTTTGGGAGATGGAGACTCTGAAGCTTCTAAATTTGGAGTAGGAGAAGCTTTAGGAGTATTCGTGGTAGAACTGTCTCTATTTTTAAGAAAAGGAAAAAATTCACATCCACTTATCCATAGAGATAATATGCCTACTACTGCTTTTAATAAAAGTTTACGCATTGCCAATTCTGAAAAGCCTAATATTGCAGAAGATAGAGGGATTGAGACCTGAGCCAATATTTGGTTTTGACATTCTCCCGACGCTGCTCTTATGAGACAGGATGGGATTCCCTAGCATCGCTGTTAGGGGCTTTGTGCTTCATAGCACCCGTATATAGGAGATTTCTTCTCTTCGGGCCAAAAGGCTGCGACCCAGATAAGACTGCTCCTTCCGCAGCCAAAATGTTTAAAATACGCGTTTATGTCCCTGTTATGGTGATCACCACATTCAGGAGAATCCCACTCTCTAATATTTAGAGGTAATTTCTCCACTAGATAACTACAATTAGAACAACCCTTTAGTAATTGTCAATCTGACAATTCTGATAAATATTTGGATACAATTAAAGTTAACTATAATGACAGGGAAAACACAAAGACAAGAGGTAAGGATAAACCGTCTTTATTAAGAAATAATATAACTGATATTTTAATAAAATCAATCTTATTCATAAAGAAAAAATATTCAAGTATAGTATTTTGAGATTATTCATTATCAAACCGAAGTGAGGCATAAAAGGAAATAAATTATGAGTAATGGTTTTATATCTCCGGTTGTACTAATTATTCTAGATGGTTGGGGTTATCGAGAAAACAAAGATGGAAATGCTATTGCTGTGGGTAAAACACCTAATATTGATAGTCTTTGGCAAGCTTATCCAAGAACTTTAATTCAAGCTTCTGGGAAAGCAGTAGGTTTGCCGGAAGGTCAAATGGGTAACTCAGAAGTTGGCCACTTAAATATTGGAGCTGGACGAGTTGTTCCCCAGGAACTAGTGAGAATTTCTGATGCGGTAGAAGATGGCTCAATAGCGCAAAACCAAGCCATTGAAAAAATTTGCCAGGATGTGATAGAACGTAATTCTAAACTACACTTAGTAGGTTTATGTTCCCCTGGAGGAGTTCATTCCCATGTAAACCATTTATTAGGTTTATTGGATATGGCTAAGGCAAAAGGAATAACTGAAGTTTGTATTCATGCCATTACTGATGGACGTGATACAAATCCCAAGTCAGGAGTTCAGGTACTTAAACAGATAGAGTATTATACTAAGCAAATTGGTCTAGGTAGAATTGTTACAGTTAGTGGTCGCTATTATGCAATGGATCGGGATAAACGATGGGACAGAATTCACAAAGCTTATGAAGTAATGACTAAGGATGGTTATGGAATGGGTCATTCTGCTTCTGAGTCACTACATTTTTGTTATACTGAAGGTATAACAGATGAATTTACAATTCCAGTTAGAGTAACTCCTGGAGCAGTAGAACCTGGAGATGGTGTAATTTTCTTTAATTTTCGACCAGATCGTGCTCGTCAATTAACTCAAGCTTTTGTAGATCCAGATTTTAATGGGTTTGAGCGCCAAAAAATTCAACCATTAACATTTTTAACTTTCACTCAGTATGATCCCAGTTTGCCAGTTTTAGTTGCTTTTGAGCCTCAAAATTTGAATAATATTCTGGGACAGGTAATTGCCCAAAATGGTCTACGTCAGTTCCGTGCTGCGGAAACAGAAAAGTATGCTCATGTAACTTACTTTTTTAATGGGGGTTTGGAGCAACCATTTGAGGGAGAAGATCGAGAATTGGTTCAAAGTCCAGTGGTAGCTCATTATAATGAAACACCAGAAATGTCTGCAGAAGAAGTGACAGAAGTAGCGATCGCTGCATTAAAAAAGGAAATCTATTCTCTAATCGTTATTAATTATGCTAACCCTGATATGGTGGGTCATACTGGGGTGATGGATGCTACAATAAATGCGATTCAGATAGTTGATCATTACCTAGGAAAACTTTTACAGAGTATTAGTCAAGTAGGTGGCACAACGATTATTATTGCTGACCATGGAAATGCTGAATATATGTGGGATGAACATGGTAACCCTTGGACAGCCCATACTATAAATCCGGTGCCATTTATACTGATAGAAGGAGAAGGACGAAAAATTTCTGGCCATGGTACAGAAGTACCATTACGACAAGATGGCTGTTTGGCAGATATAGCACCAACCATTTTAGAAATTCTCAATCTACCTCAACCGGCAGAAATGACTGGAAAGTCAATGATTAATCAAGTAGAGTATTATATCAAACAAAATCCTACTCCTGTAAGGATTGGTTTGTAAAGTACCTTAACACTAAAGTATTAGTAAATGTGACTGTAATTAAAGAATCAGAAAACTATGAATGTTGTTCAACTTGCGGAAATTATCTGGGTTATATGCGCTATTGGTATTATTGTATTTGTTTTATTACATAGCCCTAAAGGCGATGGGATAGGTGGCATTGGTGGACAAGCTCAATTATTTACTAGCACTAAGAGTGCAGAGATAACTTTAAATCGAATTACTTGGACTTTATCTGTGGTGTTTATGGGTTTAACTGTGCTTCTGAGCGCAGGGTGGTTACCACAATAAAAAGTCAGAAGCCATGAATGGGTGAAGTTAAATTTGTAGCAGGGACTAAATTCGGGGCTTTAAGAATCTCCTAACTTCCCTGACAAGCACTGTAATTTTCCCGACAAATGTTTGGGAAATCAATAATTATTCTATTCTATTTTGATAAATTTCTCCAAACTATTAAGTAATGTGGGTGGCCAACGACGAATATTAGTAACCCAATCAAGGTCTCGATACCGAGGGTCTAATCCTACAACAGCTACCCAGTTACTCTCTGCTTCTCCCTGTTTACCTTGTTCCCAGAGACAAGCAGTTAAAGCTGCCCGCATATCAGGAAAGTTAGGATATTTGCGAACGAGACTTTTCATTGTTTGTACTGCTTTTTGAGTTTGTCCAATTTGGTAAAGAGCTAGAGAATAGTTGGCAAGAGCAAAGGCATATTCAGGATCTAATTCAGAAGCTTTTTTGTAATCTTCAGTAGCTTTTTCCCATTCTCCTAGTCCTCCTTTTGCATTCCCACGGTTATTGTAGGCGACAGGGTCAGTGGGGTCTAATGCTATGGCTTGATTGTAATCAGCGATCGCTTCTGACCATTTTTTGAGTCTTTCATAAGCTATGCCACGATTTAGGTAGGCATCGGGAGCTAAGGGTAAAATTTCTATAGCTTTTTTATAGTCAGATATTGCCTCTTCTATTTTATTTTGGCTAAGCCTAACATTACCTCTGTTGCTCCAAATAGCAGGGTTGTCGGGATATTGTTTGAGAATTTGAGTCCATAATTTTTCGGCCTTTGTAAACTCACCGTTATTACTGGAATTTAAGGCTTGATTAAATAGATTGTTTAATTCTTCTAGCTGAGTAGGGGTGATATTTTGTAATTGAGTGACAGCCATTACATTTAATGGGTTACTTAAGCAAAAGAGAGATAATAAAAGAATTATTATGAAAAGTTTCCGAATTAAGTGCAACATATTGATCTTTGATGATAATAAAGATAAGAATAGTAATTTAGGATTGCTATATATAATCAACTGGAAACAAATGAATAGGACGAAGATCTATTCTAACTATTTCATCTACATATAATCGAATGATTGTACCTGGAGTAAAAACAAAAGTCTTTGATATAAACCACTGATTTCATAACGAACTAAGGCTGTGGGTGCTTCCGATGAGCTCATGCCTAAACTTTTCGCTAGAGGTAGGAAAACTAAAAATTTCTTGGAGGTTTAAACTAAAAATTCTCATTTCCTTCTATTAAAACTAAAAATTCATATTCAAATCCATGGAAGTTAGAATTTAATTGTAAAGTGTATACCCCACTCACAGGCATAATACCTGTCCATTGACTGTCATTACCTTCAAAAATAGTTTCCTTGGCCATCATTTTGCCATTGGGACTAATAATTAGTGGAAAGACATCTCCTAAATTTTTGATAGTTAGGGTCTGAGCCTGAGTCATCCTAACCCGGTAGTTATGACTACCAGTACCAATAATCTGACCTCTAACAATAGCTGTATCGCTTCTTGGGGAAAAAGTAATAGTCTTATCTACTATTGCACAGCTACTGCGAGTTCGGCTCTTAACAACCCAACCTCTGACAGGATTAGTAATTTGTAGCCAACCAGATTTTTCATCTGTGACAGAAACAAAGATATTATTGTTAAGTTTACCAACTATATTACCTTCTCTTACTTCTGGAATGCTACGAACATTTAGAGGTGCTTCAGGATCATCTACTATGGCCTCTTCTATTTTGCATCCTGATGTTGGAGGTGTAATTATAACTGGACTAGACTTTTGACTAACTAAATGAGAGGAATTGGGAGTTGAAGATTGGAGTTGTAGTTTCATAGAAACTAGGTTGCTATCCAAAGTTTGTCTTTGGAAAGAATGACTAGGAGATTGTGATGAATTAGACTGAGTTGTCAAATAAGCAATAGAGGCAATACTAGCAAATCCAATTATTGTTGCAATAATTAGATCTTTCTTATGTAATGACATAATTTTTATCCCTCGATAAACTTAATTTTATTTTACTGTTTTAATCAATTTTCATTTTAATTATAAGCATTACTGTTATCTATTAAAGTCAAGATATGCTGTTAATATTTTAACAAAATAATAGCTAACTAAACAATTTAAAAATAGAGTTAGACAAAGGTGCAAAGAAATCGCGATAAACTATTAAATACAGTTAAGAGAGAAATTATGCAACTGCGATCGCAGTCTCTACACCATGCAGTAATAATTAACCTTGTTCGTCAGCAACCGCCCCAACAATTAAAACGTTCTTGGGATCTAGAAGTAAAAGTAGGAAAGCGTCCTATTTTTCAACTCCCTGCTCAAGTAAATATTATACAAGTTTTTGACCGTATGAGAGGCAAATTACTTATATTAGGAAATCCTGGAGGTGGGAAAACTACAACTTTACTGGAATTAGCAAGAAAACTTGTGATTAGGACTGAAAAAGAGAAAAACTTACCAATTCCAGTCTTATTAGACCTTGCAACATGGCAAAATAACAATCAGAAAATTTCAGATTGGTTAATCGATCAACTGAAATTTAAATATAATATTCCTAATAAAGTTACTAAAGACTGGCTAGAAAATCAGCTGTTATTACCCTTAATAGATGGGTTTGATCAAGTATCTCCAGAACTATTGGAACATTGCTTAGAAGGGATCAATAAATTATCATTAGATTTTCAACCCAAACACTTAGTTGTGTGTAGTAGTTTTGCAGCTTATAAAAATTGTTATAATAAGTTGAGAGTAAATGCTGCGGTATTGTTACAACCTTTAATAAATAGTCATATTCAAGATTATTTATTGGTAGCTAGAAGTCGAGAGCTGTGGAGTTATATTAAAGATGAACCAAAGTTATTAAACCTAGCTAGAATACCATTAATGTTAAGCATAATGGCTTTAGCTTATGAGGAAATTTTAATTGCTGCTTGGAAAAGAATTACTTCTAAAAAGGGAAGAGAAAAATATCTATTAAATGCTTATATTCGTTTTCAATTAGGGAAAGAAACTAAGGATAAATGGTATTCTAGGAATCAAGAACCACTACCAGAACAAACAAGACGATGGTTAGTATGGTTAGCAAAACGAATGGCAGCAGAAAATATTCAGGAATTTAGAATAGAACTATTACAGTCAAATTGGCTAGATCCTAATCTGGAGTTACAAACATATAAGTTAATTGTTAATTTGATTAGTATATTATTTTGGGGTTTTACTTTTGGATTTATTTTTGGATTAGTTTGGGAATTAAAGGAAGGGTTAATTAGTGGTGCTATTGGCGGATTAATTTGTGGAAGGTTTGGTTTGCCAGGGCTAAAATTTTTAGTGCTACGAATTGTTTTATTTAGTAATGGGCATATTCCTTGGAATTATCGTCGTTTTCTTAATTATGTTAGTAGTCGGTTATTGTTACAAAGAATAGGCGATCGCTATCAATTTATTCATCATTTCTTGTATCAACATTTTGCTGAGATGTAGTATGAAGACAAAGGTACAAATATATCCGACTACCTTCTTTATGAATTTCCCGTTTCTCTGTAGGGACGTTGCATGCAACGTCCCTACATCTCATCCTGGAAGATATTAGGGGTTGTTCCCCTACTCCTGAAAAAGACTTTTTCAGCAAGGCCTAAATATAGTAATGCACGAGGCAGTTTAGAATGAAACTGTTTTGGCAAGATTTTTGCTAGGGCTTTTCCATCAATAAGTTCATAAGTAATATCTGCATCTCCAGGAGGAAGTTCTAGAAATTCTTGTAATGTAAGTTAATTTTTTATTTGTACCATTTTGCTGATAAAATCATTTAAGTATTCAGCTATGAGCTATTGCTTTTGTTGTGCGATATCAGTCATATCAAATTTTCTTGCTTTGGAGTTTTATAAGAAGACAGGTTTATGGAAGGTAAATGTTAGTATTGTGAGGTGTTTAATACTTTCCCCAGAATAATATACTTTTGTGATTTTTGAAAAAAATAGACTGCTTTAAGGCCGAAGCCAGGAAGTAGAAGGCAGAAGGAACAGAAGTTGAAGCTATTTTCAAGAAGTCCAGCGATCTTACAAATGATTTAGGATTGCTATAATTCGAGTATTACACTCAGGAATTGGTATGATAAAAAAAACGCTGTCTTAATTTGTAGACAGCGAGTTTAGAACTGCAGATTGAAGATACACTCTGAATAGTTAAATCAAAAGTAGATATCCCTGATGGACAACTCCTAGATGGAATAGTTACCTGATGGTTTTACCCCCTAATCGTTTATTCTCCATATCCCAGATAAAAGAATTTAGAAGAATATAGTGATAAGATTACTACCACCTCATTTTTGGTTTTTGTAATCCATCAGGTTGTACCTATACTTCTTATATAATTACAGACCAATTCTTTGGAATACAAGAGGGCTTTTGCAAAAACCCAGTTTTAGTTTTTACAAGTTGCAAGAGTCTAAATTCTAAATTCTAAATTCTAAATTCTAGCTTACTAATACGCATTTTAAATGAGTATTAGCTTATTCTTCCTATTGCAGAGGTACTGATAACTGAATAAATGATAACTGAAATGACTATTCAACCTCGAAAAAGATTTGCCCAACATTGGCTGAGGAGTGACAAAGCTCTCAATAAAATTGTCCAAGCTGCTGAATTGTCCGAGAGCGATCGCATTCTAGAAATTGGGCCAGGTACAGGGAGCCTTACTAATTATTTATTGCCACTAGCAGCTTCAGTTCTTGCAGTAGAGATTGATAGAGATTTATGTCAAAAGTTAGTTCAAAAATTTGGCAGAGTTAAAAATTTTTTATTATTACAAGGAGATATTTTATCCCTAGATTTAGAAAGAAATTTAGCACAATTTCCTGTGTTCCAAAATCCTAATAAAGTTGTAGCTAATATACCCTATAATATTACTGGACCAATTCTAGAAAAACTATTAGGAACAATCCCCAAACCTTTAACCAATACTTATAATTTAATTGTCTTATTATTACAAAAAGAAGTAGCAGATAGAATTTGTGCCATACCAGATTCAAAAGCTTATAGTTCCCTCTCAGTGAAAATTCAATATTTAGCAAACTGTGAATTTATTTGTGATGTACCTGCTAAAGCATTTTACCCTTCACCCAAAGTAGATTCAGCAGTAATACGACTACGGCCCCAATTAATAAAACCCCAGGCAAATAATCCAAAACAAATGGAAACGTTAGTTAAATTAGGTTTTACCAGTAAACGGAAAATGTTGAGAAATAATCTAAAAGCAGTTGTTGAGCGCGATCGCCTTTTTGAGTTATTAGAAAATTTAAAAGTCAACCCCCAAAGTCGTGCAGAAGATTTGAGTGTCCAGGAGTGGGTAGCATTAGCAAATAGTTTGGAGGAGTTCCTAAAATCTCAACGTAAAATCACAGATGATTAGAACTAAAATAAGGTTTGCGGTTGGGAGTCTTCTGTTAGAGGTCAGTCCTCATTCATGATCATCTCAACACTAATAACATTGCTTCGTTGTATGAAGCATTTCCTACTCCCGAAGCTCATCGCTTAGCTAGACGTTGAGAAATCTATCATACTCCCGATAATGGCAGTAGGTTAAATATGGCCGAGATTGAACTGAGCATTTTAAGTAAACAGTCTTTAGACAGACGCATTCCTACTACAGAGAGGTTGCACAAAGAGTTAGAAGCATGGAATCAAGAGAGTAATCAAACTGCTAGTAAGGTCATTTGGCATTTTTCCACTGACGATGCCAGAGTCAAATTGCAACATCTTTATCCTGTGTTTGAAGCTCCCGAACAGGGATCAATCCCCTATTTTTGATTATCTATTTTTAGTGATTACCTGTTTTTGGCTGTCTATTTTTAGTGATTGCCTTTTTTTGACTGTCTATGAAAGAGCGATCGCTCTTTCTAGGCAATAGTAACTTTTAGCAAGGGATTCTAGTGCACCATTTTAGCTGTGTCAGTCGAGTAGGAAAATCTAAAGTTTCTCCCAAAACGTGCTTGTATAGATTGGTGTCAACATTGTTCTGACGTGCTTTGTTCAAAATTCCCTGAGAAATATCAATCCCAACTAAGTTAGTATAACCATTGTCCTATAGCACTTTACCAGCCAAACCTGTACCTAAGCCAGCATCTAAAATTTTGCCACTTTTAGGAACATATTGAAGTATAAAATCTCGTACTTTTTCCGGTGATAAATAGTCAGAATCTCCTATTAAATCTTGCTCATATTCATCTGCCCATATATAATATTTTATCGTAAGTTCTTGATTATTATTAGAACTGTAAACTTGATTGACTTTTTCTTTAATACCCATTTTTTGATCCAAGATTATTCTATTAGGATTTTAAATTTAGAGTTAGAAAAGGTAAATTCTGAACTCTTGCATAAATTTGGCTCATTTGATATTCCGAACTTGAAAACTATATAATTAACTATAGCAACCTTTGATCGAACTTCATAAGAATTCAGCATTTACAGGACTTACGCAGAATCATTTTATCTATTAGGAATTAGGCCGTCAACCTCTACAAATGTATATGATTTCGTTTTTGCGTAAGTCTTGTAAAATGTTCAGCTAAGGGGCATACTTATCAACAAACCCTTGTAAACCGGAATTATAACCTTGTCCAACAGCTTGGAACCTCCAGTCATTATCTTTGCGATAAAGTCTGCCAAATTCTAGAGAGGTTTCTCGTGAAAAATCTTCTTCTAATTCATATTTAGCTACTTCTTGTTCTGTGGTAAGATCATAGATTCTAATAAAAGAATTTCTGACTTGTCCAAAGTTTTGTCTTCTGGCATCTGCTTCATGTATAGTCACCACAAAAACAATTTCTTGAATTGCTTGGTCTACTTTTGTTAAATTTATTTGTATTAGTTCATCATCTCCGGAACCTTCTCCTGTTCTACTATCTCCGGAATGTTTAACAGAACCATCTGGTGATGTTAAGTTATTGTAGAAAACAAAGTATTTTTCTATGGGGATTTTGCCATTACTTCCTAACATAAATACAGAAGCATCTAAGTCAAATGCTAAACCTGTGTCTGTAGTATTGACGTCCCATCCTAACCCAATACCAGCTTGTGTTAAATTAGGAGATTCTTTGGAAAGGTTTACTCTTTCACCTTTACTGAGATTAATAGACATAATTTACCTCTTATCAGTTATCAGTATATAGAAATCTGCCCATGGGTTGTAACAATTCAAAAACTAGAAATAAACTGCAAAATTCTTGCCCATCAACTATTTTATTCAAATCTATTGTCAAAAAGTTGCAATATTTGTGACATGAATAAAATAGGATTGCTATAGTAAGAACTGAAAGGTTTTCAGTTAAAATTAACTGTTATAAAAATTTTCATAACTAATTTATAATTGCTATACTAAATTATAGTTATCTATTTTCATAAAAATTAACTTACTGATATACTTCTATTCCCTTATTAACAAACTGTAAAGTAAATACTTCTTTATAGTTAGTATCTGGCTTAATTATTCCTGTATCCACTACACTATCAAAGAATGATTTCCAGCGTTCGTCTGTCATAGCACCAATACCTTTGGTAATAGCATCTCCAGAAATAACAATACCATATTCTTTCATTTTTTCTAAACTATAAGCTAATAATTTATCTTTCATTTCTGGGTTATCTTTTTTAATTAATTGATTTGCTGGTTCAGGATTTTCTAAATAACTATACCAACCTTTAATTGAAGCATCGACAAATCTCTGGACTAAATCTGGATTTTTTTCTACCATTTCTTTTGTTGTTTCTATGGTAGTAGCATAAGGTTGGTAGCCAGCATCTGCTAATAACATAACTACAGGTTCAAAACCTCCTTTTTCCTGAATTGTGAAAGGTTCAGACGTCAGATAACCTTGCTGAATTACATTTTTATCTACTAAAAAAGGAGCTACATTAAAGTTATAAGGACGTCTCTGGTCGTCTGTATAACCAAACTTAGTTTTGAGAAATTGCCAATAGTTTTTTTCGGCTAAAGATGATACTAAAATCGACTTGCTTTTAAGTTTTTCTAAAGAGTCATTCCCTACCCCTGGATGAGCAATTAATACTTGGGGATCTTTTTGGAAAATAGCTGCAACTGTAATAGTAGGAATTCCTGCTTCTACAGAACTAATTGAGGTTATACTAGACCCCATATAAAAGTCTATTGCACCTCCTACTAATAGCTGAGTTCCATTTACTTGAGCATTTCCCATTCTAATAGTGACGTCTAAACCATAATCTTTATAAATTCCTGTAGCAATTGCTTGATAAAATCCTCCATGTTCGGCTTGAGCATACCAGTTTGTTCCATAAGTAACTTTGTCAAGATTTTTGTCATTTTTAGCTACTGAATTGGAGTTATTAGCACTAGTACAACTTGTTAATATGCCATTACCAATAGCTATGCTAGTATAGTAAAGAAATTGACGGCGACTAATATAATTCATCTTTTTTACTAGGTTTGTTTGATTTAGCAATGCCACTTTTGTAGAATTGTCTGAATAACATTTGTTTGAATGCTAATCTAAAGAGTAATATTATACTACTATATAAACTGCTTATTTAATTATATAGCAATCCTATAGCAATTCTAAATCGGTCGTAATAGATATCATAGTAATAATAATATCTTCAGTCAAAAGACAAAAAATGAATATTATGGATGAACTAGATAATTTTATTCATCAAACATGCATAGGCCAAATAAATTAAAAGAGCCTTGGCAGTAAAAATGATTTTGTTATTTTTCTCCAGTTAAATATTGACTTTCAACTGCTTGAGTTTCACTCCTAATTTTTTCCCCGGTTAAATATTGAGTTTTAACTGCTTGAGTTCCACTTATAAATTTATGATCAGATTCAATTGGCAATAAAATACTAGATGCTTCTTTCACTTCCAAAATTAATTCTTGTCCACTACCATTAAATAAGCGAATAACTGCATAGGAAATTAACACTGGTGAAGCTAAAATAAAAGCAGCTATCATTCCCACTGGTGCCACTAGTTGATAGACAATTAAAGCAGTGGGTTGAAATTCATCATATTGTGAAAAAACCCGAGATAACCACCATACTAATAATGCCATTACAGCAAATCCGAAAAGAATAAAAATTGAAGGTATAATAAAAGATAAAAATACAGCTATTACTGTAATTAAAGCACCCCAACCTTGAGCAACTATTTTCTCTGATAGGTCAGAAACCATCATCGTTCCATGCACAAACCAAATGATAAATCCAAATACTAGAGTTATTGCTGAGCCTGCCAAAAAAACGTTAACGCTCTTAATAAAAAGTTGCTTAATTTCATCGTTATTTAACTTATCTTGTTTTTGATTTTCCATTTATTTAATTCCCTATGCTTTAACTTTTTAGTATACCTAGATATAGCTGAAGTCAGAAGTTAAAAGTAGGAGCGAATGACCATTGGCCTGTATGTTCCCAGGACAAATTAAATTCGAGAGAAAGAAGAATGTCTTAACTGCCCTCGTGACTGCTATACTTTATTCATGGTAATATACTTATACCAAATATCAAAAGTCTTGCTACTTTTTCTTAAAACTAGGGAATTGGGTAATAAATAATGATTTTGAAGATAAATGAGGTATTATGCAAAAGTACTATTATTTAGCGTACCTAATTTTACTACATATGATACTTTCTCTAATATCATTTAGGATGACTATATTAATTGGTGCATTTTGCAAAATAATCGTTAAAAACATTACTCTTATATTCGTATTATGGCTTTAAGTATTTTTTTTGCCAGAATCAGGAATAAATCTTGAATAAAAAAAGTTAAAAATGATAGAAATAGCTATATAAAATGAATTAGATAAGCTCTTTATAAGCAGAATTTGACTTATATCATAGCAGTCCCAATTACTGAGGTAGACATTCTTACTCTTCTCAAATATAGTCCTTGCTGCGAAGAGGATAATGGCTATTCCCTTCTAAATCAAACCAAATTATCTTTAATTATTATGTCGGCAACATTTGAACAAGTATTTGTACATCCTAGTCAATTTCCGGACCAAGTTTATCAAGATTATTTAGTTAGTTTTTCTGAGAAGCAAATTAATCATAAGTTTCATTATGATAGTGTTAAGCAAAGTCAAAAATGGTTAAAAATTCATCAAGAATATTCCCCTTCTCAAAATGATAGAAATTGTGTTGATACTTATAAAAAA
>JAKQYF010000079.1 GCA_023356535.1 Trichodesmium sp. MAG_R03 | reverse complement strand
CCATATTAACCATAGGTTTAACCACCGCATTCCTCATACTTTTACCCTACGCTTTAAACACCTCCGAATATAGTCCAATAATTACATTAACCCAAGCAAAAAAACTACCAGAATTTTTCCCCGGTGGTAGAGCATCCTTCTTTTCAAACAATAACTTTGACTTTTGGTTAACAGGCGATCGCTCCGGCATCATCCCTCCAGAATGGTTATCCCAATATTTCCTTCCCCCCCAAGTTTGGGCAGGATTATTATTATTCATTTTCTTAAGCTTCAACAAAAAAAATATAACCCAAAAAATCACCAACAAAATAATCCTTTTACCAGAATTAGCCTTAGCATCAACCGGAATATTCCTAGCCGCCCACCTATTATTATTTCGACTACATCATCCCAGTCGTTACAGTCAACATAGCTTCAGAATTATCATGGCTTTAGCAGGAGGAATAGCCTTCACATTAATCATAGATATAATCAGAAAAAAGCTCCATCTCCTCAACCATTCCTCCAAAAACAAACCATTCCAAAAAATCAAAACCATATCCATATCTATATCTATATATATAGTATTAACCCTCCTCCTTTTATATCCAGCCTTAACCAACAACTTTCCCGTCACCAATTATGTAGTAGGAAAAGCACCCCAACTTTATGAATATTTAGCCCAACAACCCTCAGATATTCGCATTGCCTCCTTAGCATTAGAAGCTAATAATATTCCCACATTTGCCAAACGTTCAATATTAGTAAGTTCCGAATATGCTTTACCTTATCACCAAGGATATTATAGTCAGATAAAACAACGAGCCAAAGATTTAATCCAAGCCCAATATAGTCCAAATTTAGAACAAGTAAAAAAAATTATCCGCAAATATAAAATAGATTTTTGGTTATTAGATTCTCAGGCATTAACCTTAGAATATGTCAGAAAAAATCATCGTCTTCAACAATTAAATAATACTGCCGCCACCCTAATTAGAGCCCAGATGGAAAATGGGGTAATTCCGAGTTTATTAAATGTGCAAGAAAGTTGTCGAGTTCTAGATATTCAGGATTTAGTTTTATTAGAAGCTAAATGTATTTTGGAATTTAGAATTTAGAAGGATTTTTTCTCAAGGGACCCATACAAAAAGAAGCTTTAAGCGATCGCTCAAATTAAAAATTACATCCAGGAAAAGACCGATTTTTTCATTGTGTGGAGCTCGTGAAAAAAGGTGAGAAAAGAGAGAAAAAAACTTGCATTCGAGAAATAATTTTGATAGATTAGAATTAGGTAAAAGGGAGAACTTGCCCCTAAGCATGACTTTTTATTCAACACAAAGAAAGTTTAGAAAGAGAAAAATATTTGACAAGGGAGCGATCGCTCAAATTAAAAATTACATCCAAGAAAAGACCGATTTTTTTCATTGTGTGGAGCTCCAAAAAAAAGGCGAGAAAAGAAAGCAGAAGCTTGCATTCGAGAAATAATTCTGATAGATTAGAATTATGTAAAAGGGAAAACTCGCCCCTAAGCATGACTTTTTATTCAACGCAAAGAAAGTTCAGATTAGAGAAAAATATTTAACAGGGGAGCGATCGCTCAAATCAAAAAACACATCCAAGAAAAGACCGATTTTTTTCATTGTGTGGAGCTCCAAAAAAAAGCGAGAAAAGAAAGCAGAAGCTTGCATTCAAGAAATAATTCTGATATATTAGAATTATGTAAAAGGGAGAACTTGCCCCTAAGCATGACTTTTTATTCAACGCAAAGAAAGTTCAGATTAGAGAAAAATATTTAACAGGGGAGCGATCGCTCAAATCAAAAAACACATCCAGAAAAAACCCTAGCTTTCATTGTGTGTAGCTCCAAAAAAAGGCGAGAAAAGAGAGCAAAAAGTTGTATTCGAGAAATAATTCTGATATATTCTGGGGTTACGCAGAACCACTATATCTAGTAAAAGAATAATAACATAACCTGTGAAAAAAATCAACTAAAAAGTCCCCCGCTTATGGGCGAAGCTTTAAACCCAATTTTTCGGTAAAATAGAAAGTTGATTCGGTTGCTCTTTTTGCTTCCTGTACTGAATTACCCCAAGCAGCATTTGCCCTTCTCACCAAATATCCTCTATCCCAATCGTTATTAGCATAATAATCATTGTCCAGCTGATACTCAATACCTACACGAGTATCAATGCCCCATCCCCCTTTACGTTTCACAATCTTGAGTAAATTTTGTTCAATATTGAGAGCAGTTACAATTGGCGAACGTCGTACGCGATTCATATATAACTGTAAAGTTAATATAATCTACATATATACCTTCTCGTAGCTCTGGAAGTCTCAAAATATTGCCAACTAGAATTGGTGAAAAATTAGGCATTGACAAAGGAAAGTCTCTACCTAAAAAGTTAGAATTATACATTCTTATAGTCCTTCTATTTTATCTTTTCCTCTTTCATCCAACAAAGCCCATTCTTTTGGGAATAGAGAACAGGCAATAGTCAATAGGCAATAGTTTCGGAGTTGATTTCTACTTTTTGAATTGTTACAGCCTATAAGGGAATTGCTATAATTCCAATAACTTGCCCTGAAAACTCTCTGAAAATTCTCTGTCTAACTTTGAATTTATTTCCTTAAAGATTCAAATAGAGGCAAAAAATAGGAAACTAATTCTTTGTTTCCCAGAACCAAAGTAGGAAAAGGATAACTCAAATAATCTTGACCTATTTTCAAAGGAAAAATATCTTCTGATCCTAATGGCAACCAAATTGCTCCTGCGGCTTTTGCAATTACCCAAGATGCAGCAATATCCCAAATTCTAGGTGTAGCTTCAACCCCACCAATAGATGCGCCAGAAGCTACAAGCAAAAAGTTATAACTTGCCATTCCTAACATTCTAATTTTTGTTGGCAGTTGAGGTAAAATTTTTGTGCTTCGAGAACAAACATTAAATAAATTATTACTAATAATTCTGTCTTGAATTGGCTGGATTTGTTGATTATTTAAAAATGCTCTAGTAATAGGATAATTAGTAAAATAGGTTTGATTTTCCTGCCCATAAAAACCATAATAAGATTGACGTAATGGTGGCAAATTTACATAACCAAATATAGGAGTACCTCGACATAATAATCCCATACAAGTGCCCCAAATTGGCACACCTTTAGCAAAGTTTGTTGTACCATCTAAAGGATCGATAATCCAACACCATTCATTACTAGGAAATACCTGTTGACTTTCTTCTGTTAATATTCCGTGGGAGGGAAAATTATAGGCGATCGCTTCTCTAATTTCTCTATCTGCCCATTGATCAGATTTGGTCACTAAACTACCATCTGCTTTCTGAACCGCTTTTACATTTCCAAAGTCTTGTAATAGTTGATTTCCTACTCTCAAAGTAGTTGTTTCTGCAAAGTTTAAAACTTTGTTCCAGAAGTCTGTCATTTTGATTATTTATCCTACTTATATCCTACTTAGTTTGGGTGGAAAAATTCTTAATTAATCTGCCAGTAAACCCAAATAATTGCTTTAATTATAAATCTTGAATTTTTAGATTTTTCAGACTATGAGTCACTAAAAGTTAACTATAAATATTTTATAATACTAGGCTATAGCTATAAATACAATATTCTTTTCGGAGTACCTACTATCCTACTTATTCCCAGACTAGTCATTCATTTTCTTCCTGGTTCCTTCTTGTTTTCTGGTATAAATAAATAAAGTTGTTTAGGATATAGAAACAATGTATGGCCTCAGATATTGAGAAATCTAGAATTGAGTTAATTGAGCAAAAAATGAATAAGTTACTCAAGAATTTGCCCTACTTGAAACAACAAAAATGGATAGGGCGATCACTCTCAACTATAGTTAATATAGCAGAAGAAGAACTTGAGCGCCTAGACTGGAAGATATTAGCTGCCTCTTTGCAAGACATGGAAAAGGGATTTAAAATATTTCATCCCTATCGCCATATTCGCAAAATTACCATATTTGGTTCTGCACGAGTATCCCCAAATACCCCAGAATATAAAATGGCAGTAAGATTTGCTCATCACATTACTAAACAAGGTTTTATGGTAATGACAGGTGCTGGTCCTGGGATAATGCAAGCTGGCAATGCAGGAGCTGGAAGCAACAAATCTTTTGGTCTTAAGATTCAATTACCTTTTGAGCAAGAGTCTAATCCATTCATAGAAGGTGACAATAAATTAATTAGCTTTAAATACTTTTTTACTCGCAAATTATTTTTCCTCAAAGAAACTCATGCTATAGCTTTATTTCCTGGTGGTTTTGGTACTCTAGATGAGGCATTTGAAAGTTTAACACTAATACAAACAGGCAAATTTGGTCCTGCTCCTCTAATATTAATAGATTGTCCTGGTGGCAACTATTGGTATGACTGGAATGATTTTATTGATAAACAATTACTGCGACGAGGTTTGATTAGTCCAAAAGATTGTAATTTTTACACTATTACAGATAACTTAGAATCAGCTTGTGAAGCGATCGCCAATTTTTATAGAGTGTATCATTCTAGTCGTTATGTCGGAGAAAAGTTTGTGATTCGCCTGAACTCAGAACTTTCAGAACAAGATGTAGACTTTTTAAATCAAGAATTTAGTGATATCCTAACTGTAGGAAACATAGAGAAAAGTCAAATCTTACCAGAAGAATCAGAAGATCAAACCAGCCACTTACCCCGTTTAGTTATGCATTTTAACCAAAAGGATACAGGTAGACTATATCAAATGATTGCTCAGATCAATAAAGTAGGAGGAAAAATAACAGAATTAAATCCTCCCGAGGGTAAGTAATAGAGCTAACTAGGAAAGTTAAATAATTGGACAAATCAGAACTTACAGCAGATTTCGGGCAAATGATGTACAGGGTCAATGGTGAAAATCATATAGTGGGGGCATCTTGTCCGCCTGGGTGTACCTTATAACAACAGACAACGCTGTAACTTCCTTCTATACACTGTTCTAATTGTGGTCATGTAGTAGAAAAATCACCTCTAAATATTAGAGAATGGGATTGTCCTGAGTTTGATAGTCACCACAAACGGGACATACATTTAAGTATAAACATTTTGACTGCTCGAGGAGCAGTACTCAGTCTGTGGAGCAACAGTAATACCCGAAGGGAGCCAATCCCAGAAGACGGGTACTATGAAACAGAAAGCCCCTAACAGCGATACTAGAGAATCGCCCCCTGTCTCGTAAGAGCAGCCTCGGAAGGATATCAATATACCTTATTCTTTGATTAAGTCAATGCTCCCGACTTCCCGGCTTCAATTTCTTGACAAATACGCTCCAAAGCCTCTCTTCGGTTAGCAGCAGCAGTAATAGGCCGGCCAATAACCAGATAATCAGCACCAGCTTTAATAGCCTGAGCAGGAGTTAGCGATCGCTTCTGGTCTCCCACTGCAGCCCAACTTGGCCTCACTCCTGGACAAATCAACACAAAATCATCTCCACAAACGCGCCTCAACTGTTCTACCTCTTGAGGAGAACAAACCGCCCCACCTAAACCAGATTCCTGAGCCAACAATGACATCTCTAAAGCATATTCCGGTAACTCCAAAGGAATTTTTAGCTCAAAAGCAAGTTCACGAGATGTCAAACTTGTCAAGATAGTAATAGCTATTAACCTTGGTGGTTTTTCCCCTATAATATTTGCCCCCTCTCTAATAGCTTTTTGGGCTGCTCTCAATGCCACTCTACCAGCCGTAGCATGGATAGTTAACAAATCAGCCCCATAACTAGCAGCAACACCACAAGCTCCAGCTACAGTATTGGGGATATCATGGAACTTTAAATCCAGAAAAACACGCTTCTGACGCTGTTTCAGAATCGAGATTATCTGAGGGCCACAACCAACAAACAATTCCAGACCAACCTTCCACCAAATTATTTCGGGTAGTTCTTCTATAAGAGCGATCGCTGCTGCTTCAGTCGGAACATCTAGGGGAATAATAATTTTCTCAATATTCATAATCTTGGCTAAAATTGTAATGGATATTTTCTCCAGCCTCAAGGTAGAATATTTCTAGGGAACCCACAATTTGAGTCAGGATTTGTCTCTACTAATTTTTGCCTTGCCAAAATTTTTGCCAATTTTGAGTCTAAACAAAAGTATGAGAAATTCTTAGTTGCATATTTATAACTAAGACGTTATAGTTTTGAATAATCGCCACAGAGAAACTTTCCTTCATTCTGAATCATAATTCCTCTCTACCCATTTTTTCTAACATTGAGTTTGAGCAAAAGCATTAGTTAATTTTTGACCAGGCGGATAAAATTCTTTTTACCAACCCGTAAAACCTTACCATCAAGTTCTGCCGGGAAATTAAAAGTCAAATTCTGATCCGAAATACGGACATCATCCAAACGCACAGCTCCCCCAGCAATTTTTTTCCTAGCTTCAGAGCTACTCTTAGACAAACCACTAGCGCCAATAATATAAAACAACTTCGCCGGAAACTCCACAGAAGCCAAAGAAAATTCTGGCACTGCCCCAGTTTGACTCATATCTCCCTCAAGCACCATTTTTACAGCCGTTTGTTGAGCTGCCAAAGCATCTTCCCGACTGTGATACTGAGACACAATATCCAAGGCCAACAATTTTTGTCTTTCACGAGGATTCTGCGGAATATCATTGAGAGGTAAATCCGTCAATAGTTCAAAATACTGTTCTACCTGGTGATCAGGAACTTTCTCCAGCTTAGAATACATACTCAAACAGTCTTCAGACAAACCCACATAATTTCCCAAAGACTTAGACATTTTCTGTACCCCATCAGTCCCCAATAAAATTGGCATTAACAAACCAAACTGAGTCTTCTTACCAAAATAACGTTGTAAATCTCGCCCCACCGCAATATTAAACTTTTGGTCAGTACCACCCAATTCCACATCAGCATCCACAGCCACAGAATCATAACCTTGCATTAGGGGATAAAGAAACTCATGGATATATATAGGATTTTCCTGTTGATAACGAAGGGCAAAACCCTCCTTCGCCAACATCTGCCCCACAGTCATAGTTGCCAGAAGTTCTAGAATATTTGCCAAATCTAGTTTAGACAACCATTCCGAGTTGTAGCGAATTTCTAGCCGTCCTGGGGTGTCAAAATCCAATATTGGGCGAACTTGCTCTAAATAAGTTTTGGCATTTTCCTTTACCTGCTCTAGACTTAACTGCTGTCGGACTTCAGATTTACCAGTAGGGTCACCAATTCTTGCGGTAAAATCTCCTATGATTAATACTGCTGTATGTCCAGCATCTTGAAAAGCCCGGAGTTTCCTCACCGGAATACTATGACCTAAATGAATATCAGCTCCTGTGGGGTCTATTCCTAATTTCACCCGTAAAGGATGATCTGATTTGGTCAACCTCTCAATTAAGTTTTCATTAGGGTCTAGAGAATCTCGTCGTTCAGGGAATATTTCGTTGATGCCACGATGTAGCCATGTAAATTTATTAGTCATCATTTAGTCTTAGTGAATTTATATAGCTTGACTTTGAGGATCATTTCAGTTATTACTTATCAGTTATCACTAACAACCGCTAAAGCCAGAGTCTTCAAATTCAGCTATGAATTATTAACTCATTATCACATCGAAGGCAGAATTAGTCTCCAAGGATAATTATAAAGTTATGAATTAAATTAGTCATCAACTAACCTCAGTAAGTTATTACCTTCAAAAGCTAAATAACAGCCCACAAGGAACATACTTGATAGGTTTGCCCCCAAGTAATACCAATTTGATCAATATTTGCTACAAATGACTAGGGGATTTTTTTAGGAGTCAATAGTCAGGACTCAGGTGTCAGAATGAGCCGTATATATTTAAACCTATTTTTTACTCCTTTTTGTGTAAGTCCCATTAGTCGGTTTACGTAAGTTCTATCCCTGGGAAGAGAAAATTCCCCACCTTTCATCAAAGGTAGTATGTCAATAAGCTTAAAAATTTGAAGTCTAGCCAAGGAAGTTAAATCAAAGTGTCCACCAACGCTCTCCCAAAAAAGCAAACAAAAAAATCTAACTCTGAACCTGCATCAATATTCGAGTTTGTTCAATTCGTCAGTAAAGTTACAGCAGGTACTGTATTAGGCATTACCATGTTGACTAGCTCATTAGTTGCTGGCGGATTGGTAGGTTTAGCCATCAGCTTCCGTAATCTACCAGATGTAAGAGTGCTAAAAAATTATACACCTTCAGAAACAACTCATATATATGATATCAAAGGTAGACCCCTAGCAAGTCTTCATGATGAGGCCAACCGAGAAGTTATGCCTCTAAAACAAATGTCTCCAGACTTAAAACGAGCAGTTTTGGCAATCGAGGATAGTAACTTCTACAATCACCTAGGGATTTATCCCATTGGAATTATGCGTGCTCTTGTGGCTAACTTGGAGCAGGGTAAAACTGTTGAAGGTGGTTCTACTGTAACTATGCAATTGGTGAAAAATTTGTTTCTATCTCCCACAGCCAAACTTAGTCGGAAAGTAGCTGAAGCAGTTTTAGCAATTAGAATGGAACAAATTATGACCAAAAATGAAATTTTAGAATTATACCTCAACCAAATTTACTGGGGTCATAATTTATATGGGGTTGAAACTGCAGCTCAAAGCTATTTTAATAAGTCTTCCAAAGATTTAACTTTGGCAGAAGCTGCCTTGATGGCAGGTATGATTCCTGCGCCAGAAAAGTATAGTCCTTTTATTAATTACCAAAAGTCTAAGCAGCGTCAAGCAACTGTTCTGGCCAGGATGCGAGAACTAAATTGGATTACTGCTCAAGAGGAAGCAAAAGCTCTCAAACAATCATTATTAGTAGGTAAAGTTACTTCTTTTCGTGAGAGTAAACTTCCTTATATTACTAATGCAGTTATTCAGGAATTAACTAAGAGGTTTGGTAAAGATGCTGTTCTAAAGGGAGGAATGCGCATACAAACTACTATTGATATGAACTTCCAACGAATGGCAGAAAAAACTGTCAGTGAATGGCATGAAATATTATATTACCGTGGGCTTTATCGGAATAGGGACAAAGGTCAATTAGCATTGGTAGCAGTTGACCCACGCACCCACTTTGTCAAAGCAATGGTTGGTGGGGCAGATTTTAAGACCAGTCAATATAATCGTGCTGTTCAAGCTCGTAGGCAACCAGGCTCTTCGTTTAAACCTTTTGTTTACTATACTGCTTTTGCTTCAGGTAGATTTGCGCCATTTTCGACCCTGAAGGATACTCCTGTTAGTTATCGAGATGGTAATAGTTACTACTCTCCTCGAAATTATGGTGGTGGATATTCCGGGGCAGTTAGTATTCGTAAGGCTTTACAATCTTCTCTGAATATACCTGCTGTTAGGATTGGTCAGGCTGTGGGACTTAATAAGGTGATTGAGGTTTGTCGCATTTTGGGAATTGAAAGTCCAATGGAGCCTGTGATTTCTTTACCACTGGGTTCTATTGACTTGACACCTCTAGAGATGGCGGGCGCCTATGCCACTTTTGCTAATAATGGTTGGCATTCTGATACAACGTTTATTGTCCAGGTTACAGATACCAGTGGAAATGTATTATTGGATAATACTCCTAAACCTAAATTAGTTCTGAATCAGTGGGCCGTAGCATCACTTAATAGTATATTAGTGGGAGTAATTGAACGAGGTACAGGTACTAGAGCGAGAATAAGTCGTCAAGCTGCTGGAAAAACTGGCACGACTTCTTCGGAAAGGGATGTTTGGTTTGTTGGTTATACTCCTCAGTTGTCAACTGCTGTTTGGGTAGGTAATGATGATTATCGACCACTTAACTATGGAGCTACTGGGGGTACTACTGCTGCACCTATCTGGCGTAATTTTATGAATCAAGCCATGAGTGGTATGCGTAAAGAATATTTTCCTCCGGCATATAAGTTTGATCGGCCGTAGTTTTTTATATTGAATTAGTTTAGTAGAGCTATGTTATCGGTACTCTGAGATTTTTATATATAAAACCCATGAAACCCAGTATTAGCAAGGGAAATACTTACAAAGAGACAAATATATCCCACATTTCGCACCTCAATTTGTAACATGAAAATTAGTATACAATCTGTAGCTGGCTTAAGTATTTATACTATAAATTATCTTCATTTATCTTGATCAGGAGCCAAATTCTCAGTTAAATATTAAGTATGAATACTTACTGAATTGTTTACTTCTATTGACCACTATAATGTTCTTCTTAATTTTGACTTCCTCTGTTAGGGGAGATAAGGGACTTACAAGGGTATGTTTTTTATAATTATACCCAAGGTGTGTGGGGAATCGGGGGACAGAGGGAAGTATGAGAGGAATTTTTGACCGAATTTTTGTATAAAAAAGTATACTTTTGTTGAGATTTTATACTGAATAAAAGTAGTTACTCACCCCGCTTGTTAAAAACATACCTCTGTAAGGATAAAGGGGGGGTTTACTTTTGACTTATATTTTTATAGTATGTTTTTTCTTACGAAATGTAGTTGACTAAATCCTTGACTGCTATTGGCCATTGAAAATTTCTGCTTAATTTTTAATTTTGACAATTGAAGAATGGAGCAAGAAATATATTAGTCGCGGGTGGGCATACCGAGACCTTAAACGGACGTGGAGGCAGGTGTAAGACTACTGCCAAAGTAGCAGCGGCCGATGATACGTTAACCCACCTTGAGCCTATACAGCTATCTTTATTTGATTTAGATAACTATTAGGTGGATAGGAAACTCAGCACCTTTAGCACAGAGAGGATGTCAACTCTCGAATTCCCATTTGTATAGGTGAGGTGGTAATCTAATATCTTCGTTGTCCTACTGCCATTCTAATTGCTGGGATTTTTGTTTCCTTTTCTCAGTACCACAAAATTCTACCCCAGACTCCCTAGACTCGGACCACTTCTCCTGGCGGGGTCATATAATTTGGGGATATAAAAGCAAAAACAGGTTATCAAAAAGGATATAATCCCAAAATACCAGACTTAGAACAATTTAGAGCATTTGCCCAGATTAATGGCAGTAAAACTCAAAAAGAAATGGCTTCTGAATGGCCATAATTAGTAAGCGATCGCACTATAAGTAAAGCTTTAAAAAAAATTGGTTATACAAGAAAAAAAACTTACGGTTACAGAGAAAGAGATGAAGACAAAAGAAAAAAATTTCTGGCTAAAATTCGCGATAAAAGGCCGGAACAGTTGGTGTATATAGATGAATCAGGTATGGACAATAGAGAAGATTATGGTTATGGATGGAATGAATTGGGAAAAAGATATTACGATTTAAAGTCAAGAAAAAGAAGTCTAAGGGTAAGTATTATAAGTGGTTTGTGTGAGGGAAAATTAGTTGCTCCATTAACCTTTGAAGGCTCTTGTAACCGTGTAGTTTTTGAAAAATGGTTGGCAGAAAAATTGTTGCCACAATTAAAAATAGGACAATTAGTAATATTAGACAATGCAAGTTTTCATAAATCCCCAAAAATTAGAGAATTAATAGAATCAGTGAATTTTGAAATTGAATATTTACCACCATATTCTCCTGACTTAAATGAAATAGAACATTATTCGTTTCCAATTAAAAACCTCCTCAGAAAGTCAGAAGGAAGAATAGAAAATTTTCGAGATAGAGTTGATTATGCTGTTAAGTTAACGTCCTAACCTTTGCTTCGATTGCTATACATCTATTACGGTTGCCCCTCGTTTTCAACCATGGAACTTAAGAGTTTGTTTGAAACGATTACCTGCCCAATGTAGCATTTGGCGAACTGTTTTTGAGTTTAATTTACGTTTCTTTTTTCCTGATTTGGCAACCATTTGGGATGACTCAAAAGTAGGAATAAAAATAACGCCATACTCGGTTGTTAGCCATTTTTCTACTTTTGTATGGACTTCATCTATGAGGTTTGTGATCCTAATCAACAACCTATTAATTTTCTGGCTTATTCGGTGTCTTTTGTATTTATTTTTACGACCTTTTAATGTGGTCTGAGCTCTTATTAGTTTGTCAATATGCTGCCCCAACCGAAATATTCTAGTAATATTCCGATGCCCTATATCAATAAACTTTTCTCCATCAAATCCCGTTAAAAAACTCCGAACACCAGGGTAATATGCAATGATGGATTGACTGTTAGATTTTTCTGATTTAAACTCTACTGGAAATATGGCAAACCACCAATGTAATTTTCAATTCTTGATTAAATCAGGACTGCTTGTCCAATTCTGATTTCATTCTTTCTAAAGTTACATACATTTGATCAAACATTTGTTGAGGAGTAATACTAAATTGATTTAACTGAGTTTTGAGTTGTTCCATAGTCATTTGAGCCATGAAATCTTCCGATAATTCAAATCGCTTCATAAAAATCCGGTATCTCTCCATCATAGCTTCCATTTGCTCGATGTACATCTTTTTGCCTTCTCGGTCAAATTTGCCATAATTACTTCCTAGCATAATCAAGGATTGATAATCCTCAAATAATTGCTTGGCTTCTTGTTGAACTACTTCTGAATCAAAGAACCCCATAGCTTTCCTTTTTTAAGATATAAAACTATATTAACTAAATTTTGACAGTTAGGCTATAAATTTTTATAGATTGGAAGCCCATACCACATTTGATAGTAGTTATGATATCAATCTGAGGTATCATAACTACTATTATAATAATAATATCATTGATCATAATATTTGACAATAACATTAATTGTTTCCTAGATACTGAGTAAGAACAGTGTGGAAATACCTATATCTAAGTTCGTAAAACCATAAATTTTATTTATAGTAATATAGCAATTCCCACCGTTATGAGGTATGGTAACAAAAAATAGTTTTAATCCTTTGACCAAAAATTTTCACTGATCCTAAGGGGAAAAGTCAAAAGTCATCATCATGAACTAAGATTTTATAGGCTCAAAACAAAGAAATTTTTTCCTTTTGCCAAATCTTATATAATTTTTTTCTCAAGTCTATAGAATCAGGTTTCATCAATTCATGGAATTACTATAAATACTACTCCTTTTCTTATTTTCCTTATCTTGCATAGTTACTAAATTCTTAGCTTATTAGTAGCTTCTTTTTCTAATAATAAAGTTACCGGACCATCATTATCAATTTCAACTTGCATCATTGCCCCAAAGATACCAGTGGCAACTTTTAAACCACTCAATTTTATTTGCTTGACAAATAGTTGATAAAGTTGTTGAGCAACTTCAGGAGATGCAGAATTATCAAAAGATGGGCGACGACCTTTACTACAATCTCCATAAAGAGTAAACTGACTAACTATCAATAATTCACCATCTATATCTTTGACAGATTTTGCCCAACGGTTACTATTGCTATCTAGGTCAGGAAATAAACGTATATCTAGACATTTACGAACCATCCAATCTATTTCTGCTTCTGTATCAGTTGTGGAAATAGCGACAAGCAAATTTAATCCTTTGCCAATTTTACCAACAATTTCTTCATTTACTTTTACCTGAGAAAAATTAACTCTTTGGATAACAACTCGCATAATTTATTTATGTTTAAGTCAAAAGTTAAAAGTCAAAAATAATTTTTGATCTCAACGTTGGTTGAAGACCCGCGCTGTCTCGTAAGAGCAGCGTCGGCAGGATGTCAATTCCCGTAAGTCCTGTTGATATTATTTCTTAACTTTTTAGGATATCAGACATTCTTCTAATTGCGATTGCAACTTCTTATGGTCTAAGCTCTGACCAATCAAAACTAGCTGATTTTTATGATTACCCTTCCACTGATCGTCTTCAATACTAAACCGTTTACCACTTAAGTGAAATATATGTCGTAAAGAGCTTTCTTGAAACCATAAAATACCCTTACCTCGGAACACATTTGCAGGTAATTGATTATCTAAAAAATATTGGAATTTCTTAAGAGAAAAAGGTTGATCGCTTTGAAAAGAAATAGAAGTAAATCCATCATTTTCTAAGTGGTTAGAATGGTGCTGATGGTCATGGTGATGATGCTCATGTTCATGGTCATGGTCATGGTGATGATGCTCATGTTCATGGTCATGGTCATGGTGATGATGCTCATGTTCATGGTCATGGTCATGGTGATGATGCTCATGTTCATGGTCATGGTGATCATCTGATTCTGTTGACTCAAAATACTTAGCTGATTCAAACAAACCCACACTCAGAATTAGCGGTAAAGCTACTTGTGATTGCCTAGTTCTAATAATTCTAGCATCTTTTTTAAGGTCCCTAATTTTTACTTCCAATAAATTTAAATTTGCTTCATCTACCAAGTCAGTTTTATTCAACAAAATAATATCACTATAGATAATTTGACTATATGCTGCTTGACTATTAAATAAATCAATACTATAGTTAGCAGCATCTACCAAAGTAATAATTGAATCTAGGCGAGTCATATCTCGTAACTCAGTTCCCAAAAAAGTTAAAGCTACTGGTAATGGGTCAGCTAAACCAGTAGTTTCTACCACCATATAATCAATTTTTTCTGGTCTTTCTAAAACCTTATAAACTGCATTAACCAAATCCTCATTAATAGTGCAGCAAACACAACCATTACTCAGCTCCACCATTGTGTCATCTGTATTAGCAGAAACAATTAACTGATTATCAATCCCAATTTCTCCAAATTCATTTACTAAAACAGCAGTTTTCACCCCCTCTTGGTTTTGCAATATATGGTTAAGTAAAGTAGTTTTCCCACTCCCCAGAAAACCTGTAATTACTGTTACTGGTAAGCCATATTTTGGCATATCTATATTTGAGGTATCTAACTGAGTAGTTGTTGATTGCATAGTCTTCCTCTAAAATTAGGTTAATCTTGATTATTAATTGGCATTAAGGGCGTTATAATTTGTTACTATATAACAAAATGTAAAGAACTCCTGAACTCAAATGCTTGGAGGAGAGGAGAGTTAGTAGACACATCTTAATATAGCTAAGCTTTTTCATGGCTACCTAACTTAATGACAAAAAAAGTAGTCATGTTACCTCTCAATTAAAAATTGAAGCTGTCCTAATAGAATATAGATAAACAGGAATATTTGTTTTCTTCCTAGGCCAGTATGATTATTATAATAGGAACTTCAATATTTATAGTGGCTCATTAACTCAAAAATATTTCAGCAGCAACTTGCTCTTCTTGACAAATTTTACTACAATTATTACGAAAAAATCATTAGTGCATTAGGGACGCTGAGATAGGTAAATCGTCAACTAAGTCATAGCTTTGTGATCCCTTTAAAGAATTATTGGCTCAAAGTTTGGCCTACTAAGCTTCAAAGATGGTATGAGTAAATCCAATAATTTATCTACTACCTGCTTCCAAGTAAAATTTTGGAGTACCCATTGAGGGCCAGCTTTAGAGGCCCGTTCTCTGAATAAAGTTTTTTCAATTATTGTTTGCATTAACTCGACTAGGTGCTCTTGTTCTGGTAGCACAAACCAAAGGGTTTCTCCAGATTTTGTATGATTAGTCTGGAGTTGACTATCTATTGCTAAGGCAAAGTTGGGGTGAGTAAAATCATCTGTAGGGCCACCTCTTGTACATATCACTGGTAAACCGCAGGCCGCTGCTTCTAATACTGGCAAATTAAATCCTTCTGCTAGATAAGGAGAAACATAAGCATCTGCAATCTGATAAAGTTGGGCTAGTTCCAGAAAAGAAAGAGTTTGACCATAATAAATAATTCTAGATTTTATTCTTTCCATCTCTGTATCAGTAAGTGCGACTTTGCCAGCTTTAGCAATAGAATCTCTAGAAGGAAAAATAGCATCCCTACCTTTAAGAATTAGTTTGGTATCTGGATAATACTCAACAATAGTGGCAAATGCTTTGAGTAAACGCCCTATCCCTTGACTACTATTGCACATTAGCCCGACGTTAAGAAAAACAAAACAGTTATCAATGCGCAATTTTTGGCGCAGGGTATTTCTTTCATCTATTGGTAAAGGATGATAAATATTGGGGTTGACACCGAGGGGCACAACCACGACCCGACTTTCCTCAGCACCACTGCGAATTAACCCTTCTTTTGACCAGTGGGAGGGAGTAATAATAATTGTATCTGATTGAGCATGAGCTTCTGCAAAGGATTTAACACCCATTCCTTTGATAATAGATTTGGTAACGATACCCCACTCAGTACAAGCAAAAGTTGCTGTCCGGTTAGTTGTTGAAGAATTAAGATTAAACGGAGCATACATTCGTAATGTGGCATCTGCTGGTTGTTGTGGTGATAGATGAGGAATGTTGCGTAATGCTGTTTCTTCATTTTGGGGAAATAAACCTGTGATGGGTTGCCAACTTGTGCTAATATAAGGCATATCCTGATGGTAAACTTCTAGTTGAGGCCGCTTGAGCATTTCTAGCAGTTGGAATTGATTGGCGATCGCGTAAGAGTGAGGTAAAAAACGCCAACCTTCAATAATTATACGCAATAGAGTATTACTCCTAAATATTTGGTTGATTTATTGTTGATTTAATAGTAACATGACTTACACACAGGCACTACACGAGGGTGAGGGCGAATGTCATTCGCCCCTACATATGGCGTTTTCAAGGTGAAGCATGCGTCAGTCCTGAGTAAGTTAAGATGTGATTATTACTATAGTAGCTTTATCTCTCAATAAGGAGGAAATAAAATCGTTATCAAATTGTTAGTAATTTTCATAGACATTGCACCGTGCTACCCATATCTAACAGTAAAAACCTTCAAAGCGTAGCGACAATAATAAATAATCACCTAAATAAATTAATACTATTAACTATAAAAAAATGATTACTCATTGCATGATTCCAGTGATTAAATCTCCCCAAGACTACCAAGCATATCGTATTAGCCCTAATGATCAAACTAAATTAGCAATTATTTTCAACCCTGCTAATGCCAATACTTCTTTAACTGTATGTTTAGAAGTTTTTGATGTAGGAGGAAAAACACCTTTACATCAACATCATTTCGCTGTAGAAATGTTTTTTATTCTCAAAGGAGAAGGAAAAGCAAGCTGTGATGGAAAATCTATTAATATTCGTGCTGGTGATAGTATTCTCATGCCACCAACAAGCAATCATATTATAGAAAATATTGGTTCAACTCGTCTTTATACCTTATGTATTATGGTGCCAAATGAAGATTTTGCGGAACTAATTCACAGTGGAACCCTAGTAGATTTAGATGAAGAAGATATCCAAGTTTTAACTAGCTCAAATTTCCATGAAAAAT
This sequence comes from Trichodesmium sp. MAG_R03, assembly GCA_023356535.1. Classification (GTDB taxonomy): domain Bacteria; phylum Cyanobacteriota; class Cyanobacteriia; order Cyanobacteriales; family Microcoleaceae; genus Trichodesmium. Next base: position 4,506 of record JAKQYF010000079.1, on the reverse strand, counting down.
TTACCGAAAGAAACTACTTCCATATTGACTAGAGATGGGGTGCGTTTAGATGCTGATATTTATCGTCCTGATGTAGAAGGTGAATTTCCAGTAATATTAATGCGACAACCTTATGGTAGAGCGATCGCCTCAACAGTAGTCTATGCTCATCCTAAATGGTACACTGCCCATGGTTATATTGTGATTATTCAAGATGTGCGGGGTCGGGGTACATCAGAGGGTGAATTTGAATTATTTGCCCATGAAATTGAAGATGGAATTGATACTATTAATTGGGCTGCAAATTTACCAGGTAGCACTGGGGAAATAGGAATGTATGGATTTTCTTATCAAGGCATGACTCAACTATATGCTGCTAGTGCTAAACCTCCTGCTCTAAAAATAATTTGTCCGGCAATGATTGGTTATGATTTATATACAGACTGGGCTTATGAAGGAGGAGCTTTTTGTCTACAAACAAATTTAGGTTGGGCTGTTCAACTAGCAACAGAAACTGCTCGTTTACGAGGAAATAAACAAGACTATCAAGAGCTTTATCAAGCTTCGAGAAACCTGCCTTTATCTACTGCCAATCCTGCTTTACCAAAAGTGATTAATGAGTATGGAAAAGATTCTTTTTACCATCAGTGGATAGAAAATTATCAGCCTGGTGAATATTGGAAAAATCTATCACCAAATATGAAAAATGTGGATTTGCCAATGTTACATATCGGCGGTTGGTTTGATGCCTATTTACGGGGTACAATTCATTTATATAAAGAAATGGCTGATCGTAGTAAATTCTTTCAAAAATTAATAGTAGGTCCTTGGCCTCATATTCCTTGGGGTAGAAAAGTAGGAGCTATAAATTATGGTTTAGGAGCTTCTAGCCCGATAGATGATATACAAATATTATGGTTTAATCAGTTTCTCAAAGGAATAAATACAGGTATATTTGAGCGATCGCCTATTTCTTTATTTGAGATGGGAAGTAATGAATGGCGTAATTTTAATTCCTGGCCGAGTAATAATTATAAGTTCTATTATTTAACTAGTACAGGACTTGCTAATATTAGAGAAGATTCGGGGAGTCTAACGGAAAGCTGTCCTAATATTTCCGTTGATGATACATTGGTACATGATCCTTGGCGACCTGTTCCAGCATTAGGGGGTCATTCAACATTTCCTGCTGGTTCTTTTGAACGTTCAGAGTTAGATTGTCGTACTGATATTTTGACTTATACTTCTGAATTTTTAAAGGAAGATTTACACATAGTGGGAGATATTTTTGTAGATGTATATTGTACAGCAGATACAAGTAGTTTTGACCTTTCTGCAGTGTTATCTGAAGTGACAAAAAATGGTGATGTTTATAATTTTACTCAAGGTTATATTAAGGTTATTGATAATAACTTACCAGTGAAAATTTGTTTACAACCAACTTGTATGAAAATTCATAAAGGTAATGCTATAAGGTTAAGCTTAAGTGCAGCTTGTTTCCCTGCATATTTAATTAATCCAGGCATAAATAAACCACCAGCAGAAGTAAGATTAATTGATGCAAAAATTATTACAATAACTGTTAGTTCAGGGAAAAATAATCCTTCTGCAATTTCTCTGTCTAAATTGAAATAGCTAAAGAGCACGAAGAATAAATCAAGGAAATAATGACCTAGGTTTGTTGACATATTCCCCCCAGGAACTATCAGGTATCATAACTTCCTCAGGAGTTATGCAAACCACCTAAGAAACTAAACTAGGTTTATGGCCCTGATTATTGTTGTTCAAACTACTAAATTTTGTAGGTAAACCCTTTTTCTATGTAAGTTCTGTTCCTTTTAGAACAATTTGTGTCCCTGGATAAATTCAGCAAAAATTTGGGTCTGAAGATTCCCCTTTCTAGGCTACACTCCGCGCAACAAAATGTAGCATAAAAATATAAATAATACCAAATCCTGGTATCAAAGCAGGCTTGTCTCATCGCCTAATCCGTTATTTAGTAAAGGCTGTAACTTTTAAAAATACCCTTTTACTAGGGTGGATGTGGTATAAAAAGTCAAAATTCACCCATTCAAAAGCAAGAAGAAAATTATAGTGGTCAATAGGAATCAAGGACTCAGTAGCAAGCTATGAATTTTATCCTAATTGTCATATTAGAAATTGAAGTGCAGAATGTGAGTTAAAACACAAAGTCTTCCTAGAAGGACATTGCCCTCGACCTAGGATTTTCAGTAATTTCTATATGAAATATAAAAGTATGACCTCTGCATTTGACATCCTCCCGACCCTGCTCTTACGAGACACCGCGGGATTCCCTCGCATCGCTCTTAGGGGCTTTCTGCTTCTAAGCACCCGTATATGTAAGCTTTTTCAACCATCTACTGCCTACTTTTCAACATTTACATTCTCAAAGATTATTTGTAAAACCGTAAGATTGATTGGCATTCATCCCGACCCTCTCCCCACGGGAGAGCGCGGGTATTCTGCCAACATTTAGGTAAATATTCACCCGAAACAGAATTTGCTCCCATTCCTAATTAATTAAAACTACTCCCTACTCCCTATTTCCTAAAGGCAAAAATCATACCTGCCCTTCAGCAACCCTTGAACTTGATGTTAAATAACTTCTCCATCAAACAGACTAATCCAAAACCGCTGCATACCCGTTGTACCAGTACAGAATAGCAATTTACCTAATAACTCTAACCCTAGTTGATTTAACTTTTCCTGAGAATTATAGGCTATTACACCAGAACGCCTAGGATTCATACGACTGCGAAAGTGTACTCTAAACTGTTCTAAATAAAAGGATAATTGTAAATGACTTTCTATCGGTAACTGTTTTTGGCTTAACTGCTGATAGTCAAACAAAAGTTTCCTAATTGGGACAGTTAAGCGTTTGGCCAAGTGACAAGCAATAATTACTAGGGCTTTCGCTTCGGTCAATGTCAAGGGATGGCGTTGACTGTTTTGACGTAGAGGATTTGTACTACGCAGTCGCCACAAACAAACTCTATTAGGAATAATCTCTTGTAGGGCCAAGTCTTGGACAGCCTTAAGCATAACTTCAGCTCCTCCTAGTTGCAAGGCTTCAATTGCTAAAAGCATTAAATCAATTTGGGTCTTAGTTCTTCGGGGACACCCATTATTAGAAAGAGGTATATCTGGTAAATTATTCAATATTAATGGTTTAGATAGAGTGGAAGAAGTTTTTAATTCCATTACTTTTACAGCAATATTCTATAATTCTTTACACTATTTTGGTGAAAATATCAAGACAGTTAAACAACTATGCTCAAAAAATATTAGACTGTAACACTTAAATTGCAAGTCTTATATTAATAATTTTTAACTGTGTTTAGCAAAAGCTCCAAACTGAAAATGATAGAGTCAGTGTGTGATGAATCGGTCCTATTAGTATATGAGTAGTATTAAGCAACTATAATTGGTTACTACAAATCTGATATATTTTCAATTTTGACTTTTGAGTTGAACTACAAATGGAACTAAAAAATTTAATCCGCGAAATCCCAAATTTTCCTAAATCGGGGATTATATTCCGAGATATTACTACCCTTCTGAGCAACCCAGATGGTTTACATGATACTATTGACATTTTGACAGAAAAATGCTTAAAATTTGAATTTAAACTAGACTATGTAGTAGGCATCGAGTCTAGGGGCTTTATTTTTGGTATGCCTTTAGCTTATCAGTTGAATGTAGGCTTTATACCAGTTCGCAAACCTGGAAAGCTACCCGCAGAAGTCTACTCAGTTTCTTATGATTTAGAGTATGGCCAAGATAGTCTAGAGATGCACAAAGATGCAATGCCAAGAGGTAGTCAAGTTTTAGTAATTGACGATCTCTTGGCGACGGGTGGCACTGCAGTAGCTACAACTCAATTAATGGAAAAAGCAAATTGTAATTTAGTAGGTTTTGGTTTTGTTATTGAGTTAAAGGACTTAGGTGGGCGTCAAAAATTGCCAAAAGTGCCAATTATTAGTTTGATTGAATACTAGATATTTCATTTATCTGAGTTGAGAAGCAGGGAGTAATTCTTATCAATAGGAATAGGAGAAATTAGTATTGGGAAGAAATCTTGAAATTCATATATTGAACTTAATATGAAATACACAAAATTATGTTACTTGGGAATCTTCCCATCTCCCAATCACTCCATCTCCCTATCAATCTTTACTAAAAAACATTGACGTATATCATATTAGTTTGGTGGATAGAAAATTGACTTATAACAAACTAAAACAAGTAATTACTAGTGAAATTTTTGCTTATATCTTGAAGAGATTATTACAAGCAATTGTCACTTTATTCTTATCATCTGCTCTTTGTTTTGCTGTAATTCAGTTAGCTCCAGGCAGTTATTTAGATACTTTAAGTCAAAATCCTCAAATATCTCAAGAAACTATTCAACAACTTGAGCAACAATTTGGGTTAGATAAGTCTGCTTTAGAACAATATTTACGTTGGTTAGGAGAAATTATTAGAAGTGGAAATTTTGGCAGAAGT
>JAKQYF010000078.1 GCA_023356535.1 Trichodesmium sp. MAG_R03 | reverse complement strand
CACCGCTGTAAAATAATCTCCTGCGGAAGCTGCCATATCTGCTTCGGTTACAGCAAATCCAATAGTTAAAGGATGCCCAGTCCAATACATTCCTTTTTCAAAGAAATCTTGTAGATGTTTCCGACGCAAATAATAAGCAAACCTTTCCTCAATTATTGGACGATTTTTCAAGATTTTCTCGATAAATTCTTTGCCTTTATTAAACCGAGAGAAACCTCGATTATGAAAAGCTGTTAAATGATTAGCGCTGATAATTTCTTTGCCTAGTTTTTGTTGGATAGTTAAACATAAATCTACATCCTCATAACCATAAAAGTAGTCTTCATTAAAACCTCCGACTTTCTGAAAATATTCCTGCCGACACATCATTAATGCTCCAGTTACAACAGGTACTTTCCAAGGAGCAGATTGTACTTTTAATAATTGGGGAGCATATCGAACTTCATAAGGATAAAAAGGTTCATTTTGACTGTGCAAATATATCTGTACTCCTAAATGTTGAGTAGGAGGAAAAGCTAGGGAGCGATCGCTAACTATATCTAATAATTTTACTCCTACTATTCCTAGATTTTCATCTTGTTGAATTAAATCAACCATCTGGGGAATAATATCTTGGCAGAGAGTAATATCGTTATTCATAAACAGCAGTAAAGGAGCTTTTGTTTGATTCACTCCTACATTATTTGAGTTGGAAAAAGAATAATTTTCTCCTCTGGCAATAATTGTAATTGGTAATTTTTCTGACCATTGGCTACAAACATTAATAGTATTATCTGTTGAACCGTGGTCTACTACTATTAATTCAAATTTTTCATAGCTATTGTAAATTTCAAAGGAAGCAAATAAATCTTTTAATAGTTGTGCTCCATTCAAACTCAAAATAATTACTGCTACTGCTGGTTTTTCTGTCTGAATTTTTCCTGGGGATAGGCGATAGATAAGTTTGTTAATTTCTCCCTGATTAAAATTGAGATTAATTTCATGTTTTTTACCTTTCGGTCCGACTACTAATGGTTTAGGAGAATTTTTAAGTTGTTGACCTGTTTCTGTTATTTTGACACTAACTTCAACTAAACCATTGCTATGTAAAGATGGGGGAATTTTATGAGCAAAAGCATGATATCCGTGGGTATCAAAAGCTTCCGCTAAATCTTGACGATATTTATTTGCGACTAATGTGCCAACTAAATTATTACCGACAAAAATATCAAGAAATACAACTTTTTCAGGATCTTTTTTATGTTTTGCCCAACCAGAAACATAGTCTATAGTGGCATAATCAAGACAACCTTCAAATTCTGTTTCTCCTAATAAACTTAGGCTACCAAGTTCCCCTGTTCTCAAAATATTTTGAAATGATGAAACTTCTTCTAATTTTTTCTTAGCCTTAGAAAAATGAGGGTCTATTTCTAAAGCACGACGATAACAACTTATTGCTTCAGTTAATGGATTTTTTTTAGTCTTAGCTTCTCCTAACTGAAAATGAAATTTTGCTGATGATGGTCTTAATTCTACAGCTTTCCTATAAGCTTCCACTGCCTCATTCCATCTGCCTAATTTTGACATAATTTCCCCAATATGGTATATGACGTCAGCAGATTTAGGGTTGAGTTGACTAGCTTTAGTATAAGCGGCCACCGCTTCATCCCACCTTTCTAGTTGAGCCAGACTTTCCCCCATGACATGATAAACTGCAGCCGAATTAGGATTAATTTCTGCGGCCCGGCGATAATTGGTAACTGCCTCATCCCACCGTTTCAGTTTACTGAAGGTATGACCTAACTGATGGTGAATTTCTGCTGTATTAATACCTAGTTCAATAGCTTGACCATAACTGACAATAGCATCATCAAATTTTTGTTGTTGCACCAAAGCTAAAGCTAGACTCTGATGAACTTCTGCCAACTTGGGGTTAAGTTTGAGAGCATGGCCATAATTAACAATAGCCTCATCCCACTGTTTTTGTGAGGCATAAGCTTTCCCTAAATAACGATATACTTCAGCTAAGTTGGGATTAAGTTTAATGGCACTTTGGAAAGAAGCGATCGCCTCATCCCACTGTTTAATATTACTCAAAGCTTTGCCCAAGTCCCCATAAGCTTCAGCTAAGTTAGGATTAAGTTCCACGGCCTGGCGGAGTTCTACCACGGCCCAATCATTTTGTTTTAATTCAATCAAAGCATGGCCTAACTGATGATGTACATCTGGAGAGTTAGGTTGAAGCTCAGAAGCTTTGCGGTAAGCAGCTATAGCTTCCTCCCATTGTTGGAGTTGAGAGAGGGCATCTCCAAAATAATGATAAACTTCTGGGGAATTGGGCTGGAGTTCCGTTACTTTGCGGTAAGCTGCTACAGCTTCTTCCCAATTTTGCTGTTGACTCAGAGCGTAACCAAGATGGTGATAAACATCTGGGGAGTTTGGTTGAAGTTTTATTGCCTGGCGATAAGCAGATATAGCTTCTTCCCATTGTTGCTTTTGGGTTAGAACATATGCAAATTGATGATAAATAACGGGGGAATTTGCTTGAAGTTTTGTTGCTTGACGATAAGCAGCAATGGCCTCATCCCACCGATGCAGTTTTGCCAGAGTTTCCCCATAATGATGATAAGCTGTAGCAGAATTAGGAATTATTTGACAAGCTTTTAAATAAATTTTGGCAGCTTGATGGAGGTCTCCTTTTTTTGTCAGGGCTATTCCTAATTTTTGGTATCCTTCCCAGAAACCAGGGTCAATTTCAATAGCTTGGCGATAACAGATTATCCCTTCTTCAGTCTGACCTTGTTTTTCTAAAGCTACTCCTAAGTTTTGATGGGCCATACTAGAGTTAGGTTCTAGGGATATAGCCTTTTGGAAATTGGCGATCGCTTCATAAAGTAACCCTTTCTGGACTAAAGCTGATCCCAAACTAATGTATAATTCTGAGAAATTAGGATTAATCTTAATGGCCTGGGAATAAGAGGCGATCGCTTGTTCCAACTGACCTTGTTTAACTTGGATATTTCCCAAATGGTAATGATAGAATGCAGAATTAGGTTTGAGCTCTATTGCTTTTTGATAGACTGTAGCTGCTTCTTCCCATTTACCTATTTGAGCTAGAACATCTCCTAAACTTTGGTGATACAAGGCCAAGTTAGGGTTAAGTTCAATAGTCTTTTGGTAGAAAGTCACAGCTTTTTCTAGTTGGCCTGCTGCTACAGCTTGTTGGCCTTGTTGGAAGTATTGGGTTGGAGTTTCTGAATTGAGTGGTGATAAAGAATTCATTTCTCTCATAGGTTATGGTTAAGAAAGATTATATTTCTGATTCCCGGTATAATTTTCATGAGCTAGAGACTATTTTATTGTGATTACTGAATTTATATCTTTAAGCCAAACTTCCAGTAAATCACCTTCTTGAATGGAAAGCATTACGAGATACCGGCAATGTCGATGGTTTTGCCGTTAGATGGGTATGGACGGTTTGCCGAATTTTTATCAGGAATTACCCAACTTGATGTATTTTAAGAAGTTGTTAAGCATTTTTATTTAACCCAGTCTTTACAATCTAATTTCATTATACTGTCAGCTCAGTTAGCTCAGTTTAGCAAATCGTTTTTTAGAAGAACTTTGTACTCTTTAGTATAGTTAATTGATTTGATATCCTCGAAATTATGCAAAAACCAAACTTTATTATTATCGGTGCTCAGAAATCTGGAACTACCTCTCTATATAAATATTTGACTAAACATCCTCAAATTTTATCTGCAACTAAAAAAGAGGTACATTTTTTCGATTTAAACTTTAACAAAGGAATGAATTGGTATTATTCTCATTTTCCTAAAACAGAAATTCAAAATCAAACCATTACAGGAGAAGCAAGTCCATACTATATATTTCATCCCCATGTTCCCCAGAGAATATCTCAATTTTTACCAGATATAAAACTGATTGTACTACTAAGAAATCCTGTAGACAGAGCAGTATCTCATTACTATCATAATTGTCGATTTGGCAAATCTCGCGAACCCCTATCTTTTGAACAAGCAATTCAACAAGAGTCATCTCGAATTGAAACAGAAAAAAATAAAATTATGGCAGATGAAAATTATAAAAGTTTACCATATCGATACTACACTTACTTATCCAGGGGTATTTATATCGAGCAATTGATCAGATGGATGAAATTTTTTCCTAGGAAAAGTTTTTTAATATTAAAGAGTGAAGAACTTTGGGAAAATCCAGAACAAAAAATGAAACAGGTTTGGAATTTTTTAGGAGTAACTAGTAGACCACAAGAAGTTTATGAAAAATACAACTATACACGACACAAAAAGGGTATAAGTGCAGCTAAACGAATGATGCTAACTGAATATTTTCAGCCCTATAACCAAAGGTTAGAGGAATACCTAGGTCAAAAGTTTAATTGGGATAATACTGCTGCTAAAAAATCAGAAAATCAGGAAAATAAATCTTTAAACACGGTCGCCATAACTCAGCAAGCATCACAGAAAAATCAAGATAAATTATCAGTAATTAAAATTCAGCAAGGTGAAAGATCCCCCAGTCAAAAGAAAAATCAAAAAGTCTCAAGAAAAATTGACTTCAAATACCTAGTTGTAGGAACGGCGAGAAGTGGAACTAAATTTATGGCCTATGCTTTTAGAAGTGTGGGAATAAAGTGCGGACATGAAAGTTTTTTTGGTGCTCCTTCCAGAAAACAGCTATACCTCACTGAGCAAGTAGTTGGGCAGAGAATGTTAAATCACCCAGAACTAGAAGCTGATTCTAGTTGGTTAGCAGTTCCATTTTTGAAGACTGAATGCGTACCAAAAGATGTTTCGATTATTCATCTGACTCGTCATCCTCAGAAAGTTATTGAGTCACTAATAGCAATAGGTTTTTTCCGACGAAATCACTGCTTTTACACTAACTACGCTCTTTTAAATACACCCCAAATTAAATCATCAGACTCAGAATTAACTAAATGTTGTAAGTGGTATTTATACTGGCATAATAAAATAGAACAAAGTGGCAGACAGTTAATACATTATAGATTGGAAGATACTCCAGCAATACTATTTAATAGACTAAATATTAATTACGATGGGTATAAAATCTTTGATGACATTAAAACCAATACTAGAGATTCTGAAAATAGAAGACACATAAACCTTATAGAAGAAATAGAAGAACCTAATTTACTTAAACAAATTATTGAAATTGCTCAAAGGTATGGTTATTCAATTACAGAAGAAATAGAAAGATCCAGGTCTCTCAAAAAAAATCAACAAGAAAATATAATTAAACTGGATAAATATGAAAAAAATTTACAGAAATTTGCCTCTAAATTAGCAAAAATAAAAGATGAATTACTTTAATGATTTAGGATTGCTATATTTTTCAGAATTTTTCACAAAAACAAGTAGCCAAATGATAGAAGAAGGGAAGTTGCTAAAAAAAATAAGGAAAAAATGCACTCTTAGTATCTGTGCAATTATGAAAAACGAGGGTCCATACCTTAGAGAATGGCTAGAGTTTCACAAAATAGTAGGAGTAGAAAGGTTCTACTTATATAATAATAATAGTACCGACAATACCAAAGATATTGTTCGTCCTTATGTAGATACAGGAGAAGTTATTCTCAAGTATTGGCCAGAAAAAGTAGGACAACAAAAGAAAGCTTACACAGATTTTTTGGAAAATAATAAAAATGAATCGGAATGGGTAGCTTTTATCGATCTAGATGAGTTTTTATTTCCCACGGTAGACCATGATTTAAAAAAAGTATTAAAAGAATTTGTTGATTATCCAGCAGTAGGTATAAATTGGTTAATTTTTGGTTCATCAGGACATGAAACTAAACCAGAAGGTTTGCAAATTGAAAATTATACCTACAGAGCGGAGAATGAATTTGGAGCTAATCTTAACTTTAAGTCAATTGTTCGCAGTAACCAAACTATTAGTTGTATTGGCCCACATCATTTTACATATGCTAATAATGGGGTGGCCGTAACAGAAAAACTAGAACCTTTACGGGGTAAAACTACCGAGAAACATTCAGTAACTAAATTAAGAATTAATCATTATTTTACTCGTTCAAAAGAAGAAACTAAAAATAAAATTAAGCGGGGAAGAGCAACTGTAAAAAGTAAAAGAAAATTGTCATTTGTTTTGCTGCACGATCGCAATGATGTGCAAGATTTAACTATTCAACGTTTTCTTCCCAACTTGAAAAAAGAATTAGACAAAATAAATAAATCTTACCCTCTACTAGAATCGAATTCTGAATCTGTCGATCTGTCAAGGCCCCTGATCCCAAAATCGTCCCAATCAAAAGAAATTGTACCCATCCAAGGGAATATAAATAAACTTATAATTAAAAACAAAAATTTACTTTTAGTCGGTTGGGTGGCCTCAATTAACTCTGGTCCAGTTAATGGTTTCAAAGTTGTAATTGGAGATAAAGAAGTTACCGAATTCAACCTAACCTTGGGTTTACCAAGTCCAGGGGTCAAAAAAGCTTATCCTTACCTAAGTAATAACTTCCTCGCAAAGTTTCGTCTACAATTACCTTGGAACCAAAAACAGCAAATAGCTCGAGATTTGCTTATACGCCTAACTCCATTGTTTAATAATTGTGAAGGTGGTCTAATCTTAGCAATCCAAGACTCTTCCATATCTACTCCCAGTAAAGAGTATATCAACAATTTTGGAGGGGTAAATAGTAAGGAATTTATAGCTACTGGGTTTAAATGGTTAAGTTACTTAATTCAAAGAGTAGAACTCAAACCTACAGACCATATCTTAGATATTGGTTGTGGATTTGGTAAAATTGCTTATGCTTTGACCTCCTACTTGGAACCTCCTGGACGTTATGAAGGTTTTGACATAGCAAAAACACATTTAGAATGGCTTCAGCAAGAAATTTCTACTTGCAAACCTAACTTTAACTTCCGTTTTGTGGATGTCTATCATCCAATTTATCATCCAGAAGGAAATGTACCATTAACAGAATTTGTTTTTCCCTATCCAGATGAAAGTTTTGATTTAGTTTGCCTCAGAGATATTTTTACTCATTTGCAAGCTGATGCAGTAGGCCAATATTTGAGAGAAATTAATCGGGTACTTAAACCGAGGGGTAAATGTTTATTGAGCTGTTTTTTACTCAATTTTGAATCAGAAGGTTTAACTACCAAAGGTAAAAGTTCTAAAAAATTTGTACATCAACTCCAAGATTGTTTCACCACTAATCCGAAGAAACCAGAAGTAAGTATTGGCTATCAAGAATCTTACCTCAAACAATTGATTATGGAACAAGATTTAAATGCCATAGCAAAATATTATGGTTCTTGGTGTGGCAGAGTTTCCTTTACAAAACCAGACTTAGTAATTTTGCAAAAAAACTCTACTGGCGAAACTATGGAAAATAAGACTCAGGAGTCGATAGTAGAATCTCACTCTCAATTAGAGCACATGAAAAAATTGTTAAACCATTATCAACAAAAATTACAAAAAATTCAGAAGTAATTAGTATGAGAGAGTTTGGTCTAAAAATAACTATAATGACAAACTGAAAAAACTTTAGTTTATATAGAAAGACCTTCAAGAACACAAAAACTTTTCAAATTTTTATATTTGTCTTCAAATTTAAATTTTCTCCCATTTTACACAAAATACATTTTTCCTCCTGTTGACTTTTCCAAGAGTTATCATAAAGTCTAATGTTGAGTTTATTGGGATAGATAAATGCTCAATTTTAATATTTAAAGTGAAAAGCATACCAACATGATAAATGGTTATGTCTTGTGGAGTCCACTAAGAAAGTCTTCCCTGAGTACAAGTCTATGCACTCTCAGGTGTTACAAGATGTTATCGGTGCGTGTACAAACTATAGTCATTCCAAATAAGAATGGGAAACTTTCTTAGCCAAAACCCTTTGACAGCAAGAAAACCTTGTCTCAATCTCAACCAGAATGACTATACTAAACTAAACCCAAAAGGCACATCTCTATAATTTACGCATTGACAAATTTTAATTAATGTGGATTAAGGAATACCATGCATTCTAGTCATTAACAATTTTAGTTTTACAGTTATCTTTCATAGGTGATCGCCTATGAAAGATTGGCAAAATGTCTGAAAAAATACTAAAGGCATATGCATATTTTAGATTTTCTGTCAATATGTAACTTCTATGTATCCATAAAAATATAGCTGAATTTTTATTGTGGAGATGTCTACTTAGGGTTTGCTGATTAATTCTCACTTGCATTGGCAGATAAAGGCTTTAGCCTTATTTCGGTTGCCAAAAGTACAAGTTTTTCCATCGCTCAAGCTCGAAAAGCTAGGATTTTGGGCAGACAAGGAGAGAAAAACAAGGGACAATTCTCACTACTATAGTCATTCCGAATAAGAATGGGATACTTTTTCAGCTAAAAACCCTTTCACAGCAAGAAAATCTTGTCTCAATCTAAATCAGAATGACTATATCTGCTCTGTAATTGCCATTTCTCGTAATTCGCGACTCCCTACTTCCCCTCTTGGGAGGGGTTAGGGGTGGGTCCCCTCCTGAAAAAGACTTTTTCAGCAAACCCTACTTAGTAGGACTTAAACAAAATATAGCTACAAAACAGGCTCAAATATAAATAGGTAAAAGTTTTTACGTCAAATAAGTATAAGTCATTAATTACTAAGGATCTTAGGCATTTTTAAGTCATTGACGTAATTCCCTTGTCTAGACTGACTTTGATGGATATTTTAGACCAGAAAGTGTTTAAGTACCATTAGTAAAAATATAGTGAGTCAGCCATTGCTTTAGAAAATATGAGACAGATTAACGATGAGGTAAATGCACAAATAGAAATAATTTCTGTTCATGTACCCAAAACAGCAGGTTCAACATTTAAAAAAGTGCTATTAGGAATTTATGGACATAATAATGTAATTTTGGATTATCCTACACCTGAGAAAAGACGTTATCAAGCACTGGAAAATCTTCATAATTGCACAAAAGTAATTCATGGCCATTTTCCGGCAAATAAATATGATAAATATTATCCAGAAGCTCGCAAAATTATCTGGTTAAGAAATCCGATTATTACATTATTTTCTCGATACTACTTTTTAAAAAAGGTCTATCAAAAACATTATGCCAGTAAAATGCAGGAATATTTACAACAAAACAACAATGTAGATTTAATGCAATTTGCCGAAATTCCAGAGAATCAAAACTTAATTACAAAGAAATATATCAAAGGCACTAACTTAACAGATTTTTACTTTATTGGTATTCAAGAATTCTTTGAAACCGATATAAAAGAAGTAAAAGAGATGTTAAAATGGCCGGAACTTATGATTGGTTATAAAAATAAAAATATATCAGTAGAATATCAACACAACCTGCAAAATTTTCTAGCAAATAAACAAAAAATTGCTCGACTAGCAAAGCTCAATCAAGAAGATATAGAAATATATCAGGAAGCATTGAGTTTTCGAGAAAAAAGGTTAATAAATATAGGGTTATTGTATGGTAATAACCCAAAACAGAAGCAGATAGAATTAACACAAATCCCACAACTAAAACTTAACCCAGAGAGAATATATTTAGAAACAATAAATATTCCTAACAATTCTGAGCCAGTCATATCAATAGGCAATATAGATAAAGTTATAGTTAATAGTGAAGGATTACAAATTTCAGGATGGGTAGCATCTCTATATCATGGTATTGTAAAAAAAATGCAAGTAACAGTTGCAGGTAGAGAAATAGATAACTTTAAAATAAATTGTGGTTTGCCAAGTCCAGGTGTTAAAAAAAAATTTTTCTACCTAGATAAAGCAGAAACAGCGAGATTTTCTATAGAAATCCCCTTACTCCCAGAAGAAATCCTACAATATCAGGATTGTTTACTAACTTTAACTAGCCTGTTTAGAGGAGGTAAAGGTACTATTCTATTGAAACCAATTAATCCCTGTTTACCTATTCCTAATCCGAAGTATATTAAGTCAATTGGTTATGGAGATCAAAGAGCATTTGCTAATAAAGCATTCAAATTTTTAGGTTACTTTATTCAAATTGCAGGTCTTCAACCGACAAACAAAGTTCTAGATATTGGATGTGGCGTAGGTCGCATTGCTCATTCTTTGGCATATTATCTTGACCCTACAACTCAATATGAAGGTTTTGATATTTCAGATAATTTAGTTTCTTGGGCAAGACAAAATATTACTCCTGTCAGAGCGAATTTCACTTTTCAATATTTAAATATTTATCACTCTATGTATAATCCTAGTGGTAGTATTATGGCTACATATTTGAGCTTTCCCTATCAGAATGCAAGTTTTGATTTTGTCTGTGCTATCTCTGTGTTTATTCATTTGCACGCTGCTGAAATTAGGAATTATCTCCATGAAATTTATCGCGTTTTAAGGAAGGGAGGTAGATGTTTTTTGACTTGCTTTTTATTAAATTCAGAGTCAAGACATTTAATAGCAAAAGGTAAGATTTCTCGAAATATTATTTATGAACTAGAAGAATCTTTTGCTAAAAATCCCGATTTGCCAGAAGAATCTATAGGTTTTCCAGAAAATTTATTGTTAAACTGGATTGAGGAGCAAGGATTTATCGTGGTCAACAAAACATTAGGTTTTTGGTGCGGACGCCAAGCTTTTGTTTGTGAAGATTTCTTAGTTATAGAAAAAGTTTGAAGTAAATTAAGGTAATATACTATAGGTCAAAATTGTGTGTCAGGTCGCCTCTTCTAACCGAGGAGATGAGAATGGATTTGATTGTTATCAACACAGGAGCAGGATATCATCTGGTAATTGATATAAAATTAAATAAATTTATGGTAGAAATTATTTCAATTCATGTCCCTAAAACAGCAGGTACAACCTTTAAAAATATATTGTTCCAAGTTTATGGTACTGAAGGAGTTTGCGTTGATAATCAACCAGGATATCCAGAAGTAGGAACCAAGGCTAGAGTAATTCACGGTCATTTTCCTACAATTAAATATGAGGGAAAATATCCTAGTGCTAAAAGAATAATTTGGCTGAGAAACCCTGTAGAACGTTTAATTTCTCAATACTTTTATTGGAAAGGTTTACCCTTGGGAGAAAATCCATTTAACGACCCTCACCATACATTAGTTGTAGAACAGAACTTAAGTATTTTAGAATTCGCTGAAATGCCAGAAATGCGTAATTTGATGTATAAAGCCACCAGTGAAAAACCAATCACAAATTTTTATTTTATCGGTATCAAAGAGTATTTTAAAGAAGATTTGCAAAGGCTCAAAGAAAAATTAAATTGGCCAGATTTCCCCGTAACTAGTCGACAAACAAATCAATATCCTAACTATCAAGAAAAATTGCAAAAAATTCTGTCCGATCAGAAAACACTAGATAAACTGGCATCTTTGAATCCTCTGGATATAGAACTATATCAACAAGCCTTAAGACTTAGAAAATAAACAATAAATATAGTAAATTTACAAGTTATTCATAATGACTCAGATAGTAAGATTAGAAGTATTAAAAGTAGAAGAATATTCTAACTTAGCAGAATTATTAGGTTGTATCATAGATAGTCCCAAAACAGGAGAACGACAAAATACATACACAATTGATATTTCTGGTTGGGTATTAGGCAAAAAATATCCAGCTATAACTATCAAAATTTTCAATAACAAAAGAATGCTCAGGAAAGTTCCTATTGGAAATCCACGACCAGAATTAGCGAATACTTATCTCCAAAACCCCAGAGCAAGAAACTGTGGTTTTGCAACTTCTATTAGCTTAATTGGATTACCTACAGAAGAGGAATTAAATTTACAAGTCGTTCTCCAAGACAAAACTCACATTCCCATAGCAAAAATACGATTTAAACGTCAGTGTTTGCATTCTGACTACCAATCAAAATTACAGCCACTAATAGTAACTTGCGTGGGACGTTCTGGTACAACTTGGTTAATGGAACTTCTCTCACAGCATCCACGGTTAATTGTATGTCAACATTACCCTTATGAAGTTAAGGCAGCACAGTATTGGATGCAAATGTTGCAAGTGCTTTCCCAACCAATGAATCCTCAAACTTCTACTCCCGTAGTAGGATTTGAGAATAATCTTAATTTCATTGGTTATAATCCTTTTTACAATAAAAATATTAATTCCCCTCAAGCTATCGATTGGCATGGCAATGACTACCCAGAAAAACTAGCCGCTTTTTGCCAGCAAAGTATTGATGGATTCTATCAAGCTCTAGGAAAAAATCAAGGTAAAGTTTTTGCCAATAATGGGCAACCTATTTACTTTGTAGAGAAGTATATGCTTAACCCTATTAAAACCCTATTTCTAGAACTTTATCCCCAAGGGCGAGAAATAATTCTAGTTAGAGATTTCCGGGATGTTGTTTGCTCTGTGATTGCTTTTAATGCTAAACGCGGACATGATATGGCAGGTCGGCAACAGGTGAAAACTGATGAAGAAATTATTTGCGATGCTGGAAGGTTTAAAGCTAGAAAGTTACTGCAAAGATGGAAAGAATGTTCGGAAAAAGCTTTTTTACTCCGCTACGAAGATTTGATTTTGTCTCCTCTAGAAACTTTGAGTCAGCTATTAGAGTATTTGGGTTTGGAAAATTCTGAGGCAGTTATTAGTAGTATGTTGCAAACAACATCAGGGGATAAGAAAAAAATGGAAAAACATCGAACCACCTCAACTCCTCAAGCTTCAATCGGCAGATGGAAATCAGACCTTAAACCTGCACTACAAGAATTATCTAATCAAGTTTTTGCTGAAGCTTTAGAGACATTTGGTTATGATAAATGATGTTGGTAATGCCAAACTGTTTTACTTAAGTTAATACTTCAATAATGGTATTAAATTATTGGTAGTAATAAGTATGTAAGTATGTATAGCGATTTCAACTTAAATAGGGTACAGCAAAAGTCTTAATTAGCAAGCATTATATCTTGAAATATGTATCTTATCGATTTTATAATTGCTATAGTGATAATAAAAATTATTCAATTTTGTTTGATTTTGAAATACTTATTTTTTATTTGTTTCAAATTCTTACAATTTAGTTATATGATTAAATAAAAAAATATTTAATTTGGTACAGTTAAGATTTCAATAATATAGATTCTATTTTTTCCTATTAATTTATACAAAAAATAACTATGAGTCAATCGGTTAAAACCCTTGGACATCTGGAGCTGATAAAACTAGAAAATGCAGAATTACAGGTGCATGGTTGGGTAGCTTCAGATCATCCTACTCCCGTCCAACATTTTAATGTCACTCTCGGTAGCAAAACAATAGAAGGTTTTGAACAAATTTTAGACATCCCTAGTCCCGACGTGAATAAAGCTCATCCTCAGCTAACTAATAGTTGTACAGCTCGCTTTCGTCTGGTAATAGCTCTCAACTCCCAACAAATTGATCAATACCAAAAATATGGCATTGCCATCACTCCTATTTTTTCAGAGGGCAAGGGAGAAACTATGGTTCATAATTTAGGGGCAAATTTTACAGTTAATGCCTCTGCTACTAATGGACAGACATCTCAAGTACAACCCCAAACATCAAAAACCCTACCTAGTATTGGTAACCTTGATCAAGCAACAATTACAAACCAAAAGTTACTGTTGTCTGGGTGGGTAGCTTCTCTCAATTTTGGCGCTGTGGAAGGTTTTAAAATTTTCATAGCAGGTCAGGAAATTCTCCAATTTGAAGATTCTTTTGGTCTTCCCAGTCCAGATGTCAAGAAAGCCTTTCCCAAACTGGATCATGCACAAGCAGCTCGCTTCCAAATAACTATTCCTGTTTCTCAATCCCAAATCGAAGAATTTCAGGATGCTATTGTTAGCTTAACTCCTTTATTTAAGGATGGTAAAGGTACGGTTATGATTAAAGTAGTTACTGTTGTGGGTGGAACGAATAAAACTGTAGACTACAAAATTGTTGATTCTCGTATTATTTTGCCTGATGAAACTTCTATACCCCTCCCACCTCAACCTTTAGTCGTGAGGGTGCATGGAGATTCACAAATAAAGGGTTTTTTGCAGGCAGGTTGGGAAATAAATCGAGACTTAAAAACAGCTTTGGATAGAATTGGTAAAGAATTTAGTGATTTTGATTCTGTTTTAGATTTTGGCTGCGGTTGCGGACGAGTAATGATTTGGAACTCTCTGTTAAGTAATTCTACTTTCTTTCAAGGTACAGATATAGATACAGAAGCGATATCCTGGTGTCAGCAAAATCTGAACTTTGCTAAGTTTAGTGTTAACCAAACTTTACCCCCTACAGAATACGAAGATAATAAATTTGACTTCGTTTATCTCATTTCAGTATTTACTAATATCAATGAAGAAATGCAATTGCAGTGGTTGCAAGAACTACGCAGAATTACGAAACCTGAAGGCATCGTGCTGATTACAACTCGTCGCCCTAATACTCCCAAAGAAGCTTATGAACTGGCCACTAAATTAGAAACAGAAGGATTCGTATCTGTACAATCTGTTGGTGAAAAGAGGGTTTTTCCTGATTGGTATCAAACTACTTATCAAACCGAAGATTATGTCAGAAATAAATGGGTATCGGAATTTGAAATAATTGATTTTCTTCCTGGCGGCATTCGGGGTAATCAAGATATAGTCATACTCAAAAACAATCCGAAAAGCGAACGGCAGTCCGAACCTGTATCGGTGACAGACACTAAGGAAGGAGCAACAAGAGAAGAAAAAATAGTAGAAACTACATTATTACCTACAACTGGATATGTGGAACAGATAAAATTAACAAACCACAACGAATTGTCTGTAAAAGGTTGGGTAGCTGCAGTTAAGTCAGGTTTTATGGAAAATATGAAGGTCATTTTAGGTGGAATGGAAATACAGAACTTTCAACTGAAAAAAGCCATTCCTAGTCCAGATGTGAAACAGAGAAACTCTCATCTAGATGCAGAAACTGCTAGGTTCGAGCTTTCTATACCCCTAAACTCAGAACAGCTAGAGCAGTGTCGTGATTCTTATATTAGTTTGACTCCCTTTTTTCAGAAGGGTGAAGGTACTGTCATTTTAAAACAGTTGCTTCTTTCTCTCCCCCAACCAAAAACCGAAAAGGAAACCGCACAAATTTTAGATAAACAAATTCAACCAGTAGAACTATCCCCTCCTCCTACACTACCAAAACAGGAAGCAATTGAAGGACCTACTCTTACTGTGCCACAACAATTATTTTCAGAATTACTAACAGAAATAACGGCAGATCTGGAAAAATCACAAACAGAGATTCAAGAAATTCAAGCTGATTTGGAAAAGTTCAAATCTAGAAAGACAAATACTCTGGCTAAAAATGTATTTCCTGTTGAACAAGATAAATGGGGAGAACAAACTCCTACGAAAAAAAAAATTCCCGCTAAACAAGTAGAGAAAGCTACTCAAGTTTTGGGGTTGGGAGAAGAAACTTCTATGGACAAAAAAAATCCTACTAAGAAACTACCAGAAGTAGATATTAATTTGCCGGGAACCCCTAGGAAACAAAAACAGGAATTATTGGGTTTATCAGGAGTAACAGTTGAAAAGTTCTGGGAAATTATTAATCCAGTCATTTCCACAGAAGGAAAAAGAGGTGTTTCTCAACCTGCTATTAGTATTCTTACTCCTACTTGGAATTCTTCTTTAGATTGGTTTGTGGAAACAGTTTTAAGTGTTCTTAAGCAATCTATTATTAACTGGGAATGGTGTATTGTTGATGATTGTTCTAAACAAGAAGAAATTAAGAATGTTTTGACAGGTTTAGCAGAAAAAGAACCGAGAATTAAAGTTTTACTTTCAGAAGAAAATGGTAATATTAGTGCTGCAACAAATAAAGCTCTAAAAATGGCTACAGGAGAATTTATTTGTATGTTAGACCATGATGATACTCTTGCACCTACAGCTTTGGAAGATAGTTTAAATAAATTGGCAGAAGGATTTGATGTGGTTTATTCTGATGAAGATAAAATTGATTTTTCTGGGTTAAATTATATTCATCCATTCTTTAAACCTGACTGGTCTCCTGAATATTTTCGTGGTGTTATGTATGTGGGTCATTTATTATGTGTACGTCGAGAAATAGCTTTAGCTGTTGGAGGTTTTAAGAGTGAATTTGATGGGGTGCAAGATTATGAGTTTATGTTACGAGTTTCTGAGCAAACTAATAAAATTGCTCATATTTCTAAGCATCTTTATCATTGGCGACAAGTTCAAGGAAGTATTTCGGGAGATACTGATGCTAAAGCAGGTATTGAAGTAGCACAACAGGCTGCTATTAATGCTCATTTAGAAAGAATTGGTTTAGCAGCAAAGGCTGAACCTGCTTTGGGTAGACATCGGGTAAATATTAATCCTTTGCCAAGAAATAATTATCCTTTGATTAGTTTGATTCTTGCTATTCCTAATATTTCGGAAAATCTCAATCAATGGTTGGAAAATTTCTTGTCTGTTTCTACTTATCCTGAAAATGAAGTAATTTTAATTAGTGGCAATGGAACAGATAATTTAATCCAAAATCCTGTTGTGAAGGTTTTAAGTTTATCAGGTAAGTTTAATTATTCTCGTGCTTATAATTTAGCTGCAAAAACTGCCAAAGGTGAATATTTTGTGTTTCTAAATACTAATTTAAAACCTGCAGTTGAAGATTGGCAAAGACATCTTTTATATTATGCTGAACAATCTGATATTGGTGCTGTGGGAGGATTTTTAGTTTCCCCTAATGGAACTGTTGAACACGCAGGTATTGTGCTAGGAAAGTTGGGTAAAGTTAATTATGTGATGCGAGGTTTTTCTATTAATGATGATGGTTATGCAGGTTCTTTAGTTTGCGCAAGAGAGGTGTCTGCTGTAAGTAGAGATTGTTTGATGGTGAGTCGGGAAAATTTTGAATTGGTAGGTGGTTTTAATGAATATTTTTTCTATGATTATCAGGATGTTGATTTGTGTTTGAAGTTACGGAAAAAAGGTAAGCAAATTATATTTACTCCTCGCAGTGTTTTAATTAACAATGAATCAGAGAAACATAGACAGGAAAATTATGATGCGGTTGATTATATGTTGTTGTTAGATAAATGGCAAATTGATATGGATCTGGGGGACCCATATTATAATGTTAATTTTGATATTCAACAGAATAATTATTCTGTGGTTGTTTAGCGATCGCTCTGTCTAGTATAAGTCAGATAGAAAGAAAAAACCATTTTTATTGTGGCTAATTAATCAGATTTAATATTAGACAGCTATTTCTATTATTGTTCCCTTTTTTTCAAAATTGACTCCTTCTTAACTTTTCCTGGTTCAATTACATATTTGGTGTAATAAATCATAAAATGGTTGCCAATTATCCTCTAGTGTAATTGGTTCCCAAACTGACTCAATTACAGCTCTAATTAAACTTTGTTGCGGATTATATTTTTGTAACCTTTCCGCCATTTCTTTTAATTCATGATCAGAATAAGTCTGTAAAAGATGATAATAATATTGCCGCCATGGTTCAATTAATTCTGGCTGTTGAAAATTAGCAAAAATCTGACTAATATCATCACGCCATTGGGAAGAAAATTTTTGTCTCAATTCCCAAAAGAAATCGTGGTATCCAACCTGAGAGTCTGCTAGCATTTTTATAGTTAGTTGAAGTAACTTTTCTGTATCTGCTTCAGACAACTGTTCAAACCCTAATCTCCTGATCATTAATTGCCGATATTCATGGAGATAAAAACTATCAAATTTTTCTAAAGCTGACTCCATATTCTGCCTTTCAATAACTGCGGCTAATGCTTCTTTAAGTAAGTGTAAATTTGACTTACAAACTAATGGTTGATGACCGTAACGATAAAGACCAGAATAATCAAAATAAGCTGCTGTAAATTTAGGATTATATGTGGGAATAAAAGAGTATGGACCATAATCAAAACTTTCTCCAGTAATTGACATATTATCTGTATTTAATACACCATGACAAAATCCAGCAGCCATCCATTGAGCAACTAATTTAGCAACTCTTTCCACTAACTCAGAGTAGAATAAAAAATAGTGATTCTGAAACGAATTGCTTTCTTTCTTCAGATGAGAATAATAACAATGAATTACATGGTCTAATAGTTTTTTCGTTAAATCCGGACGCTTAAGAAAATGCAGCCTTTCAAAAGTACCAAACCGGATATGAGAACAACTAAAACGCACCATCACCGATGAGCGAGTAGGAGAAGGTTCATCCCCACGCCATAACCCTTCTCCAGTTTCAATCAAACTTAAACACCGAGAAGTGCGAACTCCATGACGGTGCAACATTTCAGCAGCTAAAACCTCCCGCACTCCTCCTTTGAGAGTAAGTCTACCATCAGCACTGCGAGAATAAGGGGTTCTACCGGAACCTTTAGTACCAAAATCATATAGTTCACTATCTATCCCACGTACTTGACCATAAAGAAAACCCCTACCATCTCCTAAGTAAGGGTTATATTCACCAAATTGATAACCGTGATAACGTAGGGCTAGAAAAGGTCCAACACAATGAAATTTCCCGAAAGCTTCAATAAAATGCTCATTCTTAACATCTTGAGAACTTAGCCCTATTTTAGGGAGTAATTGATCATTACGAAATCGCAAAATATGTTGGGGAAATTCAGCAGCAAGTACCTCATCATAATAGTCACCGCCTAAAGCCTGAATGGCAGGTTCGTAGTTGAGAAAAAGTAAAGGATTAGACATTATTTTATAGGTCAAAAGTTAAAAATTACAAAAGGAAGTGAAAAGATGGAATAATATCATCAGGACTTACGCAAATTCACCTTGGAAACCCCATATGTAGGGGTGAATGGCATTCGCCCTCTTGTAGTGCCCGTGCGTAAGTCCTGTAAAATTTACTACTGTCCCCTGTATTGCTATAACCAATTACCAACAATAATAAATGATGACCAATGAAAGGGTATATTGTAATCTAAATCTTGTCCTATCTCTCCCTTGATAAATTTAATTTGAACTTGACGTAGTGCTTCCGCTTTTCTCAGTTGTGAACTATTGGACTGCAATAATTGTTGATAAAATTGTTTCATTAATTCTGCTGTAGAGGCATCACTGACGGCCCATAAACTCCCTAAAACACTACGAGCACCTGCCCTAACTGCAACTCCAGCTAAACCCAATGCTGCTCGTTCATCTCCACGTGCCGTCTGGCAAGCACTTAAAATTAATAATTCTATAGCTCTATCCGATCGCTTCAACTTCTCACTCTGAAGCAGT
The DNA here is from genome assembly GCA_023356535.1 of Trichodesmium sp. MAG_R03. GTDB lineage: Bacteria > Cyanobacteriota > Cyanobacteriia > Cyanobacteriales > Microcoleaceae > Trichodesmium. Next base: position 2,466 of record JAKQYF010000078.1, on the reverse strand, counting down.
TGATCGAAATTTCTAACATTAATAGGTTGATCCCATGCTAAAATGAAGGTCTCATCAGGATTAGAACTAAATTTTCCGTGAGTTGCAACATGGACAATGTTAAAAGGCTCAGAATTAATTTTGTCTTGAATATTAATTTCTGTAAACTTTTCATCTACTAATTGCTCAGACTGTGGTATTATTCCCCCTATTACCTCTAGTTCCTGTTTAACATTAGGTAAAGAACTATAGCCTTCTTTTTTATAACTTGGTGCTTCTTGATCTGTTCCAGCAGTTAATACTAGTACTTGCTCTTTTGATAAGAGTTTTGGATCAAGCAATTGCAAACCGGGAGTAACAGCGATCGCATACCGTTCCACTAGATATCGTTCCCCCTCGCTATCGTATAAAACAGACATGGGAATATTTCTCAGTGCTCCATCCAAGATAAAAACTAGGGTTTTGATTTGACTTGTATCGTGTTCTAGATTTGTTTCCAAGTCTACTTCAAAAGGTTTGATTAACAAGTTATAAAGTTGATTTGAGCTGAACTTTACTTGTTTGAGTGTTTGTTCTCGAACATTTAGTGCAATATCCTTCCTGAGTTGGCTAATTTTGTTGTTAAATGTCTCTTTCAAGTCACTCTCGCTCTGGGATTGGTTGTTGTTAAATATGGCTTTCAAGTCACTCTCGCTCGCGGTAGTATAACGAAAATTATCAGTACCCGGCAACTTGACAATAACACTGAATTTGTTCTCTAATAGGATCGGATAAATGATAGCTGCATTCTGATCAATTTCATCAATATTAATATCCTTGGCATTAGTACAAGCATCTTGGAAAAAGTTATCCAATTCTGCCAATTGTAGAGCTTCAATTACTTCTACAGCATCTTTAAGATTTGCCACACTAGGTATATTGAAGCCAATTTCAGGCTTTAGCAATAAGTTGACCAATTTTCTATAAAAAGGTTCAATATTAGCACGAAAGTCAAACTGAATATCTTGATTTAAAGATACTAAATCCCGTCTTAAAACTTGGAGGCTATTAAAAGCAGCTTTGTAAGCCAAGAGTGCTTCTGAATAATTTTCTTGCTCAACTAAAATATCTCCTAATTGTCCTTGGAGTTGATAAGCAATATCAGAAGCAGATACTTTTTGAGTAATAGATAATGCTTGATTTGTCAATTTTACTGCCTCTTTTAGCTTTCCTTTTGTCAAACTCAATTTTGCCTGAGTTCTAATTCCATAAGCTTCTAAACGGGAATTATTAATAACTTTTGCTTGTTGAATTGCCTGATTTAAGAATTTGTTAGGTGGAATAAATTCAGTAAGATTGGTCTGAAGTTCAGCTAAATTTGATTCGGGGTTTATTTTTTCAATATCGATCAAAGCGTCTGATAATTTCAGTGTTGCTATAATCGATTCAGGAGTAGGATTAATTTGATTTAAATCTTCAATTATTTCCGGTAAAGTATCAATCTGAAATTGTACATAAGGCTGCAGCAAATTACTAGGAACTTGGTCAGACCACTGGCTAAATTTGACCAGGGAACTAAGATTATTAATAGTTCCTTGAATTTGAACTAATTTTTCAGTAGAAATAGTTGCAGCTTCTTGATAATTAGATAAACTTTGCTCAACTAGGATTCGAAGTGCTTTTTTATCTTTTTCTTCTCTAGAAATATTGGCTTGATAAAGGAAATTATTACCTAAATTTATGAACAATTGAGCTTTGGTATTGTTAGAATATGCCAAGGTACTACTTTTTTCTAATACCTGTTGAGATAACACCAATTTACCACTTGCCATCAGTCCATTTCCTAAAATTTGTAATCCCTGAAAATCAAGGCTAGTATTTGATGTTTGAAATTTTGGCAGAATATTGTCTAAGTCACTTTTGGTTAAGCGATCGCATTCTAAATTATTGCCAAATGCTTGTAAGACAGTATTACAGGAACGTTGATAAAAACCTAAACTGGTTAAAGCTTGAGCTTGATTAATTTTAGTGCCGATAATACCAGTTTGATTCTGATTTTGGCGATAAATTTCTTCTGCTTGTTGCCAGATTTCTAATGCTGCTTCTGCCTTTCCTTTTTGTAATAATTGAGTTCCTTGTTCCACTAGATTTGCAGTAGAAGATTGAGCTAAAGTGGAAGGTAAAATATTAATTCCCACAGTGAGAGAAAAACTTAATAGGGTAATAGCGAACAATTTTATTATCTTCATATTAAAGCCTCAAAGAAATAAATTATATAGAGTCTGATTATACAATACCATCCACTCCCTCAAAAAGAAAAAGGAGCAGCAGAAACAGAAAAATAAAACCCTTCTTCCTGAGCAGTTTTATCTTGTGAATTCACATCTACCAAAGGAATTCCATAATCTAAACGCATATTTATCTTTTCCCATAAATTTACCTGCAACCCTACTCCTACTGCTGCTAAAGCATTAGTTCCATCTACTTTTTCACCACCACTATTCCAAC
>JAKQYF010000077.1 GCA_023356535.1 Trichodesmium sp. MAG_R03 | reverse complement strand
AGGAGTTACATTATCGATCCTTACTTCATAAGTTTTCATCCATCCTATTCGAGGTAGTTTGATCTGATTAAAACCTACTGATATTGAACCATCTAAAGTGAAGCTATCGTCTTTACCTTTTATACCATTGTTCAATAGAACTAAATCCATTTAAGTACTTAATGCCTGGGGCTTTAATTTTGGCCAGATGATCAATGGAACGCAGAGATGTATATTGCAATCCCAGAAAACTATCAACAGCAGCATAAGGTCCACCAAAAGTTATAGCACCACAAGCATACATTTTACCTCCCTCATTACTCATATTTATTACTTCAAAATCATTAGAAACAGTTAAACGTTGTAAGGGATTAAGCTGAAGTTGATAGTGAGTAACTAAGTCATTAATCAAATAACTTGCCTTTGCATCTGCTTCAAGACCAGTAGCATCAATGATAAAGTCTGCTACTAGAGCTAGTTCATCATTTCCATCCCAAAAATTTGTGGAAATATATGTAGTAATACCACTTTTATGGTTTGGTTCGACTCTCTTAACTTCACCAAATTCAGGCTTATACCACTTATCTAACTTAGCCTGCTTAATAATCTTTCGCCAGTCAGACCGAGATGCAGTAGTTGTACCGCCCCACTGCTGGAGTAACTCTTGACGTTTTTGAGGTTCTGCCTTTTCCAACTTGACTCTTAATTCTCCTCCCCAAGAAGCTTTAGGCCAATTAAAAGGTTGAAATTCAAAATTGCTTTCTACTTGACGTTGAGCTAGACCAAATTTTTTACCTTTAGTTACCTCCGAACGCATCAAGTGCAAAACTTTGATCTTTTTTCCACTGCGTTGTCGTACTTCATAAATATGTTGAATAATTCTGGATGCAACTATTCCACGACCCCGAATTAATACTATCCCTCCATTCTCCTCTAAATACTGATAAACGTGAGCGTGATTTTCATAAGCATTTACTACTGACTTAAAGTCTCCTGTTTGACTGCGATAATTTTGTAAGTCTTCCAAAAATTTCAGTTTGGGATAACCAGTAGCTAGATGAACAAAACGAACTACTAAAAAGGCATAGGAACGACTTCTAGAACTAGAAAGGGAATAGGCGATCGCATAACGTCCATCATCAGTTTTACGAATAGCTCTAACTCTGCCAAAACAAAATATTTGACCCCAACCTATTCGTTTAGCTTCCCTATCTATGGAAGCAAAAACATTTCTAGCTTTTGGAGTATAAGTTTCAGCAAAAGTTGGCTCTGCGAATACTTGCCATAGAGACTTGATACTAGAGGAAATTCTACCACGGGAAAAGTCTTGCCAAGCTTCCCTAAGAGCATAACTAGGGCAACCCCAAATATGATCGGGACAAGAATCAGAATTAGATCTCAATCTTTCATGATCAGGAATTTGAGAATTCCGACAAAGTTCTTTGTAATGCCAGTAAGGTTTTTGAGTTTCATTGAGCGGGATATTGCCATTCTGATCTAGAGGTACAATACCTAGAGCTACTATCTGATCAGGCTTTACTCCAAAGACTCTGAGAAAATCAACCCAAATAAAACTACCATAACCACCTCCGATAGTTCCATAATCAGCCTTATTTAAAGTATATCCACTTGCCTGTAAGTCTGAAACTCTAACTTTCTGAGCACCAAGAAACCAGGGGGGCGGAAAATTGCTCCTGCCTAATTGGTGTTGATTTGGTATTGTACTTCCAGTCAGTTTAATACTCATTTCCTATGGACCTAATTGCAATACATCTGTTCTACTAAACTTACCCAAACTTACCTATCTGTGATTGCATAAGCTTTGGAGCTAGCTTCGGTTCTTCACAGAAGACCACTGACCACAGTCTGTAACTGATCTTTTCCACAGGCTTCAAATCCCTTGGAACTCAAGCTACTTATTCACATAGTTTTCACTCATTACTTATACTGCTACAATATTACTATATATGCAAATTTTACACAACTATAGTTGATTTTTATTTAACTGTCAAGTTCCCCATCTTTAATCAAAGATTTTGTTTGACGTAAGCCATTAATAAATAAACCATTAGTACTATCTTAATCGATTATTATTAAATTGCCTTGCTCTAAATTAATTAAGGCATGATATCCATAAATTTCTGTGTGATTTAACTGAAGTCTAGAAACTAAATCTTGACCAACAATGGATGGCATTTGATTAAAATCAGGACTTACGCAAAGGTACTATATATAGAGTCCTGGTGCGTTACGAAGCGCGCAATTCAAGTCGCGAAGAGTTAGGGCAGCTTTGCGTCAGCAAAACACACCCTACCAATGGTGTTCATACGTTCCTGAAAATATCTGCCTATAGCTACTGGCAATTTGTATTTTGGTTATCTCAGGTCTCTCGTAGTTAAATCTCTCCATATAATTTAAATACTAAAATTCCCAGAACTCATAAATTTTCACTACTAATATTGTTAGAATTTATGCTTGTTTGTAAGTGCTTAACGATTATAGTTGCAATCGTGAAACAGTATAATTAATTATTATTAGGAAGAAAAACACTTCCTGCATCGGCTAAAGAAGTACCGCACCAACTACACCCAACATTTAACCTTTCTAATGGTATCAGTCTTTGTGGGTCTGGGTTGCTACAATTAAGGTTTGGACAAACCAAGTGAGTAGTTCCAAATCTTGATATTCCTGCTGGAACTACCCCTCCTATTGGTTGAGAAATATGGGGTGAATGTAAAACAGTACCATTATTATTTGAAGCAGTTGGAGGTAACAATATTGTGGGAGCAGTTAGCATATTGGTGCTATTTGTATAGATAATTTTAACTTCTGTTTGGCCAAAATATATAACACTATCTTGATTTAAAGCAACTTCCCCATCTTTCACCACAAGTTGATCATCTACCATTAGTGGATTACTTGCTTTTAGGTTGCGCACATAAAATTTGCTATGCTGATTGTTATAGAAAATTTCTGCATGAAGTCTTGATATTCTAGGATCATCGAAAGTAATGTCACAATGATTTGGCTCTCGACCTAACCTAACTGTCCCTGGATTTTTACTAGGTTGCCCTTCCTTTATTGTTTCAGCCTTAGTTACCCCTTTCTCTTCCCATAATATGATAATTTCGTGCATTTATCTAGTTTAACCTTGGGTCTATACATTTATTTTTATTATACATTTCCCTTGTATTTTAAAGCTGATTTTTCAACTTAATTAAAAGTATTATATTACCTACCTCTTAGTGATTTGAGCTGACTGAGGGATCACTTGCCAAGCCTAAGTATAACAAGAAATTCAGCCTCTTAATATTTACTTCCTAAATCAGCTCTTATGATTAAAAATTCATATTAATGCTAGTCAATCTTCTAAATCTGTTTTAGATTAAAATTTTCAGAATTAAAACTCAGTAAATATATTTATCTAATTTAACTCAATCAATATGTTTCTTAAAAAAGGTCGTTACAAAATTGAGCGGACTCTAACAGCTGGAAACTTTGGCCAAACATATATAGCTATAGATCAACATTCACAATTTCCTAGTCAAGAAGTTGTGATTAAAAAACTCAAACCTCAACAAAATGACCCCTATACTTTGCAGAACGCTAAACGTTTATTTAAACAAGAAGTCGAGGTTTTGAAAAAATTAGGCTCTCACAAACAAATACCTACTTATATAGATGATTTTCTTGAAAATCAAGATTTTTATTTGGTTCAAGAATATATTAAAGGTAAAGATTTAACAGAGGAACTAAAACTGGGGAATAAATTAGGTGAATCAGAAGTTATTCAGTTATTATTTGATATTTTAGAAGTTTTAGATTTTGTCCATATCAATGGAGTAATTCATCGGGATATTAAACCCTCCAATTTAATGCGACGTACCCAAGATAATCAGATAGTTTTGATTGATTTTGGAGCAGTTAAAGAGGTAGGTACAGTATTAGTAAACCAGCAAGGTGAAAAAACTATAACAGTTATTATTGGAACCCCAGGATATATGGCTGGGGAACAAGGTCAAGGTAATCCTGAGTGTGCCAGCGATGTTTATGCTGTTGGAAAAATAGCCATTCAAGCTTTGAGCGGAATATCTGCAAATTTAATACCTCCTAATTCATTACTTAGGAATCAAAATAACGATGAACTTTTATGGCGTAAAGGAGTGTCAGTTCGTCATGAATTAGGAAATATTATAGATAAAATGGTGGAGCAAAATTTCTTGTTACGTTATCAGAATGCTGGAGAAGCATTGCAGGCAATTAAAGCAATTTTACCTTCTAATGTTGAACAACCTGCTGGTTTTTGGATGAGATTGGCTGCTGACTTGATTGATAGAACTATTATAATTACTGGTAGTATTATTCTTGATCTTTTTATGTATGGTGTTACTGTTGATGGAGAAGAACTTACAGGAAGGATTTTAGTCTTTTACATAATTGCAGGATTTATTTACTGCCCAGTAATGGATAGTTCAAAAACACAAGGAACTTTGGGGAAAATGTTAATGGGAATCAAAGTAACTGATTTGCAGAGAAGGAAAGTTCCTTTTGATCAAGCCACTAAGAGGCATTCTAGTAAAATTTTTTCATACTTAACTTTAGGTATAGGTTTTATTATGGCTGGTTTTAAAAGAAAACGAGCCTTACATGACATTATCTCTGGTTGTTTAGTTATTAGGAGTAGTTAAAAATGTCTCAAAGAAATTATGCAAGTTTCAATCAAAGATTTATTGCTATTTTAATTGATGGAGTTATTTTGTTGCTAGTAATTTACTTGACTTTGGGTAAGCCAATAATAATAGATGGGAATACTCATTCTGAACTACGGTTGATCAAATTTTCTCTTTATCAAATTTTGAATGCTATATTAGGTTGGTTGTATTTTTCTATCTTGGAAAGTTCTCAACTGCAGGGAACTTTAGGTAAACAAGTAGTTGGAATTTCTGTAACAAACTTACAAGGATATAAAATCTCTTTTGGTAAAGCAACGGTAAGATATTTTGGTAAGTCATTCTTTTTGGTAGTTTGGATAGCTGCTATCTTAATTGGTATAACGGTATAGCTACAGGATCTGAAGATTCACCATACTTTATATTAGCCGCAATACTCTTTTGTGTTGGACTAATTTTATTCTTTGTTGGTTATCTCATGGCTGCTTTTACTCCAGAAAAACAGGCATTCCATGATATCATAGCAAGGTGTTTGGTTGTCAGAGCAAGTGGTCAACCTAGAGTTACTCCTTGGAAATCTTTAGTTGCTCTAGCAATAGCAGGGTTTTTCTCTGGTAAAATTTTAGCCATGGTTCCTGATGATGGTTCGAAACCGACACAAACCCCAACACAAACTCCAACACAAACTTCAACTCCCAGTCCAGCACCAACAATACCTCCAGGGTTAAGCACCAGGCAAAATAGATTTTTTGGTAGTCTTATTGAACCAGATAACAGGCTAAAAGAAACATTTAAAGGAGTATGGAAACTAAGCTACAGTGTTGGTTTTGTTGTCCATGAAAGTCAATTATCAATGACAGGACCTTCAGGAGTTATGTTAACTAAGTTTTTTGATGGGGAGAGTAACCAAACTAAGACCATCTTACAAAGGATTGAGCTTTGGTCTTCTGCTAGAGGCTTAGTTTTATTAGGTAGTAATCCCACCGATTTAGATGCTGGAGAAAAAGATTCCGCCTACTCAACGGACAATTTTCGTATAGCACAAAGACCAGATGGCACGTTTGAGTTTCGTAACTATTCCCTGAATGAAGATAGCTCTATATTGGAATCACCTGTCGAAGCTGAGTTTAGTGGCTATCCAAAACTAGGTATTCAAATGGCCGAATTGACATCAGAAGTTAAAGAGCAATTCAACATAGAGATGGAGAGCAACTTAATTGCCGAAGACCAAGGTGTTTTAGTTGTTAAAGTTTTAGACGGTTCTCCCGCAGAAGAATCTAATATCAGGTCAGGAGATGTACTTCTAGAACTTAATAATATAATAGTTACTTCTCCTAGTCAAGCCCAGAAAATTGTCCAATCTTCATATTTATTTTTGCCTATTGGCATAAAATTGAATCGTAGCGGTGAAGATATAAATTTGAGTGTACGGCCTGAATGTTGTATAACTCCAGAAGAATATACCAGGGAATAAATCTATTTTTTTTGTAGGGATATTATATGAAGTATTCCTATTCTTCCCTTTGATTCTGACTATCTATCAGCATTCAATAGAGTATGATATAGATTTAGTGATCATAACCAACTTACAAAATCGACTTTTCTAATTATGAGAATCTTCTTCTTACTATCTATAGTTCTCACTACTTGGATTACTATGAGTGGTTGTACTTCTTTTGCTCAACCAACAAATAATCTAATAAACCCAGAATTAGAACAACAAGTTCTACAAATTATTCGTGATCATCCAGAAGTAATAATTGAATCAGTACAAGCTTATCAGCAAGAACAACAGCAAGAAAGACAAGCTAGTCAAAAAGAAATATTACAACAGTTTAAAAATAATCCTCAAGAACAAATTGGTGACTCTCCAACTTTTGGTTCTACTGATCAAAAAATTGTACTATTTGAGTTCTCAGATTTTCAATGTCCTTTTTGTGCCAAAGTACAGAAAAATCTTAAAGAATTTATGGATAAACATGAAGATAGAGTAACTTTAGTATTTAAGCATTTACCTTTAACTAGAATTCATCCCCAAGCAATTCCGGCAGCCAAAGCAGCTTGGGCAGCTCAACAACAAGGAAGATTTTGGGAATATCATGACGCTTTATTTGAACAACAAGATAAATTAGAAGAACAGTTATATATAGAGGTCGCTAATAATTTAGGTTTAGACATAGATAAATTTAATAGCGATCGTCAATCTGAAGAAGCGATCGCTTCAATTGAAACAGATTTTAAATTAGCTCAAAAAATTGGTATTTCTGGCACACCTTTCTTTGTGATGAATGGAGAAACTTTTTCTGGTGCAGTCAAACTATCTCAAATGGAGGAGACTTTAGCTAAAGTTATTCAGTAAAAATTTTACCTGGTCTTGCCAAAAGCAAAAAACTCCATTTGGTATTACAAAATGAAGTATAAAATATAAGTCAAAAGTCCTAGGAATATTTGCTACACTTTTTTTAGTGGAAAACCCACCCCCTAAACCTTCCAAGACATTTTGATTTTGAAATTTGGCGAATTTGGCGATCGCCTAACCAGGGATATTCTTGCGAGTTTTCTTTCTTTTTTTCTCTGAAAATATCTAAGTAGGGTTTGCTGAAAAAGTCTTTTTCAGGAGCAAGGGAGTAGGTAGGGATATTGCAAACAATATCCCTACAGTTAAAGTATCAGTTACAGCAGATAAGGAGCAAATGATGTAGAGGGTAAATGGTGAAAATCATGTGTTGCGGGCATTTTGCCCGTGTGAGTGTACCTCATAACAACAGAAAGCGCTGTAAATATAGCATTATTTTTTCAAGCTTGATATAACTGAACTTCCCCTTTAACAAAACGGGACAATATATGCTATACAAGATATGCTTTGAATTGTCACCTGTTTACTGGGTACAATCTAAATAAATTCTTAAATTATTAGGACTTACACCAAGGTACTATATATAGATCCTTGGTCCGTTTAGCTAGGGCTAACACACTCTAACAATAGGGTTCATGGGTAAATCCTAATTATCTAATAAATCTAATGCTTTTTGTTGTGGTTCAGTGAGTCGAGATACACAACTATGTTTTAGCAGATACTCTATATAAGTCTCTATTAAAAAATATTACAAATTTACATGGCTACACAAAAAAAAATGCAATTGCTGTATCCTATGATTTATAAAGGTTTTAGAGTTTTATAGTAGATTTGTAGGGGGGTAAGTGAAGATATTAATCAATCTCAACCCAAAAAAAAGTTAAAAATGGATTGTACAACCCATTTTTAACTTTAATAATTTTTTATTAAACAGCTGATGTTATGGAGCTAAACAATATTTCAAGAGTTTCAGCAATTAGTTGAGAACGAAATATCAAGGGTTTGAGATAATAGGATGGGTAACATCAGTTAAACAGTATTTTTTGTTATTAAACAATAGCTAAAGGACGTTCAGGAGCAGGACGTTTACTATTACGAATACCCTTAATAGCCTCTGCATAATCATCAGCTTTAAAAACAGCAGAACCTGCAACAATAGCATTAGCACCAGCTTCTAATACCTGCCAAGTATTATTAGTTTTCAGACCACCATCAACTTCAATCCAAGGATCGAGTCCCCGGTCATTACATATTTCACGAAGCTTACGGATTTTAGGAAGGACTGCAGGAATAAAACTTTGACCTCCAAAACCAGGGTTGACACTCATAATTAATACCAAGTCACATAAATCTAGAACATATTCAATTAATTCTAGAGGTGTAGAGGGATTAAGAACTACACCTGCTTGCTTACCCAGCTCCCTAATTTGGCCTAGAGTTCGGTGTAAATGAGGTGAAGCATTATGTTCAGCATGAATAGATATAATATCAGCACCTGCCTTAGCAAAATCTTCAACATATTTCTCTGGCTCCACAATCATTAAGTGGACATCAAGAGGTTTTTCAGTAACAGGACGAAGTGCTTTAACAATTAATGGGCCAATAGTAATATTAGGTACAAAACGGCCATCCATTACATCAACATGAATCCAGTCAGCACCAGCTTTATCTATAGCTCGGACTTCATCCCCAAGGCGACTAAAATCCGCTGATAATATAGACGGGGAAATAACAACAGGTTTATTTTGAGTAGTGGTCATATATAGTAAGTGTTCTCCTTCTTGATTCTGGAATTACCGCAAATTTTAACACTAATTTAATTATTTATTATCAGAATGGGTAGATGGAGAAGTGCAATATGTAACCTACTCAAAGCTAAAGGGCAAGTCATCAACTTGAAATTCGACTTAATCTTATTTTCTACATGTATTTATGACACAAGGCAGGTCTTCAAACCAATCTCATTATAACATGGATTGTCACCCGCTTATGGGGGAGGCTTTAAACCCCATTTATTCGATAAATACTCCCAAAAATTTTGCCTCTCTCGATAACCCAAATAACTAAAGATGAAAAATACTGAGCAACTTAAAAATCCTCACATCAACCGTCAAGAACTATTTTTGTTAGTAACTCCAATATTAGGCTTCTTTCCTGCAATGTGGATTTTGTTTCGTCAAAAAGCTAGTCTACAACATAGAGCAGTAAGCCGATTAATTTTGACTTTAACCTTTATTTGGTTATTAGGAAACATTTTGTTGCAATTAGGAGTAGAAATAGGAGAATCTGGAACTATCACTTTTTTATTAATAAATAGCTTACTAACTACTAGCTATTTCCTAATTAGTTTTGGACTAATGGTTCGGATCTGGAAAAGACAACCCTTATGGCTACCAGGAATTAGCCGGATAGCAGAAAAATTTGTAGGTAAACATTTATGATTGTTGAAGATTCTATGAAACTGTTGACAATTAAAATGTCTTGAAATTTTCAGCAAAATTTCTCTAACAAAAAACTCTATTTTAATACTTAAGTGTGTGAGGAAACTAGTGCCCACTAATAAATTTTTAAATTCAACCCCTAGTCAAGATTCAACAATAGAAAAGCACCAGAAACAATCTTCCCAATTTAGTACTGGACGTTGGTTTAGCTTAGGTTTAGGTTTAGCTGGAGTGGCAATGATATCTGCTACAGCAGGTGCTCTATTAGCAGTATCTCTTTCTAGCACTCCACTAATGCAACAAAAGCTATCTCCAGAAGATGCAGCAGTATTTTCTCAACAAGACTTGGCCAAAAGCAATATGAAATTGCCAGAGTTAACTCGGCCTGTCAATATATTGTTGTTGGGAATTAAGGTATTAACATCAGATTTAGGAGAATATCCCCAGGATAAAAACTTAGGGTATCATGCTTTGGTTAATTCTTTTAAAGGATTATCTGATACAATGCTCCTAGTTAGGTTTGACCCTAAAAATGAGAAGTTAACTTTACTTTCTATTCCCAGAGATACTCGAACTTACGTAGAAGATAGAGGTTTAACAAAGATTAATGCTGCCAACTATTATGGCGGACCCGCAAAAAGCGCAAAAGCTGTTAGTGAACTTTTGGGTGGGGTAGGAATAGACCGCTACATTCGAGTCAATGTACAAGGTGTAGAAAAATTGATAGATTCTCTTGGTGGCGTAAAAGTTTATGTACCTAAAGACATGAAATATCAGGATGATAGTCAACACCTTTATATTAATCTTAAAGCAGGTAAACAAAAGCTTAATGGCAACCAGGCTCTACAATTTCTGAGATTTCGCTATGATAATTTAGGGGATATTGGGCGGGTGCAACGGCAGCAACTTTTGATGCGAGCTTTTGTCGAACAGTCGGTGAATGTGAAAACCCTATCCCGACTGCCAAAAATTCTTTCAGTAATTCAGTCTCATCTTGATACAAATTTGAGTGTCGAGGAATTAGTAGCTTTAATGAATTTTGCTGCTAAAATTCAGAGATCTAATATACAAATGTTGATGGTACCTGGAGAGTTTAGCGATCCTGAGGAATATAGTGCTAGTTACTGGTTGCCTGATTTTACAACCCTAGATAATTTAATATATAAACACTTTGACTTTGGTTACCAACGTTCGGAAGTAGACAATTTAGATTATAATTATATTACAGTAGCAATTCAAGATAGCACTGATAATTGGGAAACTGTTGATCAACTAGTTAGGTCTCTAAATGATAATGGTTATTGGAATATTAAGGTTGCTAAACCCTGGAGTCAATCTTTAGAGGTAACACGAATTATTGCTCAGAAAGGAGATATTCAAGTGGCACAAGCAGTGCAAAAGTTTCTTGGTTGTGGAGAAGTTGTTGTAGAAAGTACGGGATATTTAAGATCGGACGTGACTATTCAGCTAGGAAAAGATTGGTTACCAATTAAGGATGAATCTCAAAATTCACAAAATTGATAAAAATTGCCATTTTTTATCCACTGGTATAAATTTTGTAGTTAGAGTATTAAAGTTTAAATATACTTTACTAGACAGTGGAAGTTCTGGGAATAATTATTGCTGGATCAGGTTTTTAGCCATCTCAACGTTAGAAAATCTCTCGAAAAAACTGTAGGTGTTGTAAAGCTTGTCCAATAATACTTTCAGCATTCAAAGCAAATCATTTTTGAGAAGAACTTTGTACTCTTGAGTACTTTAATTTATAGGGATATTCCACTAGAATGTCTCTACTCTAACAAAGCTAATTTATAAAACTGATAGGTCACTCTAAGGGTAAAAGCTTATTCCCCTGTACATTCGCAGTACGGACTAGAATATCCTAACCACCCTGGCAACTGCTATAATTTTCAACATTTTTCCTCTATTTCCTTATTCTATTTGTTGACTGCTTGATATTCAAAATCGGTTCTGCTATTTCTTAGAGCAGTGTCAAGAGAATCTCAAAAACGGTAATTTGAATTGGATAGTACACAACTCACTAAAAATGTTTTGGATATATCCTGAGAAAAAATATAATCAAACTATCTTCACCTGTTACGATTCTAGTAATGCCAGCAATTTTTGTCCAAGAGGTGAAAATTGGGGAGCATTTACAGTGGATGAATGTGACTGGATTATTTCACTTTTACAAAATGTAGAAACAAGTCAAAACTGTATAGTTGAAGTTACTAATCCTAGCTATCGTCAAGTTAGTGCTTGGAGTATATATCAAACTCAAGAAACAAATTGGGTTTGGCAAAGATTAATTAATAATGTTATATATGCAAATAGCTATTGGTGGAACTATGACCTTGTAGGGATTTTAGAACCTATACAACTCATTTGTTATGATAGTAACAATACTTCTCATAAGATTAAAGATAATTGCGATCTACATATAGACAATGAATATCCTTTCTCTTTTCGGAAAATTTCTTTTTCTGTGGAATTATCTGATCCCAATAGTTATGAGGGTGCAGAACTAAATTTATATGTACAAACAAATCCTCAAGTATTGCCTAGAGGTAGAGGAACAATGACTATGTTTCCTTCATTCATTTTGCATGAAGTAATACCTATTATTTCAGGTAAAAGATGGGCACTTATTGGTTGGGTAACAGGCCCTCAATTCAGATGATTTCCAAAATTTAAGTAGGTAATATATAGTAATCCTATCTATTCATGAGATGAAATATGCTGTTTTAAGACAGGAGACAGAAGGAATAGAAGTTAGAGGTATTTTCAAGAAGGCATATGATTTGAAATAATGATTTAGGATTGCTATAGAATAGTGAGTAGGGTTAAAAACTTATTTTCTAATACTCTGCACTGAAAGTATATAGATCGTTATTAATAAAATAGAGCAAAATATAAGATAATATGGTTTTGATTTTTCCTAAACAAAAATATCGTCAAAGTAAATACACTTGCTATGACGCTAGTCAAAAAGAGCATTTTTGTAAATCAGATGAAAATTGGGGAGCTTTTACAGGGCAAGAATGTGAAAAGGTTATTTCTTTATCAAAACAAATAAAGCCATCAAAGGCAATTGTAGATGGAAGAATGAAGCATGAAATTCGCAAAGTAAATGCGTGGGGTATAAGTTATTCAGAGTCAACAAGATGGCTTTGGGAAAAGTTAGTAAATAGTGTTAAATATGCTAATAGTAAGTGGTGGAATTATGATATTTATGGTATTATAGATTACCCCCAGCTTTTATGTTATGAAGCTAGTAACAATAAAGACAGTATTCAGGATCACTACAATAAACATATAGATAATGGAGAAATTTATTATTATCGTAAAATTTCTATCTCGGTTCAACTTTCTGACCCCCAAGATTATGAAGGTTCAGAATTGAAGTTGTACACTCAAAGAGAAGCTGAAAAATTGCCAAAAGCTAGAGGAACAATAATTTTATTTCCCTCTTTTGTTCTTCATGAAGTTACACCAATTATTCAAGGAAAAAGATGGGCACTTGTTTGTTGGGTTTGCGGTCCTCAATTCCGATAGTTTGAGAAACTATAAACTAACTTCATATCAGGATTGCTATATCTAAAAATCTGTTTTTTTTAATTACGTTTACTGGAATATTTGTATTTGGATAGAAGGGTAAGACTACTACAAAATAAGCACAATCAATCCCATTAATAACTTGTTCAAAAAGTTTGTTAAAATACTGTAGAAGAGTAGCAATCTTTCTACCACCAACTTCTTCTTACCTTTATACCAGGAATGAATCAACATAATAAACCTCTCAACTATCTGGCATCTCCAAAAATTCTCTCTGGGTTTTCACCTTGGCTAACTCCCTTGACTTACTTTCTTATATGTAAAATTATCTTGCCCTTTTATTTCAAAATAGAAGTCAGGGGTCAAGAAAAAATTCCTATTAAAAAAGAGGCAACTATTCTGGCGCCTACTCATCGTTCTCGATGGGACCCTCTAATTGTTGCTTATGTAGCAGGTTTGGTTACTAAATGTCATCTGCGATATATGGTTTCACGAGAACAAACAGAAGGTTTTCAAGGTTGGTTTATTCGTCGTTTGGGTTGTTTTCCCATTAATCGTGATAATCCAGGAATATCTGCTATTCGTAATAGTGTTAAAATCTTAGAAGATCGGGAAATGTTGGTATTATTTCCTGAAGGAAAAATATATCCTGAAGATAATGAAATTCATTTTATTCAACCAGGAGTCTCCCGTATCGCACTACATGCAATATCCAGTCGTGCTGAACTCAATCTTAAAATTATTCCTATTAGTATTTTATACAATCATCCTGCACCGCCACCCTGGCGGTGTGGTGTAGAGGTTAATATTGGTTCTCCTTTAGAAGTTAAAGATTATCTGGGTTATCCTACAAAGCAAGCTGCGCAAGAACTTACTACTAATATAGAGCTTTCTCTAAAGCAATTACACAAAAAATAAAGCAATTACACAAAAAAGGTATAGTATAGGAAAATTCATAGATATACAGGACTTACGTAGGCAAACCCAGAAACTTGGTTTTTTGTCAATGTTTATTGTTAAAGGCCAAGGATTGATCCTATTTTTTCCCTAAGTATTTCTGATGCTAACAGTTTACTACTAATATAATATAAATAGGACTTACCCACGGGCACTACACAAGGGTACGGGAAATTGCCATTACCCCTACATATGGCGTTTTCAAGGTGAATTTGCGTAAGTCCTGATCAAGTTTTTCAGACTCTTTATTTCCTCTTATTATTTTTCTATCTATCTTAAATAAAGCTTTGAATATCGAGATAAAGCAAGATTTCGGGCAAATGATGTAGAGGGTAAATGGTGAAAATCATATAGTGCCGGCATCTTGCCTGTGTGGGTTTACCTTATAACAACGGAAAACGCTGTAATTGTTATTACAAAGTTTCTTCAGAATTCTGATTTTCTCTTACTCCTGTTCTCTCTACCTTAATAAAGCTTTGAATATGAGGATAATTTTTATGTTTAATATTTTCTCCTTTAAATACATGAATTTTTATCTTAATTTGGTGCCCTAGACGTTGAATCTATTTCTTGATATCTACCGAAAAATTATTTTTCTTATCAAACCAACCTTATTTTTATAAGGAGCATATCGGATATTTAAATCAAACCATAACCCCTTATTCAACACACTTTTATAATGAGAAAAAGTATCAAAACTAGTCTTACCATGATAACTGCCAATACCACTATTTCCCACACCTCCAAATGGTAAAGATGACACCCCAAATTGCATCACGGTATCATTAATACAAACATTCCCAGAAGAAGTTTCCCCTAAAACTTGCTTTTGCTTCTGTTGATTTCGAGAAAAAAAGTAAAGTGATAAAGGTTTAGGAAAAGAATTAACCAGAGCGATCGCCTCATCCAAATTTTCATATTCTAAAACAGGTAAAATAGGTCCAAAAATTTCCTCCTCCATAATTTCTGAATTCCAATTAATTCCCTCAAGAACTGTAGGTGAAATATAAAGTTCTTCTGACTTTGTTTCACCACCAATAACAATTTTTCCTTCTTTCAACAAATCATTTAATCTATTAAATTGCTTTTCATTTATAATCCGACCATAATCAGGACTATTAGCAGGATTTTTACCATAAAATTTCTCAATAGACTGTTTAATTTTCTCCAATAAATCAGACTGAATCGACTTATTTACCAACAAATAATCAGGAGCAACACAAGTCTGACCAGCATTAAGAAACTTCCCCCAAGTAATACGTTTTGCCGTATATTCTAACTGAATATTATCATCAACAATACAAGGATTTTTTCCTCCTAATTCCAAGGTAACAGGAGTAAGATTTTTAGCAGCAGCTTCCATAACTATTTTCCCTACTCTTGTTCCTCCAGTAAAGAAAATATGGTCAAATTTTTCTGCTAATAGCTGTTGACTTGTTTCCACTCCTCCCGTAACAGTAGCAATATAACTAGAGTCAAAAGTATGAGCAATTAAATCTACAACAACCTCAGATGTATTAACAGCTATTTCTGAAGGTTTAATAATCGCACAATTTCCAGCAGCGATCGCTCCCAATAAGGGATAAATAACTAATTGAAAAGGATAATTCCAAGCTCCAATAATTAACACAATACCTAAAGGTTCTTGATAAATTTTAGCTCCGGCAGGAAACTGTTCAATTGGAGTAGAAACTCTGCGAGGTTTGGCCCAAGATTTCAGCTTTTTAATCCCATCATTTATCTCCGAAAAAAAAGCCAGTTCAAAGTATGCTTCAAATTCCGCTCTATTCAAATCTGCTTTAACGGCAGCAAAAATTTTTTTTTGATAATCTGAAACTGCCAGTTTTAAACGTTTCAGCTGTTCGATTCTAAAGTCAATATTTTTGGTTTTTCCTGTAGCAAAAAATTGACGTTGTTTATTTAATAGATTGGTGATAAGTGATTGTTCTAATAGCATTTTTTTTGACCCTAATTCATGGAAAAATCAAGAAGGAATAAGAAAGAAATATTGACTAAAAAAAAGAGAAAAATGATATAGCAATCCTAAATAGGTTGTGGTAAAATTAAGTACTGAAAAAGTTTGCTAAAGTCAAATATTTGACCATCTGCAAAAAACTTAAATAGCCACTTAACTACTTTAGCCCACATTCCGCACTTCTGAAGATTAAATTGATAATTTTTATTAATCTATCGCCCCTAATACTCTCCCTAAAAGCCTTATAGCTATGGGCATCGATTTTTCTCATAAAAAATTAGTTATTAAGAAATTTTATTGATATTGAGTTCTATAATGAGGGTTTTTCCTACAAGTCTCTTGAAAAATGTAAATATAGATGAAGATAGAAGAAGCTGTGGAGAATGTCGGCTTTAAAAGAACTGCAAAGATGATAAAACCGTCTGTTCAATAGTCTAAGGCACCATAATAACTCTGTATTTCTAAATCATTTTTTAACGACATTTATATTCTTGTATCCATTCTTCCAGAAGCATAACAGCTCAAGGTCTCCCCATAGCAAATGACATTCATCAACCATAAACCCTGGAAGTTTTCTGAGTTCTATCCAAATACTATTCAACCTGATTAATGCGACGCAGATTTAAAATATCACTTATATTTTTAATCTGAGCACAACTACGTTCAAGTTGTTGGCAATCAATCACTTCAATACATAGATTAATAATCGCAGGAGAACCAGGATTTGTTTTAACCTGAGCATTTTGAACATTAACATTATTATCCATTAAGCGAGAAAAAATATCTTTCAGTAAACCCACTCTATCTATAGCTGCAATAGAGATATTAACTGGATAAGTTTTAGGTCGTCCATGATTTTCATTAGCAGTATTCCAACTAACAGGAATTAATCTTTCTCCAGATACACTTTCTACATTAGAACAACCTTGACGATGAATAGAAATGCCGTTCATACGAGTTACAGCTCCAATAATAGGTTCACCTGGAATCGGATTACAACAACCTGCTAAATGATACATTAAACCTTCAACTCCAGCGATTGGATAATAATTATTAGGAGATGAAGTTTGAGGAGATTTGTATAAATATTTTTCTGAAAAAATATCTGAATTCTTCTCAACTTGTGTTACTTCTCTAGAGGCATCTCGCAATCGATTAACTACTAAATTTAAAGTTGTTTCACCGTAACCTAAACCTGCCAATAAATCATCCACACTATGATAATTAAATTTTTCCGAAACAAGTCGCATTTGCTCAGATTTAAGTAAAGATTCAAAACCTTTTTTACCCAATTCTTTTTCCAATAATTCTCGACCTCTAGCTACATTTTCTTCTCTATGAGAACGCTTATACCACTGACGAATTCGATGTCGTGCTCCACCAGTAACAACAAAATTTAACCAATCTAAACTAGGATGACCATTTTTCTGAGTCAAAATTTCGACAATATCACCATTTTTTAAAAGAGTATCTAAAGGTACTATTCGTTCATTCACCTTAGAACCTGTACAATGATTTCCTACTTCTGTATGAATACGATAAGCAAAATCTATTGGTGTCGATCCATGTTTGAGAGAAATAACATCACCTTTTGGTGTAAATACATAAACATCCTCAGAGAATAAATCACCCTTAACAGTTTCCAAATATTCCCGATCATCTTTCAGGTCAGTTTGCCATTCTAATAATTGTCGAAGCCAAGTAAATTTTTCATCTTCAGTTGTAGTATTATTACTATTATAACCAGTCTCTTTATACTTCCAATGAGCAGCTATTCCATACTCAGCAACATGGTGCATTTTCACAGTTCTAATTTGCACTTCTACCGGACGACCTGTAATACCTATTACTCCTGTATGTAACGACTGATAACGATTAGGTTTTGGCAGACCAATATAGTCTTTAAATCTTCCAGGAATAGGGTGATAAGAGTCGTGAATAATAGCTAAAGTTCGATAACAATCTTCTCTTTTTTCTACAATAACTCTCAGTCCAGAAATATCATATACTTCGTGAAATTCTTTTTGTTTTAAATACATCTTACGATAAATTCCATAAAGATGTTTAGGGCGACCACTAATGTCATAAAACTCTATGCCTGCTTGGTCTAATTTGTGTCGTAAATTTTCTGTCATTTTTAACAATCTAGTTTCCCTATTTATCCTTTTATCTGCTACCAACTCTTGAATTTCCCGATAAGCATTTGGTTCAAGATATTTAAAAGATAAATCTTCTAATTCCCATTTAATCCGACCAATTCCTAAACGATTTGCCAGTGGTGCAAAGATTTCTCGTGTTTCTAATGCTTTACTTAACTGTTTATGAGGAGGTAAATGTTGGAGAGTTCTCATATTATGTAATCTGTCTGCCAACTTGACAACAATGACTCTAATATCTTTTGCCATTGCCAAAAACATTCGGCGAAAATTTTCAGCTTGTAGCTCTGTTTTGCTGGAAAAATTAAACTTAGACAGCTTAGTTACACCTTCTACCAATAAAGTTACTTCCGAACCAAATTTTTCTTCTATTTCTTCAATATTTACCTCAGTATCTTCAACAATATCATGTAGAAAACCTGCAGCAATCATGGTACTATCACCCCCTAGATATTTTAACAATCCTGCGACAGCAACAGGATGACAAATATAAGGTTCTCCTGATTTTCGATACTGCCCTTTATGTAACTTGTATGCAAATTCAAATGCTCGACAAATTAATCCTGTCTCCAATGAACAGTTAGTCAAATTATCACCCTTATTTTTGTGATCTAGACATTCTTGTAACCAATCAGGAATTACACATACAATTTGAGGTAATGGTGTTATAGTTTTTGTTTTCATAGTAATTAGTTTAGAGTTCACAAGTATCAGCTTTTAACTTATTTTTTGTACAAGATAAAACAGTTAAATAGGTAGGTAAGCTGTTGAGTATTTAAACGACGTATTGTAAATTTTACAAAAATAGCCAAATCTTTTTTCTCCTGACTACTGAATATTGGCTACTGACTACTACAAAGAGGAAACAGCTTTTTCAGCAAACCCTAATTAAACCCACCTACTTATATATAGCAATTCTATTTTTACGTTTTCCAAAATCTTGCCGCTTTTTGACAATAGGGAATAGTTAATACCTAAGAGTTTCAAGGTTTATTTCTAGTTTTTGAATTTTGGCTATCTATCTGGAGAGTACAAAGTTATCCTAAAAAACTATTTGCTTTAAATACTGAAAGTATTATAGGGATTGGCTTACAGCACTTATTAGTTCTTTTGAGAAAGTTTCTAACCTTAAGATAGCTGTAAGCCAAAGCTCGCAATAATTCTTCCCAGAACTTTCCACTGTCTAGTATTCCAAAATCACAGGGAATATATCCTTTTGAGCCTGAAAGTATGTGAAACTAACTTTGTAAAACTACTTATAACTACTTATAATTCATCAACTAGCTTTTAACTTAAAAACTTCTATTTTCTACACTTTATCTGTAATTTTCTATGCTTTCATTTTTATCCTCTAATTTTTTAACTTTTAACTTTTGACCATAGCCTCTTGAAAAATCGGCTACTATCTGAGTTTTTTAAATTTTGACTTTTAACTTCCGTGAAACGTTATTACTTCGTATGTTAATAATAGATATAAGTTTCGATTTACTTACATTATGTTGTCAAGGGAGTATAACCAGCAGTATCAAAAATTAAGTCAACTTCTGAATCAGTTGCAACAGAGTGTGACGGCAAGAGAACTGAAAGAAATATTGGCCACAAATCAGGCAGTCCAAAAGTGGTTCGAGACTCAGATTATTAATTTAGATAACTCGGAACTAGACCCACCTATAGCATACCAGCTAAAGTCTTATGTGACGGAGATTCATAAGCAATTTAAGCTCTTGAGTCTAGATGTTAGCTTTTTACAAGCATCTCAAAACCCTAAAACACAACAAGCACGATTGGCCAATATTAGTTATCGCCTAGAAACCCTTAAAAGTTATTGTTTAAGTATACTTAATCAAGCAACATTAACAAAGAATCAGGAAAAAATATGATGAAAAGCCCAAAATATGATGTAGAGTTAGAAGATGCCGTTTTAAATGATGTTATCCCAGTAAAATACTGCCCTAAATCTAAAGGTTTTTGGATTGTAGCAAAAGATTATGAAGACTGGTTAGCCAATTTACCTTTATGGTATGCTCCAGAAGAAATCCTGCCCTACTACAATCAATTTGAAGATTTTGTACCCTCTCTGTTTGATGGTAAAGCAGGATTTTGTCCCGAATGTGGAACTTATTTATCACGAACTAGAATCAACATTAAACAACCTTTTTATATAGAACGTTGCATGAGTTGTGGAGGGACCTGGTTTGATAATGGCGAAGAGTGGAGAATCTTAGAAGAGCTTGGTCTTCACACTAAAATTCACAAGATATTTTCCAGTCAATGGCAAGCAAAAGTACGCCAGCATCAACAAGACATGATTAATCGTGAGACTGTCATTGATAAATTAGGAGAAGAAATAGCTGAGTATATTTTTCAATTAACAGATCTATTGGAAAATCATCCTCAAGCTGACTGTGCTGCTACTTATATGTTACGCAGATTTGAAAATAACAGAAAGGAACTCAATGGGAAATTGAACATGAATACTCCAAGTGAATAATTTTTATAGTATAGTGCTCCGCATTTAGGGCGCGGAGGTAAATCCGATTTGTAGATGTATTTGGACTCTGAAAACTCAGTCATTTCAGTTATCAGTTATTAGTTATAAGTACCGACCCCTGAAGTCAGAACCTTGAAATACTGTAGTAAATTTTTTTGACCCCCTTATCGAAAAATTGGGTTTAAAGCCTCGCCCATAAGCGGGCAACTTTTTAGTTGATTTTTTTCCACAGGTTATGTTATTATGCTTTTTAGTTTAAAAGTCATTCTATGAAAGCAAGATTTAAGTACCGTATATATCAAAGAAATAAAAAACCCACTAATTTTGAACTACAAAAATAGTTTATTACTCTGTCTAAAAAGACTCAGGATAGAGTTTGGCAATCAGGAAGTTTTCAGCCCTTGCCACTACAGCAATCTTTAAACGATGTTTTACCAGGGCTATCAAAACTTTTTTAAATCAACTCAAGGCAACAGAAAAGGTAAACCTATAAGACCTCCTAAATTTAAGAGGAGAATGTCTAAGCCAACAACTAGATTTACAAAGGGTGGATTTAAGGTTGGTCAGCATAAAGTCTACGTAAGCTAAAATAGGAAAGCTGAAAATTGTGTGGTCAAGGGAACTACCTGCTATTCCATCATCAGTAACAGTAATCAAAGATTCAGCTCATCGATATTTCCTAAGTTTTGTAGTAGAAGTTTTGCCCGAAGTATTGCCTAAAACTGATAATTCAGTAGGTATAGATTTAGGAATTAAAACTAAAGCGAGCTGTAGGGACGTTGCATGCAATGTCCCTACATTGATGCACCAAAACCACTAAAGAAACGAATCCTTGAAGTACCGAAAACTAAGTAAGTCATTATCTAAAAAAACTAAGGGTTCTAAAGGATATGAAAAAGCTAAACTGAAAATAGCTAAATTTCTTGCCTTACTGAAAGACACAAGGAGAGATTTTCTACACAAATTATCTACTGAAATAATTAGTGAAAACCAAACAATTGTTTTAGAGGTTTGAGTTGTTTATGGAATGGTTAAGAATCGGAAATTATCAAGAGCCATTTCTGAAACACGGCTGGAGAAAATTCCGGACATTTTTAGAAGGATTTGCAGAAAAATACGGTCGCGCTTTCAGAGTAATTAGCCGTTGGGAATCCACATCATACGGACGTTGCATGGTACGGACTTTACATGAATCTATCCCACTAATAGTCAAATGATGATATACTGATAAGTGTTACTCAGTGTATATATTGGGAAGAAAATGGCAGGTAGATTTGAAGGATTAAGTGACATAGAATGGAAGTTAT
>JAKQYF010000076.1 GCA_023356535.1 Trichodesmium sp. MAG_R03 | reverse complement strand
TAAACCAAAAGTCTCAGAAATAGAAAGAAGAACTGTCGCAGCTGGCCGATTTATTTTAGCTACAAATATTGAGTCGTCTTCAGACTTTCATTGCTCAGAAATACTCTGGAATTATAAAAACTAACAGAGTTGTGAGCGTGGTTTCAGATTTATCAAAGAACCACAATTTTTTGCCGATAGTTTTTTTGTCAAAAAACCAGAAAGAGTAGAAACAATACTGTTTATTATGTCACTGTGTTTATTAGTGTATAATCTAGGCCAAAGAGAACTGAGAAAAACTTTAAAAAGAACCAATAGTTAGGGTGAAAAACTAGTTAGGAAAGCTCACAAATACTCCGACATTAAGATGGATATTTCAATGCTTTCAAGTCGTACATTTTTTGAGAATTAATCAATCGCCAAAAGTGGTTAATCTCACAGAAGAAAGGAGCTTGATTTTAGAGTTTTTACCCTCAAGTTGTCAAAAATATTATCTGTGATTTTAATAATAAGCGATAGACTTCCAGTCCGCTTCGCGATCGCACCACTTGAAGAGTTAAGAAAATCAATTGATGCTATCAACAGGAGTGTAGTTCCTCCTGTATTTTCTGCTGCCAACCGACTTCCCTGGCTTGTCAAAAATACTCATGCCACTGATTTTTTTGTGTTCTATAGAATTAATTTGTTTAATTTGTTGGCTCAAAATAGTAATGATCATTCATGTATCCTTTTGTACTACATAATGAAGTGCGGAATGTGGGTATAATCAGTAGATAGTTACTAAATCTATAGAAAAAGATTCCTTGACCTAGTTTTAATTAAGGGTAACCATTACGGGGTTAACTACAACGCCCTCTATCCCATTGCTAAAAGCGTTTGGGACTGCTTTTCGTAATATGTTTAAACTTCCATTGACATCAGCATTGTATTTGAGACCATTTGAAGCTTTATAAAGTCCTCAAGTCACTAGTTTACCACTAAATCTATATTTGACACCTTTTTGATAAACTGGTTTATCGTCCAAGTCTAAAAAACTAGCAATTGAAGTATAACTCTCTTCATTAATTATTACTTTGATTCCTACTAATTTGGCTTTGTATTTTAAAGGATACAATCCTAAAATACCATCCATACTTAGAACAATGAGCAAGAATGTGCCCAGATTAATGGTAGTAAAACTCAAAAAGAAATGGTATCTGAATGGCCAGAATCAGTGAGCGATCGCACCATAAGTAAAGCACATGGTAGAAAAATCAAGGGACAAGTATATCCGACTACCTCATCTATACCTTCCCTGTTACTCTGTAGGGACGTTGGATGCAACGTCCCTACCTACTCTTCTACCAGGACAAACGCATCTTATTTTAAAGTTTTGACAGGGTAAGGATGTCAGGTTTGTGAGTATTTATACTCATTCCTCATATAAACCTTAACGGCAGAAGCTTCCATAATTTAGATGGGTTTTCCCTGACTCCTCTACTGCTTAAAAGACTTTTTCAGCAAACCCTATTTATAATTATCAAACACGAAAAATCTTGATTTTCTACAGAGTTTTAATTGTTTAAATCCTGATCCAACAATAGCTTTGATGCCCTTGTTACTCGGTGAGTGGCTGCACCTAAAAAATCAGGTAATTTATTTTCTAAGTTTCAGGAAATTCATCAAACATAGCTTCTATACTCTGGTATAAATTTTGGATTGACTAGGTTAAATTTTGAACCTTCAACTTACACATCTAGGATATTTTTGTTGCGCTATCATGAGGATGAATAGCTCTGGCTTAATCACAAGAGTTTCGAGAAGTTTAGTTCTCAATTGTTGCTTGCCATTTTAATATTTTTTGCATAGGTATCTTGGTCAGCAATGATATGGACATTCTGAGTAACAATACCTTCTTTTTCCATTAATTTCATTAGACCCAACCTGAAATTATTAAGAGCAAGACCGTAATACTGAGGATCTACTTTTGCCATATATCTAAACACACGAGCATTACCTTCAATACCCATGAATATGGCTTTATATTTTCCAGGATAAAAACCATTAATACTTCCAAATAATTCCTTCATTCCCTCCAGCATTTTTTCTACTTTATCTGATGTAATACAGTCAATCTTTATGAATCCTTTAAATCCCCATTCTTTAATTTCAGATTTGTCTTGAGACCAGTTATCTACAATACCACTTACCATTCTAGAATTAGGCATTTTTTTAATGCTACCCCACTCCCATGAGTACAATTTTGTAGTTCTTAACCCGATTTCTACCACTTGCACAAAATCTCCTGAAACTTCTATCCAGTCATTAGGTTTGTACAACCCATCAGTATAGATGATTACAGTACAACACCAATCATAGATAATATCTTTGAACAACAAACCTAGAGCAACACCTGCACCACCAAGCAAACCAATAAGAGCCCCTGCAGATGCTCCTAAAAATACTTCTGATGCTTTAATAATGACTATAACAAATGCTGCAATGCGCAACAGTTTGGGTATATAGGGAACTAGCAAATCATCAAGTTCTGTTTCAGTTTGCAGAGTTAGGAACTCTAGTATCTTACCTAATAAGGGAGCTGCATTGTAAACTAAAAAAGCAATTAGAGTAAGGAAAATTAAAGCAGAAAGCTGAGGGTTAAAGATTAAATCTTTCGCTAAAATTATCTTTATTATCCATAAGGCAACTGCAATAATTAAAAAGTTTAAAGGTTTTTTAATTAGTTCAAGTAATTTATCATCTAAATCATATCCAGCTTTAACAGTAAGATGCTTTATATACTTAATAATTTTTTTAGAAATAACTCCCTGAAATAATAATGTGAACAGAAGTATAACAAATGCTAGTACTGGTTTAAATGCGGGTATGCCAAAAAAATCACTGTTTGTTATATTGCTCCAAAGTAGTTCTAAGTTCATGCTTTTTTCCTCAATCAAATTTTAATTTACAGATTGTTTCTCAAGAAAAAATATTTGCTAGGGCGTGAAAAATTATAGGAATAACTATTGCCAGGTAAGGCTTTAAGGGATCTTAAAGTTAGAAACTATATTCAAAGAACTTTAGCTAAACTTTGAAAATTTTTACACCCAACTACACCCAACTCTTTATTCCCTCAGAAATTGTCATTTTTCTCAAATAGAAATATTCTATAAAGTCTTTTTATCGCTCTTACTATTCGTAATCTTCTTTTTTTTCATTGGTATAAATACTTAATTAGATTCATTAACTCTATAAAGACTGGGAAATAGTATAATGCAAAATACAATATTAAGTAAATTTTTTTATGGTAAAAGTTGATACTTTTCAAATAGAGTATTAGACTAAATTTTTGGGTCTTCAAATAATCTGCTCAGAAAACTTTGAATACTTGGAACTTTGAACCATTCGGAAATAGAAGGGGTGCAGATGTTTTCGGTGATTTTGATTATTTTTCTTTTTTGGCAAGTTTGGGCTAAGCTTATATTATTTAAACTACTTAAAAAGTCTTTCCAGAGAAAAATTACCCCTTAACACAAGGAGTGAAGAATTGACTTGAAATTCTTGACCATGCTGATTTATTCAATAGTTTCAGTCTAGTTACCTTTGATCAGTATTCTCCCGTAGGTAGGTTTCCGGTCACCTTATAATTAGGATTTACTGATTAAATCCAAAAGTATTGACACATAAAGGTTTTAGTATTTTTAAACTCGAAAAAAGTGTATAGTTTTCGGTCCTGATAGCTCAAAAAGTTAGTATTTTGGGCGTTCCCTAGGCAGAAAAATCAAGGGACAAATATATCCTACTACATCCTCTACCAATTCCCCGTTCCTGTGTAGAGAGGTTGCATGCAACCTCCCTACTTTTCATCCTAGGAGATGTTAGGGGTGGGTTCCCTACTCCTGAAAAGACTTTTTTAGCAAGCCCTAATTAGTCTAAACTTTAGTATAGTTTCAATCTAGTGCCTAGTTGCAAAAATTAGTAATATTATTTTAGGTTGAATTTCCTTGGATTCCGGCTTTTGTTATTAGCTTCGTAAGTATATTAATGAATAGAATTAGACACTAGTTACCTTTGATCAGTATTCTCCCGTGGGCAGGTTTCGGCCTCCTTTAATTAGTCTAAACTGTAGTGTTCGAAAGTATGGTTTATATTCTACTTTTTAAGTTTATCAACAATCTTTTGATATAAAGTTTTAATAAAATTAAATTTTTCTTAAAATTGTCCGATTGTGAAGTATAGGTATAAACTTTTGTAATTTTCCTACAATTAGCTGCCCAGCTAGTAGAAAATTATATATAGCATAGCAATCCTAAAATCATTTGTAAAATCACTGAACTTCTTAAAAATATGAGTGAGTTAGAAAATAATCAACAGCTTTCAACCCCTATCTTAAATTCAGAAGCTAATAATAAAGAGGAACATTCCACAAGACAACCACCTTGGGGTACAGTCTCAATTCTGGAACAAGGTCCTCGTTACAAAATTAATCGTATAGAAGTAAAACCAAAACATTATATTAGTACCCAGATGCACTATCATCGTAGTGAACATTGGATAGTGGTTTCTGGTACTGCTAAAGTTGTGTTTAATGGTGAGAAAAAATTACTCTTGCAAAAACAATCAACTTATGTCCCTGCAAATACGGCTCATCGTGTAGAAAATCCTGGCAGTATTCCTTTAGTAATGATTGAAATTCAAAATGGAGAATATCTTGGGGAAGATGATATTATTCGTTTTCCAGATGAGGATGATCAAGCATCTTGATTGAAGAAGGGAATAGAGAGTAGGAAGTAAGAATAATTGATTCTACCTTTAGAACCTTCTTTCATTGTGGTCTGTGAAACATTTAACTCACATTCCGCATATAGGATAAAAGAATTGACACATAAAGGTCTTAGCCTTGCCCAACTCCAGGGTGTTTGGCAAATATATTTTTTGCTGATTGTTAACTGGAGAGTACAAAATTCTTCTCAAAAAAATGATTTGCTTTGAATGCTGAAAGTATTACTGAACAAGCTTGACAACACCTACAGTTTTTTCGAGAGATTTTCTAACTTGGAGATAGCTGAAAGCCTGATGTAGCAAAAGTTATTCCCAGAACTTTCACTGTCGAGTAAGTAAGTAGGGTTTGCTGAAAAAGTATTTTAAGGAGCAGGAAACCCACCCCTAACCCCTCCCAGGAGGAAAGTAGGTAGGGACGTTCCATGGAACGTCCCTACAGAGGAACAGGGAAGGTATAGATGAGGTAGTCGGAATACTTGTCACTTAATTTTTCTGCCATGGGAGTGCCCGAAATCCTAACTTTTTCAGCCTTTTAGTACCGAACTTCTGGTACTTTTTGCTGACCAAATAAGACTAAAGCCAATCTAAGTCAATGCTTTTATAATTAATCAGCAAGCCCTAAGTATAGTGAAATTTTATTTGACATCCTCCCCGGCCTAAAGGCACTGGGTTTCCTAAGGAGCCCTAGCCCCTCGGCGGGTTGACATTTCAGTTGACATTTCACAGGCTGTTGCTACTTTGGCAGTAGTCTGGCTGCTGGCCTCAATGTCCGTTTTTTGTCTCAGTATGCCCACCCGCGACTAATATATTTCTTGTGAACTAAAAAAGAGGATAACATAACCTGTGAAAAAAAATCAACTAAAAAGTCGCCCGCTTATGGGCGAGGCTTTAAGCCCAATTTTTCGGTAACTGTCAAGTCCCCTACCTTTGATTTTTAATTTTTCCCTAAACTACCTCGCTTCATTTGTTCTCTTTCAATTGCTTCAAATAAAGCTTGAAAATTACCTTGACCAAAACCTGGTGTCTGCATTGGTTTACCATTTACCCAAACAACTTTTCGTTCAATAAACTCAAAAAATACTGTTGGTTGATTAAATATTGGTTGGGTAAAAATTTGTAGTAACATTGCCCCTGGTATCCTTTCTTGCCAGTCTACCAAAATTTGACAATCTTGAACTTTCTGCCAGTCAGTTTCCGATAGATAACTTAATGCTTTAGTTTGCAGACTAGAGTAGTATGTTGCTGGAACATGCAAAAAAGGTAAACGAAGCGATCGCAACTCTTCCACCACCCCTAAAATATTCTCTGTTTGTAAAGCAATATGTTGTATCCCCGCACCATAATTAGCATCCAAAAATTCTTGAACTTGAGAATTACCAGATGTAGGTTCATTAATAGGAAATTTTACTCCTCCCTCTGGGTGTATCATTACTAGACTGCGTAAACCAGATTGATTTGTCTGAATGTCAAAACTTTGATGAGATTGGAAATCTAAGATTTGATGATACCAGTGGAAAGCAGATTCTAAATTATTCTTAGCTACATTTAAAACTACATGATCGATCGCTGCAATATCCATAAAAAGTTGAGAACTAGAATTCCAAATTTGTGGGTCATCAATTTTTTCAATCAAAGTATGAGTTAAGTCTCCCCATCCTGAAATTTTTGCTCTCTTCAAACCGTTTAAGTTTTGCTGAATAGGTTGTAAAATTTCTGCTCCGTTAACTGCTGCTTTTGCCACAACTGAGTTAATATCTCGAACTCGAAAAGCTACATCAGCGACTCCAGGGGGATGTAAACTCAGAAAATTTGTCACAGGACTTGCTGGGGTGATAGCAGAAGATAAGGCAAAATATATCTGACCTCTGTTGATAATTTCCTTCTGGGTGTGTTGACTTGTTTGAGAAGCAATAGCTTTAAAACCTAATTTTTCTCTAAACCAGTCTCGCGACTCCATAGCATTTTCAACATAGAAATGAATGTGATCGAACTCCATAATCAACTTTTATTATTCAATCAAAATATTTAGGACTTACGCATGAACGCTATTGTTAGGGTGTGTTGCACTTCGCGACATGAAAAGCGTTAGGGTAACGGACCAAGAATCTATGATATAGTATCTTGACGTAAGTCCTGATGAAATTAAAATAATTAACTGGAGAGTAGAAAATTATTCTAAAAAACGATTGGGTTTTAAGGGTGAAAGTATTACTAGACAAGGTTTACAACACCTACAGTTATAAATCAAGAGTTTTGAACCTAGAGTTCCCTGAAAGCCTTGGTTGGCAATACTTATTTCCAAAACTTTCCACTCTCTAGTAATCTTACTATAACATTGAAAGTCACCCGCTTATGGGGGAAGCTTGAAACCCAATTTTTCAGTAAATTAGTGTTGAATCTCAGGGACGAATAGCTACTACTGAAGGTTTCGGAGGCTCGTTAATTTGTTTACTAGGCCAGTTATAACCTATAGGAACTGTACAATTTTGGATAAAATCTGAACCATCTATTGTTTTCATGGGAAACTGACGAGTTTCTGGGGCCATATCTTGACGAATGCCATTATATTCTTCTGGATGTTGAATTGTCACAAATAGAGTTTTTCCGTTTTTGCTACAGAATGGCCCACAAGTTTCAGTTTCTGTTGGTCCAATGCCAAATAAGTATGCTTTACCAGCATTAGAGCCAGAGGTGGGAATATACCAGATTGAATTATTACCAAATAAACCACAAAGACTGGTCTAA
Source organism: Trichodesmium sp. MAG_R03 (assembly GCA_023356535.1). Lineage (GTDB taxonomy): Bacteria > Cyanobacteriota > Cyanobacteriia > Cyanobacteriales > Microcoleaceae > Trichodesmium. The sequence continues at coordinate 14,509 of JAKQYF010000076.1, read as the reverse complement.
TTAATTGGTTTACCATTCTTACCCATTCTATTCTCAGGCACTGTTTGATTATGCTTACTGGTAACTAATCTCCGTCAACATCCAGAGATTACCCTTGTCATCAAACTCTAGGTTGTCAGGACTAGAAAATCCTAATCCACCATTTGTTGGCTCTCCTCCTGTAGCAAACATTTGCCAAACATTAGCTTACTAATACGCGTTTCCAATGAGTATTAGCTTATCCTTTTAAACAACCTTCAAACTATAAATATTTTGCAGTTCTAAATGCTGCATTATTGTCAATAATTCAGGTAGTTCAAAACTATGACGTTCTAATTTAACTTGTAAAGTAGTCATGGGATCGGAGCCAGAAGCAATGATAAATTCCAATTTGAACAGATTTGGCCATTGAGCTATTTCTGTTAATACTTTAGTGACTGCCACCAAATAAGAATGATTTGATTGTTTATACCATTCAAATGTAGTTAATGTTGCTTGTTCTAAACCAAAATTAACTATTAGGGGTGCTTGAGCAAAAACCGCCGTTGCCACTGGTCTAGTTTCTTCTTGCAAAAGAAAATCATATTCTTTGATTAAACTGCGTAATTTTTCCAAATATTTATACCGTTGTTGAACCGGAGATTTCAAAGTTGTAATATCAGAATTATCGGAAAATTTTTCTTCTGTTTTTTGGTCATTCCAATCAATAGCAATTGTTACTAAATAACTACGTAACAAAATATGACCTAATTTTTGAGCTTTAGTTGCTAAATAAGCAGAATTATAATCTGTTGTTTCAATTAACAAAGGAACTGGATCTACTACTTCAATACCATAACCATTTAGACCTGCTATTTTACGGGGATTATTTGTAATTAAGCGTATTCTCTTCACACCCAAATCATGTAATATTTGCGCCCCCACACCATAGTTGCGTAAATCTGCCGGGAACCCTAATCTTTCATTAGCCTCCACAGTATCTAATCCCAGATCCTGTAATGAATAAGCTTTCAATTTATTAATCAGACCTATTCCTCTACCCTCCTGTCGCAAATAGACAACCACTCCTGCACCTGCGTATTCTATCATTTTCATTGCTGCTTGCAGTTGCATTCGACAGTCACAACGAAGGGAGCCAAAAGCATCTCCAGTTAAGCACTCGGAATGTACTCGAACCATCACATCTTTTTCTGGAAATTCTGCTGGGTTGCCTTTAACAATAGCTACATGTTCTGAGTTATCTTGAGTATTGCGGTAGGCATATATTTGGAAGTTACCAAACTGGGAGGGTAATTCAGTAACGGTTTCTCGGTAAACAAAGCGATCGTTTTTGATACGATAACTGATTATGTCAGCAATACTGATAAGTTTCAGATTATGATTTTTCGAATATTCTACTAATTGATGTAATCTTGCCATTGAACCGTCTGGGTTTTGAATTTCACAAATAACTCCCGCTGAATATAAACCTGCAAGTCTAGCTAAGTCAATAGCAGCTTCTGTATGACCTGCTCGTTTTAATACTCCTCCTTCTCTTGCTCGAATGGGGAATACATGACCAGGGCGACGTAAATCTTCCGGTTTGGTAGTAAGGTTAATAACAGCTTGGATAGTTCGTGCACGGTCCTCGGCTGAGATACCTGTCGAGACTCCCAACTCTGGGGAAGCATCGATACTAACAGTGAAGGCAGTTTGGTTACTATCAGTGTTTTTAGTAACCATAAGTGGAATGTCTAATTGGTCGAGGCGATCGCCTGTTAATGCTAGACAAATTAGACCTCTAGCTTCTACTGCCATAAAATTAATCATGTTTGGAGTAGCAAATTGTGCTGCACAAATGATATCTCCTTCGTTTTCTCGATGTTTGTCATCGACTACCACGACACAGCGACCTGCTTTAATGTCTGCTAGCGCAGCATCAATAGAGTCAAATTTAAATTGAGAATTAAATTGAGAATCAAATTGAAAATTTTGCTTTTTTTGTTTGTTCACAGATAGGTCCCCAGGTTTTGTAAATTTTTTTTAAGTATGCTTAAAAGTATACAACCCATATTGAGTGCCATAAATATACTACAAAAGTATTCTTAACGAATAAGGTGGATTACAGCCTCTGTTTTTACTAATAATTATCAATAGTTTATGTAATATCATGTCCCGTTGAATAGGTATAAATAAATTAGAGAGAAGTAGGGGCGAACGGCAGTTCGCCTCTAGAGGAATCAGCAGGGAAAAAGCTAGGATTTCGGGCAATCCCATGCCAGAAAAAATCAAGGGACAAATCTATTTGAGTACCTCCTCTATACATTCCCTGTTCTTATATAGGAATGTTGCATGCAACGTCCCTACCAACTCCCCTGCTTCTTAAAAAGACTTTTTCAGCAAACCCTATGTATTTTAATCTACTAGACCGACATAGCTAAAATGGTGCAATAAGGGTAGGTTGGATTGAAGGACGAAACCTAACCATAATAAGCCTTTGTTGGGTTTCACTTCGTTCTACCCAACCTACATTTTTAGTTGTGTCAGTCCACTACTAGACCGACATAGCTAAAATGGTGCAATAAGGTAGTTATCATACAGACAAAATAATTTGTGAACCTTGGGGGGTTTTACTAACTTCAATTCTGGCCTGAAAAGCTTCTTTAAAATGAGGAATATGAGTCACTGTTAAAATACAAGAAAAATCAGCAGCAATGGCATTAATAGCCGCAACTAATCTATCACATCCTGCGGCATCTTGAGTACCAAAACCTTCATCAATAATCAACATTTGTAAGGCAGTACCGGAACGCTGCGCTAATAATTTTGATAAGGCTAAACGAATAGCAAAATTGACTCGAAAAGCTTCTCCTCCCGAATAAGTTTCATAAGGTCTTGTACCTTTTGTATCTGCAATTAAAATATCTAATGTATCTATCCACTTAGAATTTTTCTTACTTCCTTTTGTGGCTTTTTGCGTTACAAATTGAACGTGGAGTTGATTCGCACTTAATCTCGCCAAAATTTGATTAGTTTCTGCCTCCAATTGGGGCAAAATATTCTCAATCATTAGTGCCTGAATCCCTTTTTTACCAAAAGCTAAACTTAATTCCTGATAAACTCGATATTGTCGTTTAATAGTTTGTAATTGTTCTAATTGTTGACTATTTTGAGCTTGCAAATTTTCTAAATGTTGTAATTGCTGTTGAACTTTGCCTAAACTTCCCAACTGTTTATCTAACTGCTGACGACACTCTTGAATTTTTCTTTCCAAATAGGCATTTTTTTTATCCAGGTCTGGAGTTTGTTCTAACTGTTGATTTAAAACGGAAATCTGACCTTTAATTCCTACTAAATCTTGCTGTCGATTTTCTATAACCGCCTTTAATTCATTTATTTTTTCCAGTGACTGAGGATATTGTTTTTGAGCTTGACGTAATTTTTCAATTCTAGTTAGCCAAAATTGTGTTTTTCTCAACTCATATCTAACATTATTATGTTCCTCTAAATCATAGCCAATCTGAGCAATTTCTCTCTCAATAACTATAATTTGTTGCTGTATTTGAGAAGTTTGTTTTTGTTGCTCCAAATCTTGTTCTAAACTAACTATTTTTTCTTCAATTTCTGGTATCATAATGCAAACTTTTCCTAACTTTGTCTGTGCATCTTTAATTTGCCCATACTTAATTTCTGCCCACCTTAATTTTTTTTCCTCTTCCCTCACTAAACTATGACTGCGCTCATCATAATTAAATTGTTGAATTTGCTCTTCTAAAGTGCGAAGTTCAGTATATAAATTGACTGCAAAATCACCCGTCTGTATCGATCGCTCAATTTTTGCCACTTCCTCTACTAATTCTTGCAGCAAACTTTCATCCTTTTTAATATTATCCAACTGTACCTGTAAACCACCCCGGCGTTCCCACAACTCATCATATTTAGCTAATTCCTGATCTATATGCCGATATTCTGTTCTTAAAATCTGAATTTCTCGCTCAGAAAGAGTTAGTTGCTCCCTGGTCACCCACAACAAATCTCTAATTTCCTTTTGCTGAGTTTGATGTTTATCTACCACCAAATACCAGTGATGTTCATCCAAGGGCCGATCGCATAATGGGCAAGGTGGATATTTTTTGACTCCTATTTTACCATTCCCACTATCTTGATTTAATAATTGTAACTTTTGCTCTAACTCTACCAGTCTGGTTTCATAATCTTTTTTATTGCGAGTTAAACGTTCTAGAAAATGATGTCTTTCCTGCCCTTTTTCCCTTACCCGTTGTTGATAAACTCGCTTATTATCCAGTTGAGCAATTTCTGCTATGACTTCCTGTAAAGTTGCCTGTAGTTGAGGTTGCTTTTGCTGTTGAGCTTGTCGTAGTTGACAAACTCGAGAATTAAGTTCTTCCAACCGTGCGCTCAAACGTGCCTGCCTCTTTTCGAGTTCGGTTTGTAATTTTTGCCGTTGTTGCACTAGAGGAGTAACTTCTACTTGCAACTTATCCAATTTACTTAATTTTGCCCTTGCTGCTTGTAGTTGTGCTAAGGTAGTTTCAATATCGTCACGCTTACTCAGAATATTTAGGTTTTCTTGTTCCTGCTCTTTGAGGGAATTTAACTGCCCTCGAAATTGCTGAATGTTGTTTTCTAATTTCTGGAGTTGTTGCCGTTGTTTTTCCTGGAGTTGTTGACTTTGTTTGAAAGCATTCTGGTGTTTTTTGAATTTAGCAGATAAATTTTCTTCGGTAGCTTGCAAATTTTGGAAATGACAATATCCAGCTTTGATTTCGTTTTCTTGTTGCAATACTACTAATAGTTCGTCTTGTTGTTGTTGGGTAGTTTTGAGTTCCTGTTTAAGGCGATCACATTCTTGCACAAGTTTGTCGTCTTGTTGTTGTTGACCTTGCAGTAATTTTTGCCAGGTTTGACGCTCATGTTGTTGGGTTTGAAGTTGTTTGAGTTGTTGTCTATCAATTTCTTGTTTTTCTTGCAGTTGAGCTAAAGTTGCAGTTAGGTTGGTTTGTTGTTGAGCGATCGCTTCTTTCTGTGCGAGTTGTTTTTGGTTCGCTTCTAGACTTTGTTCCAGTATTTCTACTTTTGCTTTAAACTGCCGAGCAATATCTTTAGCTTTTTCTCCCAGGGTTTCATATTGGTCAAGTTTCAGGAGACTGGCAAGAATTTCTTTTCGTTCGTTGGGGCGTTTGAGCATAAACTCATCTGCTCTACCTTGACGTAAATATGCTGAATTTACGAATGTCTCATAGTCGAGCTTGAGATGTTCGATAATGCTTTGTTGGGTTGCTCGAACACCTTTTTGAGTCAGACTTTTAAACCTCGAACCTGTATTAACTTGAAATTCTAGGGTGGGTGACTGACTGCGACGACGACCACGAATAACACGGTAGATGTTACCGTGAGTGGAGAATGTAAAATCTACCCGTACTTCTTTTTCTCCCAGACTGATAATGTCGTCTTCGGTAGCAGCCCGACTATTTCCCCATATTGCCCAGGCGATCGCTTCTAGTAGGGAAGATTTTCCAGCACCGTTAGGTCCGCAAATACAGGCAGTGTGAAGCCCTGTGAAATCTAGAGTTGCTTGGTAATAGCTAAGGAAATTTTTGAGTTGCAGTTTTTGAGGAATCATTTTGCTATAGTAGTGATATTTGTCAAGTTTGGTGGTAATGTTTCACCAATTTATTATTATCTGGTTGATGTTGATTTTCCTTGGTTTTTTCTGTCTTTTTGTTGTTGTTTTTTAGACAACCCCTATATTTTATATTCATTTGATTAAGTTTTTTACTTTATTAGAACTTACACAGAAACCAAGTTGATCAATAAAATTTTAAATAATAAGGGCAATAAACCCGGTTTATTGTTTAGGTACCTAGGTTTTATTTATTTTTTACATTTTACATTAACACAAAAAAAATGAATATTGTTTTTAGAGTTCTATTTACAATAGGACTTACCCATGAACACCATTGGTAGGGTGTGTTTTGCTGACGCCAAGCGGAGCGAACGCTTCACAAGTTGAATTGCGAACTTCGTAACCCACCAAGGCTCTATATATAGTACCTTTGCGTAAGTCCTGTATAAATTTAGTTTTTTTGTGAAGTCTATTGACACAAAGCAACACGTACATAACTTATATTAATTTATAGCTGTTTTCATTTCAGAATACCACAGTAGGGACGTTGCATCCAACCTTCCTAGGGGGTTTTGGTTCTGGCGATGTGGTTCATCAATCTGAAAAGCACTGTCAGACAAAAATGTGACAAATAGTTTCACATTTTAGATGTGAAATAATTTGCTGAAATTACTGTAGTGTTAAAGTTTTGAGCCTATAAAATCTTGAGGACTTACACATAAACGCTATTGGTAGGGTGTGTTTTGCTGACGCCAAGCGGAGCGAACGCTTCGCGACTTGAATTGCGCACTTCGTAACGGACCCAGGCTCTATATATAGTGTCTTTGCGTAAGTCCTGATCTTAATACATCAGGACTTACGTACGGGAACTACACCCAGGGAGGGCGAATGCCATTCGCCCCTACATATGGCGTTTTCAAGGTAAATTTTCGTAAGTCCTGTACATAACTTTTGACTTTTAACCTACATTGCGCACGACAAAACGTAGTATAAAAGTCAGTAGGGAATGATGAGTAACTTATATCTGGCTAAATCAAGTATTTATACTCAATATTTTTCTGAGAATTTGACTCTTGAGAAAGGTCAATAAAGATGATTTATACAGTATTAATACCAGGACTTACGCAAAACATGAAAATATACACCATCTGTAGGGGTTAACGGCCGTTAACCCCTACTAGATATACTGGTTCTGCGGTAAGTCCTGAATACTTACCAAGCTGCCAATAAGGCCAAAATATCAAATAGCTTCTATAGCGTAAAATTTTGTGTAGATTCGAGATATTGCTATGATTATAATAGGAAATTCCGGTTGTCAATGAATATTCATTTTCAAAATTTTCTCTAACCATTCCCAAAATACCTATTTGGGAACGGAAGCATAAGAACTTTAAAACCTGTTGGAGAGATGTCTATTGGTAAACCCTTAAATAAAACTATTGTGATAATTTAAGATATTGATAAGTTTTCTTAGAAATCCCGCGAATTAAGTCTACGGCATCTTGATCGTTATCCGGGCGCTTCGCCAGTATAGCCAATAAATAACGCTTCCCATTAACCAAATCAATCATACCTACATCTGCTAACACAGATTTGAGATTACCTGTCTTGTGAGCAATCACAGAATCTCTGCCTATCCCCCTAGGTAGCAAAGAATCATTCTGAGTTTTCTCCATGATCCCGAACAACCGATCACGAGACTTCAGGGACACCAAACCCCCCTGATTCACCTGTGAAATTAAATTGATCAAATCCTTGGGAGTGGTTGTATTAGTTCCCGACAAATCTGGTAAAGGATTATTAATAACAGTATTCTTCAAGCCCCAACTCTGAAATAACTGATTTAAAACTTCAGCTCCCCCAAGTTCTTCAATTAACATGTTAGTTGCTGTATTATCACTAATTATAATCATCTTTCTTACGGTTCGCAAAGCTCTATATTGGGTTCCAGGACGACGAAATCGCATATTTCCGGAACCCTCAGCAATATGAGATTCCTCCATTGTTAACATATCATCCAATTTAATTCTGCCCTGATCCACTGCCTGAAAAAAAGCTACTAATATTGGTAATTTAATTGTACTTGCTGCCGCAATAGTAGCATCTCCATTAATATCTACATAGGAACCAGTGTCAGTATCAATCAGAAATACTCCTGGTCTTAGCTTTGGATATCTGGCAATTATTGTATCTAACTCTGTTTTCAAAGCTGTAATTTCTCTAGTTTGTTGTACTACTAAAGGCACAATTGAGGGAGATTTCCATTCCTGATGTGTCTGTGCCTCATTATCTGCTGCTTGAGATCTCAGATTAGAACTACTTCCTGAGCTCAATATTGATAGTATTGTTCCAATAATTACTGCTATTCCCACGCCTAAGATTAACATCCGAGTTGTGTATAACAATAAAGAAGAGGAACGGGAAGACTGAGGACTTGTCACTGGTGATTTTTTAGACAATAGTGACGGAGAAATAAAAGATCGAGTTTTTTCTGATCGTTTCTGAGGACGAGCAGATGATCTTGGTTGTTTTTCTGTGAGCTTCCTTAATCTAGCAAGTTCCTCTCTTCGGTTATGCCTAGACCTATGAGATTGAAATTTAGGAATCTCGTGTTTGAAAACTCTAGGTACAGCAGTTTTCTTTTTTGGAGGTACTGGCCTGAGAAATGTTCTCTCAGAATGTGGTAGCGGAAACTTGGCTACATTACTATTTTTCCTGAGAGGTAACTGTGGTTGCAGCTGATTACTACGTTGTCTACTACTAGATTTTTGCGACTGAGAGTCGGACTTAGTAGTAGAAGATACCACTGAAAGAATTGATAGACTAGGAAACCTTTGAACCACTCCAAACACCTTAATATATAATTATAATTTTATTAGATCTCACTTTTAAGGGCGAGATTTTATACTATTTCACAAATCTCAAAAGCTGCTTTGGCAAAAATAATTTTGTCTTTGATTAGATAGCCTAAAAATCAGAAGAAATCGAGAGAATTATTTCTATTAATTTATGACAGAATTTGAGATTATTGATAGTTAATTAGTCTGATCAGTAGGTACACAAATGAATTACACATTCTGCCGATGCCCTTTGAATTATAGTATTAGTATACTTTTTTCAACTAGGATATTTATTTTGCCTACCTATTTCATTATATAGGACTAAGTTCTTTCCTAAACAGGACTTACCCTAAGGTACTATATATAGAGCCTTGGTGCGTTATGAACTGCGCAATTCAAGTCGCGAAGCGTTTGCTCCGCTTTGCGTCAGCAAAACACACCCTACTAGACCGACATAGCTAAAATGGTGCAATAAGGGTAGGTTGGGTTGAGGGAGGAAACCTAACCATAATAAACCTTTGTTGGGTTTCACTTCGTTCTACCCAACCTACATTTTTAGTTGTGTCAGTCCACTACCAATAGCGTTCATGGGTAAGTCCTACTCAATTTACTAGAAAACTAGCTTTCAATAGACAGGACTTACCCACGGGTACTACACCCAGTGAGGGTGAATGCCATTCACCCCTACATATAGCGTTCTCAAGGTGAATTTGCATAAGTCCTGATAGAATAACTTGACCTGACAAGTCTAGTTTTAGTTGACCACTCTCTGGACTAAAGTTATGGATTAATTTTAGGGTCAGGACTTACGCAGAAACCGGGTTAATTTACGAAAGTTCTGTAGGGTATTAGTATTTATACCGTTATACTAAACTTACCCAAACTTAACTAAGAGAGTTGTGGTAGCTCAGTTCCGGTTTCATAGAATAGCACTGACCGCAGTCTGTAACTTATCTTCAACAGCAGGATTAAAATTCCCTGAAACTCAAGCTACTTTGGGACTTTTCTTCTTAACTCAATACGTTTTAGATAATACCAAAATTAATTTGATCAACAGGATAAATATGGATTTATGTTACAAATTTGCCCCAAAAATCTCCTTAACTGAATAGTTAATATCAATTTCCTAAAGTTAGACTACATCTAGCTTAACATCCTAGATTTCAAGCTTGATAGATTACTTTTACAAGTATTGTTTGAGTTTATGAAATTGGTATAAGAATACCCTGAGATAATTAGGATTTACCCATAAACTGCGTTGAGCGATGAAATTTCGCTTATGCCGCGAAAAACAATAATCAGGGCAAAACCTGGTTTCTTGTTTGGACGGGTAAGTCCTGACAATATTAGAATACACGAAGATGAAAATTAAGTACCATCGCCATAATAATTAGATAATGCCCAATTGATTTGTCTAATCATTCCTCGTAACATTGCTACTTCTTGAGTAGAAGGATAGGCGCGGTTATATAGACGGCGAAATTTTTCCATTCTGCTAGATGCTGTATGGGGATAAAGATAACCTATTTTTAACAATATGGTTTCTAAGTCCTGATAATATGCTTCTAAAACATCTAGGGAGGCTTCTGAATCATGATTTGGTTGGCTTTGAGGACTATTCTCCTGATTAAGTTGTGCCTGATATAGCTCATAACAGCAGATGGCTACTGCTTGAGCCAGGTTTAGAGATGGATAGGAATCATCTGCTTGAATACGGATAAATCTTTGGGCGTAGTTTAATTCTACATTAGTTAAGCCTCGATCTTCTCTACCAAATATTAAAGCTGCTGGGTATCCTAATAGCCAAGGTAAAGAGTGTTTGGGGTTCTCTAGGTGTATGGGCAATGAACGGTCTAAGCATGTAGTGGCGATCGCCCTTTGACATCCTTTGAGAGCTTCTGGTATTGTTGAGACGATATCTGCCTTTTCTAAAATTTCTGCTCCATGAACTGCCATTTTTCGGGCTTCTACTCCATAAGGATCGCATTGAGGATTAACTAATACCAAATGATTTAAGCCCATGTTTTTCATGATCCGTGCTACAGAACCAACATTTAGTGGCCCCTGGGCTTCTACTAAGACTATCCTAATTTGTGTTGATTCTGGGTTGAGCATAGTGAATTGGTAAGCATTCAGCCGTTAGCTATCAGCTATTGTTTTTGGTTTTAGATCAAAGCTTGATTAATTGAGCCAGAATTAAATACTACTATAAAATCTGGCTGCCTTGACCTTTAATTCTATATCCATTTTGTCGGACTTTAAACCAGATAAAGTGGGTTCGATATTAATGAGGTACACCTATCGCGGGTAAGATCCTGCACTGGGAACATTTTATTTTTAATATCTGTACTTCCTATACTTGGGATTTTCTGTAAATTTTGACCAAGAACTTTTTTTAAAAAACTATCTTACCATATTTTAAGATGTATGATTTTCCTAAAATATGGTAGCTATTAACTATCAATATTTAATAGTAATTCTGCTAATTCACAAAAACCTTCTGCTTCTTTTTTGCTAGTAACATAGACTGGCTGATGATTTATTTTATTTGCATATTCGAGAATATTTCCTACCCCCACTGAAACAGGAAATTTACTTTTTTCAAATAGACTTTCATCATTGGGACTATCGCCAACTGTAAGAATTTTTTCTGTGCTTAAATTAGGAAATTTTTTTGACAAAACTTGGTATAATCCACTTGCTTTATCTTGTTGCAAAGGTTTGATATGACATTGCACGGTACTATAAGTAAAACCATAACCTTTTGTTTGACAAATCTCTGCCATTTTTGTTAGTTCAGATAAACTTAAATCCTGTATATCAAAAGTCCAATCTGTTAATCTAAACTGATTGTCAGCAGATGGTTCAATTTGCGGAAATTGACTTTTTAAGTATTGGAAAATAGTGGCTAAAATTTTTTTGTGTAGAGTAATATTTGGTATGGAAGTTAAAATTTGAGGTGCTTCACTATGAATAGGATAAAATAGACCGCCATTTTCGGCGATCGCTCCTACTATAGGTAAATAATTTTTGATGGCTTGCACCCAACCAGCAGAACGACCTGTAACTACTAATACCTGAATTTTTGCTGCTGCTAACTTTTCTAAGGCAAGAAAAAGATGAGAAGTAAATTTACCATTTTTTGTTAATGTACCATCCATATCAGTAGCTATAACTTGAATATTTTTTAGGCTAGTTTTTGCTATGTCTTCAGAGATAGGAATAAAAGGCATAATGAATATTTATGAATTATCATTTCTAAACTTTTTAGATTATATAATCTTTATGATGCAGTAGAGCAAATAACTATATTTATTATAATGGGTATATCTAATATTTTGGGTTGTTGAAAATGACAGAAATAGTATTGCCAAATTCCTGTAATCTTAGACCTGCATCTGCTAAGGATATATGGTCTATTCGTAAGTTAGTTTTCACTGCTAAACTTGACCCGACTCAATTACGTTGGCAACAATTTTGCCTAATTGAATGTGAGGAAAGATTAGTAGCTTGTGGACAGTTGCGTAATTTTGAGGATGCGCAAGAATTAGGTAGTTTAGTAGTGGTAAAATCTTGGCAAAAACGTGGGCTAGGCACAACACTCGCAAAATATTTGATTCAACAGGCAACTAAACCTTTATATCTGGAATGTCTAGGTAAAAAATTAGAAGATTTTTACACTCGTTTAGATTTTGTTCCTATTTCTTTAGCAGAATTACCTAAATCTCTAAAGGTGAAATTTGGTATCACTCAATTAGGCATGAAGAAATTCAAAATTCCTCTAATAATTATGAAGTATAAAGGTAATAAAGTAATCAATAATTAGTAAGTATTCAACCCACATTCCACAGGACAAAATATAGTACATGAAAAGGGGAAAACTTGAGTAAGTATTTAGAGTTATAGTATGGGGTAAGAGAGGAGGGTAAATCAATAGAATGATATCAGTTGCCGGAACTCACAATTAGACCAATTCAAAAATTGCCAAAGTGCCTCTATCACCTCACTGATTCTATCTTTAATAACCCACATTCCGCACTTCATAATGTAGCAGAAAAAGATACATAAATCATCATCAGAACCCACATTTCGTACTTCACAGCAGTTTGTCATGTCGGTAGACCACAGTAGGGACGTTGCATAACAAAAATGCGAACGTCCCTACAAGGTTTTGGTTATGGCGGTGTAGTTCATCAATTTGAAAAGCGCTGTAGGGTAATAATTATAGCGTTTAACGCTAATTTGTGAGGTACAAATTTAGGGAGGAGGATGCTCGAATACAAGAGTTTTGCTCTTCACACCTTGTACAATAATGTCCTATCCTATACTGATAACTGATAACTGAAATAACTACTCTCAAACATTAACTTTATTAAGAATAAATAAACCTTCATCTCCCCCACGCCCAATTCTTAAAGTTTCGTCTATATAAGTAGTATCAAGTGTAGGAATTCTGCCTTGAGGATTATTAGCTTTTATAACTTTAAAGGGATTTAGTTGAGGGGTGTCAATGCCTAAAATTTTCTCTATCGACAAATAACGTTGGTCAAAATAAACGTTGATGCGTTTATCTGCTAAGCCAGATGTATTTATAGCAGGTTCAAAACTGGCTGTTACTTTTACAGATCCTGATATTAATTTCAGAAAATCTTGGACTTCAGCGATATTAAAAAATGCTTTATCCCCAACATTAATTACTTGATAAACTTTACCTACTTTTAACCCCAATGGTAGGGAATCTAAAAAACGGATTTCTCTAGCTGTAGAGTATTGTAGTTGCCAAGTTCCCTCTAATAAATAAGGAGTATATAGGAGAGGTAGAGGATGAGGATTGAGATTTTCTAATTCTTTTGTCAACTTTTCAATTTCTTTCTCTATGGTTTTGTCTAACTTCAAATTAGTAAGAGGAGAACCATCATTTATAGTTTGAAGGTTTTTGATTTTCCCTTGTAATTTTCTCTTCAAAAGTTGATTATCCATAAAATAAAAGATTTGTATAATGTTTTTGTGGTATGGGTTTATTGTCAGGGATTTCAGCTATTAGTTATCAGTTAGGTTCTGGGCACGAAATAGGGTTTTTCCAAAAGTTAAAAGGAATTATTGGTGGGTAAGAACATCTATCAAATTTTGTGAGTTAAGATAATTATATCCGTTTTTTTTAGATGGCTGAAACCCACCCTAAAATAAAGGCTGAAAAAAGGAGATAACTCCTAATATTTGAAGTTTTATTTGTTGGAGGAATTATTTTTAGAAATAAAATCCCATAATTTCTCCAACTTACTAATTTTTTTGCTTATTTTTTTGACTGTTTCTGATGGCTCTGGTGAGAAGAAAACCTGAATAGATATATTGGTAATTTCATCATTCTCAGAATCCTCCGGACTAAATTTGGGAATAGGGCGTTCCTCTCGTGAATTTTTGCTCTGGGTAACTGCTATTAATTCTTCGTTAGTCGGGATAAAATCTTGAGGAATATCGCCAATATTTTCGAGGTTTGACTGAATATTTTGAAATACTTTATTCAGAGATGAGTTGTTGCTAATTATTTCCTTTAACATAGGTTCAGTATAGATTTCCCAAGCTGTGGGGTCATTATCTAATTGTTGCCCAATATTTTTGAGTTTTTTTGTTTCCTCTGAAGTTAAAGGAGTTTCTAACTCTTTGATTGCATACATGAAAGATAACAAGAATTTGTCCATTGAATTATTCATATTAATTATCCTTTTATCAACTATTTTTTTCCTATTCAAGCTAATTTTTCTAAATTTGGAGTTGCTTAATTATCAAAATAATTGTGCCTCCAACTCCCCCTTTTCAAGTCCAAGATTTTCAGGGGCTTGTCCTCAAACCCCTTGACAAAATAGAAAATGTAAAATACACTTGAATAATTGCAGATAATTATAACCTATAATTATAATTATTAATAGTAGAGCTGAAACAAAATCTGGCGAGAAAATCGGCTCAAATATAAATGAGTAGAAGCTTTGAGCTTAAACAAAGTCCCAATTCAGGGAAAGCATAGGTTCTAGCCCTAGCCTTGAGGACATTGAGATAATTCCCTTGT
>JAKQYF010000075.1 GCA_023356535.1 Trichodesmium sp. MAG_R03 | reverse complement strand
AGTAATTTTGAGCTTGAGTAACTGTATCAAATCCAGTTGTTTATAATTTTTTTGCTGACTTTAATGCCGGATTTTTTTCTTGTTCAATTTTCGAGTTTAATTTCTGGATGTCACTTTGTTTGCGCTCTGCACTTTCAACAATTAACCACCTTTAGTTTAATTCCAGCATAAGTAACTTTGGCTCTAACCATTTATATCCTTTTTTTTGAAATACCCTAGTTATTTCTTGAATTTCAGGGTCTGTTTTCGGGCAAACTTTTACTTTTTCCAGGTAAGCTCCAATTATTTCCTTTGCCTTTTTCAAAGTCATTGGGACTCGAGTTATCCATTTTAAATTTGAGATTAATTGGATATTTTCTTGGCTATATAATGCACTATCACAGACCATAATACTATCTAATTTTATTTGTTTTTTAAAATTACTTAAAATTTGACCAAATACTGCTTTATCTAATTCATTCCCATCACCAGTCCTCATAAATAATGGTATTTCACTCTCACTACTTACTATTAAATCTAATACACATTGTTTTAAATCTCTAATACACATTGTTTTAAATCTGGCCGATGGTCACGTGAATATCCCTTTGTAATTAATATTGGTCTTTCTTGATAGTTTTCAGCAGTTTCAATATTATTATATTCCCCATGTAGATGAAATGATGTTGAATCTAAGTGAGCAAATTTAGTGTCTATTTTAAAATTTTTAATAACTAATAATCCGAGCTCTATAAATAAATTTGTCAGTCCTAATTGATAGATATCATCCATTACTTTAACTAATTTTATCATCATTTAAGTATTCACTATTTATACCTGTGCCTAATAATTTTTCTATAGCTTTGTCTTCAAAAAATTGACTAAATAAATATAATGGACGTGAGACCATCCCTAATCCATTCAAAATTAAAGCTTTTATTACTTGTCCAGTAGCAATTTTTTCTCGATTATCTACTCCTAATTTTTGGTTAATTACTTCCACTATTCTTATCTCATCAATTAACCCTGCAACTATTCCTAAATGGTCAAGATTTTCAACTGTTATTTCTTCTATTAAAGACATTTTTTGATACTCAATAAGAATGGAATCATCAGCTTTATGATCTCACTTGAAGTGACTAAATACCATAAGTAATTATACTTAATTAAATAGATATTGTCTTGTAACCTCTCATGATACAATATGAAGTGCGGAATGTGGGATTATAATATGAAATAAATATAAAGTTTTATTAACTAAAAGGCCAAATATGCAAAATTTGAGTTTAGAACAAATATCAGTTCAACTAGATAGCGAAAATTCCCGGGATCGCCTCCTCGCTCTTGCTCATCTAAGAGAAGTATCTGCTACTGAAGCAGTTCCTCTCATCAAAAAAGTATTGTATGACCCCAACTTACCAGTACGCTCTATGGCAATATTTGCATTGGCTGTAAAACAGACAAAGGAAAGCTACCCAATTTTAGTAGAATTACTAGAAAAAGATCCAGATTATGGCGCCCGTGCGGATGCAGCAGGAGCTTTAGGTTATCTGGAGGATGTTAGGGCATTTAAACCTTTAGTACGAGCATTTTATAAAGATACCAGTTGGTTAGTGCGTTTCAGTGTAGCTGTTGCCCTGGGAAACCTTAAAGATCAACGTGCCCATGATTTGTTGATAGAGGCCTTAGACACTCAGGAGTTAGTAATACAACAAGCAGCGATCGCTGCTCTAGGAGAAATTGGAGACTTAGAAGCAGTAGATCATATTCTTAAGTTTGCCCTTTCGGAAGATTGGTTGATTCGTCAAAAGTTAGCAGAAGCTTTAGGAAATATGTCTACTCCTAAAAGTATATCTGCCTTGAAATACTTAGAAAAAGACACTTACCCTCAAGTATCTCACACAGCAAGCATTTCTCTGAAACGCTTACTCAACCTGACTTGAAGAACTCGACTCTCCTATAGAACCCATTGGGAATTTATTTAAAAATCCAAGGGAAGATGGGGTGCGTTAGAGTAAGCTAATACTCATTTAAAATGCGTATTAGTAAGCTAGAATTTATAATTTAGAATTTATAATTTAGAATTTAGAAGAGTTTTTTCTCTGAACGAGGTATACAACAATAAGTCGTTTAAATGCATACAAGCTTGTTTTTCAAACTTTTTCCTGTATTGCTTCGAGTGCTTCTTGACATCCTCCCGACACTGCTCTAACGAGACAGCGCGGGATTCCTTAGCATCGCTGTTAGGAAATTTCTGCTTCATAGCACTTCCCCTCCGAGATTTACTCTCTTCAGGTCTTACAGTCACTCCACAGACTGACACTGCCTGCCCGGCAGCCAAAATGTTTATACTTGTGTTTATGTCCCTGTCATGGTGACTAGCGCATTCAGGACAATCCCATTCTCTAATACTTAAAGGTAATTTTTTACTACATGACCACAGTTAGAGCACAGATTATTTTTGACATCCTCCCCGGCATCAAGGCACTGGGTCACAACCGAGCCGTAGCCCCTCGGCGGGTTGACATTTTACAGGCTGCTGCTACTTTGGCAGTAGTCTGGCTGCTGGCCTCAATGCCCGTTTCTTGTCTCGGTATACCCACCCGCAACTAATATGTTTCTTGTGAATTAAAAAGCATCATAACATAGCCTGTGAAAAAAAAATTAACTAAAAAGTCCCCCGCTTATGGGCCAGGCTTTAAACCCAATTTTTCGGTAAAACCGCAAGATTGATTGGCATTCATCCCGACGCTCCCCTACGGGAGAGCGCGGGTCTTCTGCCAACATTTAGATAAGTCAGGACTTACACAGTACGGCTATATATGGCGCATAAATTTGTCTTTTTTAAGTTAATTAGGGCTTGCTGATTAAATATTAAAGTATTGATACATAAAGGCTTCAGCATTTTTAGGACTGAAAAAAGTGTCTAGTTTTCGGTCCTGAGAGATCAATTTGTTAGTATTTTGGGCGCTCCCTAGGCAGAAAAATAAAGGTACAAATATATCCAACTACCTCCTCTATCAATTTCCCGTTCCTCTGTAGGGACGTAACCCTTAGGGACATGAAACCCATTGTTGTTATGCAACGTCCCTACCTACTCCTCTGTTCCTTAAAATACTTTTTCAGCAAACCCTCATTAGTTCATATGTCCCACACTTATTTTCGGTAAGTCACGATAAAAATCAAAAACGCTCTCCAAAAATGGAGAGCGTCATTATTATCTACAGGAATTACGCAGTTCTGCTAAATGTGGTGTATTTATGATAAATCTTTCATATATTTACACTATAATTAGTGCCTTTGCGTAAGTCCTGATCTAAATAAAAAATTAACCTTTGATAGAAGGCGCCTCTACTGCTGCTAAGTCGAGAGGGAAGTTGTGAGCATTACGCTCGTGCATTACTTCCATTCCTAAGTTAGCACGGTTAATAATATCTGCCCAAGTATTGATCACGCGACCGCTGGAGTCAATGATGGACTGGTTGAAGTTGAAACCGTTTAAGTTGAAGGCCATTGTGCTCACACCTAATGATGTGAACCATATTCCTACTACTGGCCATGCACCTAAAAAGAAGTGCAAAGAACGGCTATTGTTAAATGAAGCATATTGGAAGATTAAACGACCAAAATAGCCATGAGCTGCTACGATGTTGTAAGTTTCTTCTTCTTGACCGAACTTGTAACCGTAGTTCTGAGATTCAGTTTCAGTTGTTTCACGTACTAAAGAAGAAGTTACTAAGCTTCCATGCATAGCACTGAATAAAGAACCACCAAATACTCCTGCTACACCTAACATATGAAATGGGTGCATGAGGATGTTGTGCTCTGCCTGAAACACAATCATAAAGTTGAATGTGCCAGAAATTCCTAAAGGCATTCCATCAGAGAAGCTGCCTTGACCAATAGGATAGATTAAGAATACTGCTGTTGCTGCTGCTACTGGAGCAGAGTAAGCAACACAGATCCAAGGACGCATACCTAAGCGATAGGAGAATTCCCACTCACGACCCATGTATGTAAAGATACCAATGAGGAAGTGGAAAACTACTAGCTGGTATGGGCCACCGTTGTAGAGCCACTCATCTAAGCTAGCTGCTTCCCATATCGGATAGAAGTGTAGACCAATAGCGTTGGAGGAAGGTACTACTGCACCAGAAATAATGTTATTTCCGTATAGTAGAGAACCAGCGACGGGTTCGCGGATACCATCGATATCTACAGGAGGAGCTGCTACGAAAGCGATGATGTAGCAGATAGTAGCGGTTAGTAGAGTAGGGATCATTAATACACCAAACCAACCGACGTATATGCGGTTATCAGTGCTAGTTACCCAACTACAAAACTTGTCCCATACATTAGCGTTTTCACGCTGTTGTAAAGTAGTAGTCATTTTTATGATTGCTATGTATTTTTCAAGGTTCTCGGTAGCTTTTTTGCTACGTCAACTTCCATAATAATCAATTAATTATATTTTTGTAAAGGGTTTGAAGAAAAGTATGTTTGATTTTTTGAATAAGTTATACTTATATTTTTTTCTTGGACTTTCATGTAGAGATAATCTATGGATAGGTCTGACTGATTGACATCCTCCCAACATAGCAAAAAATAAATTATCCAATTTCAGAGAGTAGGGAGTAGGAAGTAATACCAATTTTATAAATGTTTTTTACAGATGGTAGAAGCAAGGAAGGTAAGGATTAAGGTCCTATGAAAAAGCCTATAAGTTCTGAATTCTGACTTGCGCGTAGCGCTATACCCATTAATTAATACTCCCAACCTAATTCTCAAAAAGTGGCAAGATTTTTGACATGAATAAAATAGGATTGCTATATATCAACAATAATTTGGCCTACCTATTTAACCTCTGAGGCAAATATACAATTAATTTTGCTTGACTAATTACTATAGCTTCACCTACTCCTACTACATTATTAATCTTAAATTAGCCTGGAGGCCATTTCATTTGACGACCTCCAAGAACATGAAGATGTAAATGAAATACAGTTTGGCCAGCATCTGGCCCATTATTAATCACCACACGATACCCATTTTGTATTCCTTGTTCTTCTGCAACCCGCTTTGCAATAAACAATAAATTTCCCATCAAAATTTGGTCTTCAGGTACAGAATCATCTAACTTGGGAATAGGCTTTTTCGGAATTACCAAAATGTGAATAGGAGCTTGAGGATTAATATCTTTGAAAGCCAAGGTTGTTTCATCCTCATAAACAATATCCGCTGGAATTTCCCGCCGTATAATCTTACTGAAAATAGTGTCTTGCTCGCTCATTTATCAATTTCAAACAACTTGTTATACAAATTTAAGAATATACAAGAATATGAGAATATGCTAGCTAGAATCTGGAGTGCCTCAATAATTGGCATTGAGGCTGTCAAAGTAGGAGTTGAAGTCGATGTGTCTGGGGGACTGCCAAAAGTTGTCATTGTGGGATTGCCAGATGCCGCAGTTCAAGAATCAAAGGAGAGAGTTCAAGCCACTTTGAAAAATTGTGGTTATTACTTCCCAATGCGGAAAATTCTGATCAATCTTACCCCTGCAGATTTACGCAAAGAAGGTCCAAGTTTTGATTTACCTATTAGTATAGGAATTTTAGCTGCCTCTGAACAAGTCAAAGCAGAGTTGCTTGGAGACCATCTATTTTTAGGAGAAGTTTCTCTTGATGGTACATTACGACCAGTTGCTGGAGTTTTACCTATTGCTGCTGCTGCCCACAAAATGGGAATTACTGGTTTAGTTGTCCCTACTGACAATGTCAAAGAAGCGGCAGTAGTGGAAGGGTTATCGGTGTATGGATTTGATAATATTTTTGATGTTATAGATTTTTTGAATAGTCCCGCAAGCTTTTCTCCTGTAGAAATCAATGCTGCCGAAATTTTGGCAAGACCAAAATTTACAGGTTTAGATTTAAAGGAAGTTAAAGGACAAAATCATGGCCGTCGCGCTTTGGAAATAGCTGCTGCTGGTGGGCATAATTTAATTTTTGTCGGACCTCCTGGCAGTGGGAAAACTATGTTGGCGCGACGCTTACCGGGAATTTTGCCTCCGCTGACTTTTGAGGAAGCTTTGGAAGTAACTCAAATTTATTCGGTGGCAGGGTTGTTGAAAGATAGAGGTAGTTTGGTGAGCGATCGCCCGTTTCGTAGTCCACACCATTCGGCATCAGGACCATCTTTAGTAGGTGGAGGTAGTTTTCCTCGGCCAGGGGAAATCTCTTTATCTCACAGAGGCGTATTATTTTTAGATGAATTAACAGAGTTTAATCGCAATGTTTTGGAATATCTACGTCAACCTTTGGAAGATGGAGTGGTGACAATATCTCGCACCAGACTTTCGGTAGAATTTCCGGCTCAGTTTACTTTGGTTGCGAGCACAAACCCTTGTCCATGCGGTTATTATGGCGACCCCATTCAACAATGTACTTGTTCATCACGGCAACGAGAGCAATATTGGGGAAAACTTTCAGGACCTTTGATGGATAGGATAGATTTACAAGTGATGGTCAGTCGGTTGAAACCAGAGGAAATTACTAGACAGGAAACTGGGGAAAGCTCGGTAGATGTGAGAGAAAGGGTTAGAGTAGCACGGGATATCGCTCGACATCGGTTTCGTGAAGAGACTGGTTTAAGTTGTAACGCTCAGATGCAGAGTCGTCATTTTCCCAAGTGGTGTAATTTGGATGATAGTAGTCGGAGTTTATTGGAAGGGGCCATTAGAAAATTAGGTTTGTCAGCAAGAGCTAGCGATCGAATTTTAAAGGTAGGAAGAACTATTGCTGACTTGGCAGGTGATGAGGGATTGAAACCTGCTTACGTAGCTGAAGCTATTCAGTATAGGACAATTGATAGAATACAGTAGCCAGTTATACCAATTCCCGTGCATTAATGCTATACTTAAGGTAAAATTTCAGTTATTAAGAAATGAGGATCTGCTGAAAAAGTATTTTTAATTCCCAGGGGAGTAGTTAGGAACGTTGCATTCAACGTCCCTACATAATAAAAGGGAATATATAGAGGATGTAGTCGGAAAGACCTAAGCATTTCTCAGAACTGATTTAGCTAGGGCTTTGCTGAAAAAGCCTTTTCAGTTAGGGAATAGAGGAGCCAGGGGTTAGGATAAATGGGAATTACAGAGGAGGTGGCAGTAAGAATTGGCCTTTGGCTTTTCTGTGGTGGTCAGCACGAAACTCTGATTTTTTAAGCTTAAACCAGCACAAAGCTGGTAATTTTTGCTATATAAATTTAGCCTAAAGCCTTTATGTGTCAATGCTTTTATTATTAATCAGCAAACCCTAGGTAATCCAATTCTAATAGTGAAAATTTTTTTACCCAAAGTAAGGGATAATAATTGAGTTAAGTTGCTACTACCCCATTGATGAGCTGGTACTTAGCAATTGACCATATCAAATAAGTTTTGATAGAACATAAAATCTTGTAAGTTTACTTGAGAATCACTGTAATATCTAAAGTATAGAAATGACAAAAACAGACGACAAAACAATTGTCAGAGATTATTTTAATTCAACTGGTTTTGACCGATGGCAAAGAATTTATGGAGATGGCCAAGTAAATAAGGTACAATTAGATATTAGGAAAGGACATCAGCAAACTGTTGATACTGTCCTTAGTTGGTTGCAAGCAGATGATAATTTACCAGGGTTATCAATATGTGATGCTGGTTGTGGGGTTGGTAGTTTGAGTATTCCTTTGGCTAAATCTGGAGCAGTTATTTATGGTAGTGATATCTCAGAAAAAATGGTATCCGAAGCATATCAGCGTGCTAAATTTAGTTTAATCAATATAGATAATATTAATTTTGTGGCTCAAGACTTAGAAACTTTAAGTGGTAAGTATCATACAGTTACTTGTTTGGATGTGTTAATTCATTATTCTCAAGACCAAGTTGCAGCTATGATTGATCATTTGATATCTCTAGCAAAGTCACGGTTAATTCTTAGCTTTGCACCAAAAACTTTAGCTTTAAGTATATTGAAAAAAGTTGGAGAGTTATTTCCTGGGCCAAGTAAAACTACTCGTGCTTATCAGCATCGGGAAGCTGATATTATTACAATTATTGAAAGTAATGGTTTTTCTATTCAAAGACAAGCAATGACTAGCACTAGTTTCTATTATTCTCGTTTATTAGAAGCTGTTCGTAAGTAAAAGAAAGTTTAGTCAAATTAAAGTTGAATTAGGTTTTGACGATATTAACAACAAATAAAAATTTTCTGGTTGAATAAGTAACAATTCACTAAAATTGTGAAAATCATGATGATAGTATGTTGTAAATTCAATAGAAAAATGATGAGTAAATCATAAATAAAATAATCGATTAAGAGTAATTATCTAATTACTATAATATTAAGGAGTACAAAATTAATAAATTAATGACTAAGATTTTTTTAGTAATAGCATTTATACTTGGGAGGTTTATCTGTAGTAGCTGGTTCTTTCGCTTCTCATGCTTTGAAAGAAAACTTGAGTCAATACTCTCTCGATATTTTTCAGACAGGCGCCCGTCTAGAAATGTATCATTCTTTAGCATTATTAATGGTAGCTTTTTTATTAATAATAGAAGAGCTACCCCAATCTTTAATGCTTGTTGCTGGATATGCCTTTATTACTGGAATAGTAATTTTTTCTGGTAGTTTATATGCTTTAAGTATAACTGGATTCAAATGGTTAGGAGCTATTACACCTATAGGTGGAGTAGTATTGATTGTGGGATGGAGTTGTCTGGCGATCGCTGGTTGGAACTTAAAATTATAAAAAATTGATGACTTTAACTACTTCTAAAAAATATGTAGATTCAGGTCAAAAAATTAGCAAAAATAAATAATTTTTTCGCAAAAGTGTGAAATTAGACTATACTCAAGCTATATTATGAGAAAGCAAAGCTATACAAATCTGGGTATCTGGCTTCTGTGAGTTACTGCCTTAATCCCAATTGCCCCGACCCCTCTGATCCATTGAATGGCGCTAGACGCACCTGTTGTCAATGTGGCTCAGAACTGGTGCTGCAAAATCGGTATCGTATTCTCAAGCCTCTTGGGGGTGGAGGTTTTGGCAAAACTTATCTTGTAGAAGATAGAGGAGTACAAAAAGTTCTCAAGGTATTACTGAAAAGTCATCCGAAAGCTATATCTCTGTTTCAGCAGGAAGCACAGGTACTTATCAATTTACGAAATCCTGGGATTCCTAAAATAGAACACGATGGTTATTTTACATTCTTACCAGCAGACAATGAAGAGCCTTTACACTGCCTAGTAATGGAATTTATCAACGGCTCGAATTTGATGGATTGGATGAAAAGTCGTCGCCATAGGCCAATAAATCAAACTAAAGCAGTGAATTGGCTAATACAATTATCCGAAATATTGGATCAAGTTCATCAGCAAAATTATTTCCATCGAGATATTAAGCCTCACAACATCATGCGGAAGCCCAATGGTCAATTGGTATTGATAGACTTTGGGACTGTCAGAGAGGTATCTGATACCTACTTACTAAAAGTAGTAGGTGAAGGACCAAATGTTACAGGAATTGTTTCTCCAGGGTATACCGCTCCAGAGCAAACGAATGGCAAAGCAGTACCTCAATCAGATTTTTTTTCTTTAGGGCGTACTTTCGTGTATTTATTAACAGGTAAACCCCCCACAACTTTTCCAGAAAATTCACGTTCTGGAAGGCTGGAATGGCAGAAATATGCCCCTACAATATCACCAGAATTTAAAGATATTATAGATTATTTAATGGCACCTTTTCCTGGTAATAGACCTCAAAATCCAACGATGATTTTGCAGTGCCTGGCAGACATGGAAAGAGAAAATAGCTCAACTGATAATTCTCAGATTTCAACTATTGTTCAACAAGGTCGTTCAACTAGGGAAAATACAAAAGGCTCAATAGATAGAACTAAAACTAAGCAAAAAGTAAAGACAAAAGTCAAAACTAAAACAAGTACAAAAATATCTAATAATAAATCAGGAATTAAGTTGATAAATAACCTAATAGTAGGGTTAGCAATGTTTCTGTTAGCAGGGTCAGCTTCTCAGTTTTATGGCGTTTGGCACTATAGAATGTTTCCTACTAATCCGGTTTTTTTATTGCAATGTTTTAACAGTAGTAGGTTTTTACAAAAAACCTTAAATGGTTCTATTGGAGAAGTAAATGCAATAGCCCTGACACTAGATGGTGAAACTCTAGTTAGTGGTGGCTTAAATACTATCAAGATTTGGAACCTCAATACTGGGAAACTAAAAAACGATATTCGAGATGCTCATACAGATAAAATAACTACTCTGGCAATAAGTCCTAATGGTGAAATATTGGTGAGTGTTAGTACAAACAAAACTATCAAAATATGGGATCTCAAAAATGGTAAACTATCAATAGAGATTCTAGGTCACAATCGTCAAGTGAATGCAGTTGCCATTAGCCCAGATGGACAGACATTAGCAACTGTTGGCAGCGATAAATTTATGAAGTTGTGGAACATCCAAACAGGTAGTCGAAGACTGACTCGAATACCAGATAAGGAATATGAAGTCAATTCTTTAGCTTTTAGCCGAAATGGGGAAGTTTTAGTTACTGGTAGTAATAACGGTACCATTAGATTGTGGGATTCAAGTACCCTTACTCGGAAACAAACTTTACAAGGACATACCAAGGCAGTTAATACGATCGCCATTAGTCCAGATAATCAAACCTTAGCTAGTGGGAGTAATGATGGTACCATTAGACTCTGGGATTTCAATACAGGAAAAGAGAAAACTGTAATTACACCTAGTACAAGTGCAGTTAAAGCTCTCGTTTTCAGTGCTGATAGCCGAACAATAGTTAGTGGTGGTGACAACATTACTATTTGGAATATAAATACCAAAGAAAAATTAGAAACACTTTTTGGCCACGCAAAACAAATTAGTTCTCTTGCTATGACTCCTGATGGCAAAACCTTAGTCAGTGGTAGTCTAGATCAAAATATCAAAGTTTGGCGAATGCCATAAGTATCAAATTAATAAATAGGACTTGCTGAAAAAGTCATAGGCGCGAGAGTAGGGAATGGGGAATCAGCAATAGTTGAACTGTTAATTTTTCTGCCTTTTTCCCTCACCAGATTAGAAAAAATTTCTGGTTTTTGGTATTGACTCGGTCATTTTATATGACTTCCTAGCAGCGAATTCAGAACTTAAAACTCTGAAAATTATGGGTTTATAGATTTCTCCAGCAGACCCTAAAGAACTAAGCTATTGATCATTTAAATGACGTATTGTAAATTTTACCAAAATAGCTAAATTCTTACTGTAAAAATTTTTGCTTTAATTGGTTGTTATCAGAATAGGCAATCTAAATAGTTAACAGCTTATGCCTTACCGTTAAGTATTAAAATCTTTCCCTGAAGAGGCTTATTTTAGTTGAATAACTGAAGGTTTTCTTGAATAAAATAATTAAGCGATCGCATAAAACTATAGTGAAGATCGCCCATCTGTAACAAACATTTATAAAATTGGTATAAGTCCTGATAATATATCATCGAAAGCTTAGTTTGAATAAAAACAATTTACTGACGATTCAGCAATACCTATTTAGGGTTTGCTAATTAAATCCAAAAGTATTGACACATAAAGGTAAAAGGATTTTTAAACTCGAAAAAAGTGTCTAGTTTTCGGTCCTGAGAGCTCAAAAAGTTAGTATTTGGAGCTTTCCCATGGCAGAAAAATCAAGGGACAAATATATCCTATTACCTCCTCTATCAATTTCCCGTTCCTCTGTAGGGACGTTTCGCTACATGACATGAAACGCATTTTTGTTATGCAACCTTCCTACATCTCTTCCTGGAAGATATTAGGGGTGGGTCCCCTACTCCTGAAAAAGACTTTTTCAGCAAGCCCTATTTAATTCTCATTCCTAAATAAGAAAAAAAGTAGGGAAAAGAATCAATCATCTCTTTACCCTAACTTGGTCTATATCTAGTTAATTAACCTATCTTTCTAGAACCTAAATTGAGTTCTGATTGTACCAACCCAGAGAGTATCATTATTATCATCATGATTGGGATTAGTAATCACAAAGAAACCAGGAGTAATAGCAATCTTGTCATTCATTTGGAAGCGATAAAACACCTCCACGTGAAGAGAAGTATCATCGTCTTTTATAGAATTATTACCATCATCAGTAATTACAGGTGGCACACCAACGATAATACCTCCCAAGCTGCCTTCTTTTAGTAAGTCTGGGAAAGCTAAGGTTAAAGCACCATTCAGAATAGTAGTATCGTCGTTATTACTGCTATCTTCACGACGAGCAAAGGAAGAACCAAACCAACCTCCTATTTGAAAGCCATCAGTAATTAGCCATTGAACTTCAAAGTTGATATTATCTGTGCTAGTCCGTATCCCACCAAAAGGGTCCTTGCCTTTAAAACTTCCTGTACTTCCTGTTAGGTTAACGTCTCCTTTAGGATGGAAGCTACGGACATAACCTAGCTGAAAAGCTATCCGATCACTTGGCTCAATTTTAAACTGGCTAAATGCACTATAACCACCATTAAAAAGACCTTTACCTTCTTCAGGTTTGGCTGGGTCTGATGCAGCATAACCAACTGTCAACTTAATTACGTCATTGAAGCCATAAGCAAATTTAAAACCTGTATCAGAAGGAGCACGATAGAAAGTAGGGTTAAATCGCCCAAATCTTGAAATAGAACCAGCACCAGTACTTTCAAAAGGTGCAATAGTTCCCATAAAGTCGTCCAGACCATAACCCTTAGCCGCTACTTCTATTTTACCTTTACCATCTAGCAAAGGAAAACGATAGGCCAACTTACTCATGGAAACATCATTACTTGAGCTACTATCCGTAGAAAGACGAGCCATCAAAGTATTAGTTAAATCTTGACCACTATAGTTCGGAACGTTGTTAGCTTGTAAACGAGTTCTCAAGCGGTCTTTCCCAGTAAAACTGGTATCAAAGTTTAAACGAACTCTATAACCCAAAGTGGTCTGAGTTTTGTCATCATCGCTCCTTGATATACCACGACCTTCGGCTCTTTCTCCCCAGGTATCACTCAACCAGAACAATACCTCTCCATTTAGTTTTGTTGTAGTAGAGAATTGATTGGCTTCAAGTTCTGTTGTTCTGGCTTCAAGGGCATCAACACGACTACGCAACTCTGCTAATTCTACAACAAACTCTTCTTGAAGTCTTTGTAAAACTGCCAAATCATCACGAGCTACTAACTCTAAAGTTGCAGCAGCAATTAACTCTGTAATTCTATCTAAACAAGCATTTAAACCGGCTGCAAACTCATAACGGGTCATTGCCCGATTACCTTTGTAAGTACCGTCTGGATAACCAACAATACAACCATAACGTTCTACCAAAGATTGTAAAGCTTGAAAAGACCAATCAGTTGGTTGTACATCTGACAACTGAGACACAGATGTTACCTGCCCCATCGGGTCAGCTTGTTCTAATTCAGCTCCTGGAATTGGTAGGGAGGGGTCTTTCAGTTTTTGCAACCGACTATCTCCTGAGACTTTTTCTGTTGAAGTAGCATCATTTTGTGGCTTTACAGGTAACTGAGTAGTTGTATTAGTATTTATATTTTGGACATTAGCCAGTTGTTCTACAGGAACTTGATTAGCCAAAGCCGAATTAGCTAATAAGGCAACTACACTGAACGCACCAGGGGTTTGCTTCAGAACGTTCAGGATTATTTTTGTCATCTTGATCTCTCCTCACACCTTTTAATTAAACTAGGCAACTATTTTGCAATTCCCAAAAATCTACAAAAATCAATAAAATTTTATGATTATTTGATTTAATTGTTTATCTCTGTTCTTGCTTTAACCGAAACTTTCAGTTCCAGATCTTCCACAAGGTATCACAGTTGAACTGAAGACCATAATATAGATTCAAGCTAGCATTTAAACTCAAACCACAGATTAAAGGAACCAAATATAATATTTGTCAGAAAATCTAAGGTTCTCCAACCCTTGCCCTGCCCTTCTAAAATCAGCATTTTTGGATAGGTCTATTGGCATTTACTACTGGTCCTCTTTTTCAGGAGAGTGCAGGTATAAATGCCAAAATTTTGATTATCAAGGAATTGTTGATGGCTGAGTGCTATTTCATTTTCTACCCTCAAGCCAAAAATCTAAAATCTGAATTGAGTTCTGATTGTACCAACCCAGAGAGTATCATTATTATCATCATGATTGGGATTAGTAATCACAAAGAAACCAGGAGTAATAGCAATCTTGTCATTCATTTGGAAGCGATAAAACACCTCCACGTGAAGAGAAGTATCATCGTCTTTTATAGAATTATTACCATCATCAGTAATTACAGGTGGCACACCAACGATAATACCTCCCAAGCTGCCTTCTTTTAGTAAGTCTGGGAAAGCTAAGGTTAAAGCACCATTCAGAATAGTAGTATCGTCGTTATTACTGCTATCTTCACGACGAGCAAAGGAAGAACCAAACCAACCTCCTATTTGAAAGCCATCAGTAATTAGCCATTGAACTTCAAAGTTGATATTATCTGTGCTAGTCCGTATCCCACCAAAAGGGTCCTTGCCTTTAAAACTTCCTGTACTTCCTGTTAGGTTAACGTCTCCTTTAGGATGGAAGCTACGGACATAACCTAGCTGAAAAGCTATCCGATCACTTGGCTCAATTTTAAACTGGCTAAATGCACTATAACCACCATTAAAAAGACCTTTACCTTCTTCAGGTTTGGCTGGGTCTGATGCAGCATAACCAACTGTCAACTTAATTACGTCATTGAAGCCATAAGCAAATTTAAAACCTGTATCAGAAGGAGCACGATAGAAAGTAGGGTTAAATCGCCCAAATCTTGAAATAGAACCAGCACCAGTACTTTCAAAAGGTGCAATAGTTCCCATAAAGTCGTCCAGACCATAACCCTTAGCCGCTACTTCTATTTTACCTTTACCATCTAGCAAAGGAAAACGATAGGCCAACTTACTCATGGAAACATCATTACTTGAGCTACTATCCGTAGAAAGACGAGCCATCAAAGTATTAGTTAAATCTTGACCACTATAGTTCGGAACGTTGTTAGCTTGTAAACGAGTTCTCAAGCGGTCTTTCCCAGTAAAACTGGTATCAAAGTTTAAACGAACTCTATAACCCAAAGTGGTCTGAGTTTTGTCATCATCGCTCCTTGATATACCACGACCTTCGGCTCTTTCTCCCCAGGTATCACTCAACCAGAACAATACCTCTCCATTTAGTTTTGTTGTAGTAGAGAATTGATTGGCTTCAAGTTCTGTTGTTCTGGCCTCTAGAGAATCAACTCGTCCCCGCAAAGCAGCTAATTCTGCAGCGAACTCCTCTTGTAGTCTTTGTAAAACTACCAAGTCTTCCCTAGTTGCTAAGTCTGAAGTTGCAGCAGCAATTAATTCCGTGATTCTATCCAAACAAGCATTCAAGCCTGCCGCAAACTCAAACCGGGTCATCGCTCGATTTCCCTTATAAGTACCGTCAGGATAACCTGCGATACAACCATAACGCTCTACTAAGGATTGTAGAGCTTGGAAAGCCCAGTCCGTAGGTTGTACATCAGATAACTGAGTCACGGATGTTACCTGATCCATATACTCTCCATCTCCCAAATCTGAAACCCCTACTGGTGCCAGAGAAGGATCATCCATTGGCATTGGCCGACTATCAACAACTTGAGAAATCTCAATTGTGCCTTGGGCTAAGTTCTGATTTACAGAATCTTCATCACTTCCTAAATTTTGTAAAGGAGCCTCAGCGGCGATCGCCGAACCTACCATCAATAATGCCACACTAAAAACACTAGAACTGTGCTTAAAAGTATTCCAGATAAGTTTTGTCATATTTTCACCAATCCTCACACCAATTTGGAATTAGCCCGGTAATATTTAACTTTGCTTTGGTTAACATAACCTGAACTAACACTTTTTCTATCGCCACCACATTCTAAATTTTGGCTGCGACTTTAGATTTATTGTTTAACCATATTATGGAATATGGGTTACTGAATCAATCTAGATTTAAATTAGTCTGCTTTTGAAGAATAATTTAAGATTACAATTTTTTTCTTTGCTTTACAAAAAAATACAAATAGATTTAGATAAGTGCAATATTTAACCTACTCAAAGCGAATGGACAAGTCTTAACCTTGAACCTTTATGGCATCACCAGTTAAAGTGATGGCTGTTACAGGTATTTTCTTACTAAGAACAAGTTTGAGTTTGGAGACTTGAAGCCTATTACCAAGGTAGCTTAACAGTTTTAGAGATTGCTTTAGTGATTAAGCATTGCTATAATTAAATTTCACCTTAGAAATTAGATTTTGCTTGATTTAGAACAAATTACACTTTTGTGGCAGATTTTACACCTAATCTAATAATTTGCAACCTAAATTTTCAAAGTATTTCTTTAAAAGACAATCTAAAAACAAATATAGCAAAGAATTTTAGAATAAACTGGTAGCTAAATAAATATGAACAGGACTTACGCAGTGCCGCTATATATAGTGTCTTTTCCCTAATTATTTCAGATATTTAAACTACAGTTAGTCCCTTGTCGTAAGTCCTGTATTAATAATTATTATCACTTCAATATTCAATCTTCCTGGCTTCCAAAGCCCCGTATACCATAATATAGTAAATATTCAACCGGATTTGATATAATACCGTTTGACAGAAGTTAAAAGTCATGCATTAAAATTTTATCTGCTCAAAACTTTGACATGCTCAGTAATTTCAATATAAGACAAGTACTATAGCTCAGAGCTAATGAAATTGGTATAATTACTTTTACCTAAGCACTTACTATAGCAATCCTATTTTATTTATGTCAAAAATCTTGCCGCTTTCTGCGTATAGGTTTGGGGGTAATGCTTCATGCTTAAGACTTTCGGAATTTATTTCTAGTTGTTGAATTGTTACAATCTATTTAGGATTGCTATATAAGCTGTTATATATCTTAATCTTTTGGCAAAGAGAATACCATAACTAATAGGGAAAAACAGATAAAGATAAAATCATTTGTCTTAAGTTATCCAAAATAGCCATTTAAAAAAGTAAACTCTTAGAAAAATAAGTGACTATCTGGTTGAATATTAATTTCCATCGGTACTGCTTGAAGTTCTGCATTAAGAGCAAACATAATTGCATCAGCAGCAGTTTCCGAACTCAGCATTTTTGAGCGATCAACTTTCAGACTAACATGATCCCAAAAAGAGGTATTTACTCCTCCAAAATAGAAAAGAGTTACTTTAATACCATAACGCCTTAATTCATCTGCCATACATTTACTCAATCCCACTAAACCAAACTTAGAAGCACAATAAATACTTCCCATTGCCATTGAATGTTTGCCAAGAATCCCAATAACGTTACAAATATGGCCAGATTTTTGTCCTTTCATAATATTGGCAGCAGCTTGAGAAGTGTAGAAACTACCTTTCAAATTCAGGTCAAGCATAATATCCAGGTCAGCAGGTTCAATTTTGTTCCATTGCTTGAAAATACCTGCTCCTGCTGCATTGATCAAAATATCTATTTTGCCAAAATGCTGGGCAGCTTTTTCCATCAGGGTTTCTACTTCCTGTGGGTTTGTGATATTTGTTGGTACAGTAATAATTTCGGTTGTAGATAGTTGGGTTGCTAAAGCATCTAATCTATTATTATCTCTCGCGGCCAAAACTAAATTGGCGCCTGAGCTGGCCAGTTTCTGTGCCACTCCTGAACCTATACCTCCAGTGGCACCGACTATTACTACAACTTTGCTCTTCATTGACTTTGTCTTTACTTTTGTTTACATTCTTTTTGATAATATACTATTTTAAAGTCAAAAGCCAAAAGCCAAATAGTCAAAAGTCAAAAGTCAAAAGTAAGATTTTATTTGCTCAAAACATCCACTTGACAGTAATTTTAGGAAATTATTTGAAAATATTAATTGTATATATTTATAACAATTAATATTTTGTTATATTATAGGGTAGTTTATTTTGAACTCAAATGAAGATTCCTGACTTAGATAACCACAATATTGATCGTATTATTGAAATGGCTTGGGAAGATCGAACACCATTCGAGGCTATCAAAGCTCAGTTTGGTCTCCAGGAGAAACAAGTAATTGTATTAATGCGACGCTCT
Organism: Trichodesmium sp. MAG_R03; assembly: GCA_023356535.1. Taxonomy (GTDB): domain Bacteria; phylum Cyanobacteriota; class Cyanobacteriia; order Cyanobacteriales; family Microcoleaceae; genus Trichodesmium. The sequence continues at coordinate 4,055 of JAKQYF010000075.1, read as the reverse complement.
TTGAGTATCTCAAGCTTTAATATGTGGCGCAAGCGAGTCACTGGGCGCAAGACTAAGCACACTCAGAGAAGAGCCTTTGACCTAGGTCGTTTCAAGTCAAAAAACCAAAAAAATTAACTAGGCTCTTATGGTCTTTACTATAGTTCAAGATGATCATCTGGTAGCCATTTAGGCGATTCAAATTGTCAATGATTTAGCACTTACGTATGAACGCTATTGGTAGGGTGTGTTTTGCTGACGCCAAGCGGAGCGAACGCTTCACGACTTGAATTGCAAACTTAGTAACGCACCAAGGCTCTATATATAGTACCTTTGCGTAAGTCCTGTGATTGTTAAGATTAGCTGGCCCTGCTCTGAAATCTGTAGTATTTTGATCAAAAAATAAATCAGATATAGACCTCCAGATTCATTTGTAGAGCGGAAAAAATATTTTGACTGTTGATTGTTAACTTAAGCTGACGAGCCAACAGCCTTCTTTAGATTTATACAACTTCAGCGAACTACATAACTCTAGAAACTTAGGAAACTTCTTACTTGGTTGAAATTCCTTAATAGCTTTTGTAATTGGTTGACCATATAACCTATGAAACTCACTGCTAAGATTAGAAATAGGAACATAACTTCCTGGAGATTTAGCAGTTAAATTTGTCACAATTTTGACTAATACTTTTTCCATATCTTTCTGAGAAATAATCTTAGAAGCATTGGTAATATCAGTCTTTTCTGCAACCTTATTTGGGGTAGGATTTAAGTTTTTTTTTCTGGTTTAAACAGATTAAAAATACTAACATAAGTTTGAGATTTTTCTGATGGTTTATGAAGGGCAAAATAAACTGGATAATTGACAAATATATGATTTGACTTGTGACTAGGGAAGTGAGTTTCAACTACATCCTTAAGATTTAACTTATAAGTTTCCTTATACAAAGCAGAAATTCTCGAAAATTTAATCCATTGCTGTCCAATCTTTGCTGTTTCTGCTCGAATTAATTCCTGTAACTGAATAACAAATTTATTAACACTAGGAATGTCTGGAACCGACAAAGCATATATTTTTGATTCCCCAGTTTTACTATTTAAGATTGTAATTTGATTTTTATATTTCCGCACCTGATACACGGTTAACCCATGAGATTGTAGAGTAGTACCAAGATGAGTTAATCCTCGGTCCGAGGAACAAACTAAAATTTCCTTAGCCTTGGGATAATTGAGAAAAATAGAAGAACCTACCGTTGCCATTTTTAAGTCAGCACTATCTTTTCCAGGAGGAACATGAATTAATTGATAACCACGTTGGTGAAATTCTTCATCTTTTTTCCCCATACTGCGCCAGTTAGCAAAAGCAACTTTAATTTGAATTGGATAATTGCAGATATCTACAAGAATTTTTTCTGTTTCAGGATTGAGTGGTAAATTTTCTACATCTAACAGTAAAATAGCAATTCCTGACTCTACTAATTTTGTTCCATTTGTGGATAAATCAGATACCTGATAATTAATAATTTTATCTGATGAAACTAGTGTTACTTCTGGATAAATATGTTTGTCTATCTCAGCAACTAAAACATTATATTCAGCAGAATTAATAAATTCTGGAGTTAGGAGAATTTGGATATAATTTTTGACTTTCAGCTTTAAAGTATCCTGTTTCTTAACATTAGAAAGACCTTTTGTTAACTTATTAATCAAAGTAGGTTTATACTTGGGATCATGCCAAGGAATACTCCTGTACTTTGAGGTTATCCATTCTGGATGTTTCTTTTGAATGGAAACAATAGTTTGGTAAATATAGTGGCTGATAGCGTTAATAGCAGTAGAATTATTAGTCACTAGCAAACCAGAATTATCTGACATAGCCTACTTGCGTAATTATGTGAGCTTGGATCAAGCATTTTGCTTCTGATCACGAAGTAATCTTGGTTTTTCTAAAAACTTGCTTGAGTTTAAGTTATATTCTCTTTATGTTTTGGTGTAATGTTTTGGTGTAAGGTTAAAAGGTTTTTCTACTTATTTTAATACTAATTGACTTACTTTTGCTGGTAATAATTGATAGTCTATTCCTCCTTAAAAGCTAAAAGCTTTATGTGTCAATGCTTTGATATTTAATCAGCAAGATCTACTTAAATCTAGCTTTCATAACCTGACTTTTTAATTTTTAAATTTATAGTAACACATATATTCAAAAAAAACAAGTAAAAAGTCAGCTCTAGAAAAGCCAGGTTTTCACCATTGTAAATTTTCATCACTATTAACGAGAATTAAACCCACCTAACTTATTTTATTAATCCCTAATTATCTAGGTATTAGGTAAGACTTTCATACTTTCACCCGCCAACCATCCAGTTGTCCATGCACTTTGGAAATTAAAACCACCTGTAACTCCATCAATATCCAAAATTTCTCCTGCAAAATACAATCCCTGACAACAACGACTTTCCATAGTTTTAAAATTAACTTCTTTTAAACTTACTCCACCACAAGTAACAAACTCTTCCTTAAAAATTCCTTTTCCTCGAATTTTATATTTACCTTGAGTCAATTCCAAAATTAACTTATGAATAGCTTGATTTGATAACTCTGCCCAACGTTTTTTAGAGTCAATATCTGCAGCAATAACTAAACGTTCCCATAAACGACGCGGTAGAGAAAAAGGGCAACTATTAACGATCGCCTTTTTCTTAAAACTTTTAAATTCTAATAGCTTAGTTCGTATCTCTTCTGGATTAATATCTGATAACCAATTAATTAATAAATCAGATTGATAATTATTTTCATAGAGAAATCTAGCACCCCAAGCAGATAACTTTAAAGTTGCTGGTCCACTTAAACCCCAATGAGTCAACAGTACAGGGCCAGTTTGTTTTAACTTAGCTTTCGGAAGTTGTAAACAGGCATTTTCGACGGAAATACCTGCCAAATCTTTGAGACGCGGGTCAAAGATATTGAAAGTAAATAAAGAAGGAACAGGAGGAATAACTTTATGGCCTAGTCCTTTTGCCAAACGATGGCCAATAGGACTACTGCCAGTTGCCAGGAGCAAGCGATCGCACTCCAGAAATTCTCCCGATCTTAACTCGACTAGAAATAAATTCTCCCCTCCCTCTGTTGTCTTGCATTTGACTGAAACTACTGCTGCTCCTGTACGAATATTTACACTCTTAGATAAAGCAGTTTTAGTTAAACATTCAACTATTGTGGCAGAATCATCAGTAGTGGGAAACATTCGTCCATCTGCTTCGGTTTTTAACTGTACGCCTCTATTAGCAAACCATTCCACAGTATCGCGAGCTTGAAATCTAGTGAATGGTCCCCGAAGTGCTTTGCTACCTCGGGGGTAGTTTTGGATAAATATTGCTAGGTCAAAACAAGCGTGGGTGACATTACAACGTCCACCACCAGATATGCTTACTTTTGCTAGAGGTTGTCGCCCTGCTTCTAAAATAGTGACATGGTTCTGGGGAGCTGCTGCTAATGCTCCAAAAAAACCTGCTGCTCCCCCACCAACAACTACAATTTTCAGAGTTGAGAAAGACATTTGATTCGTATTAGTTACTCTTCATCTTCTTTAAAATCTTCTTTACCTACTCCACAAACTGGACAAACCCAATCATCGGGAATATCTTTAAAGGGAGTGCCTGGATCTATATCGCTATCTGGGTCTCCTTCTTCTGGGTCATATATATATTCACAGACATTACAAATATACTTTTTCATTTTAATTTGTTTCTCTCTAGGTAGTCGATCTGGATTTTACAAGTTTGTGGTCTAGAGGTTCCACTATCAAGTTGCAAAGTTTTGTTAAGTTTTTCCAAGTTAACTAGGGCTGGTTGATTAACTCTCAAAGCATTTACAGATAAAGACTTTAGCCTTTTTGAGTAAAAAAAAGTGCCAGCTTTTCGGTAGCTCAAGCTTATGTAACTGATGTTACGCCAAAATAGACTTAGTTGTTGATTTAAGGTGTCATGTGGCAGGTGTTAGGTGTTAGGTGTTAGGTGTTAGGTTTTAGGTTTTAGGTTTTAGGTGTTAGGTTTTAGGTTTTAGGTGTTAGGTTTTAG